>JAGOWL010000102.1:2117-8384 GCA_018060215.1 Pseudoxanthomonas sp.
GGCCAATCCGGACGATGACCTGGAGGCCAAGCGCCTGAAGAAGCGCAAGCTGCAGCTCAAGGATTGCATCGCCCGGCTGGAGAGCCTGCTGATCCCGGACGAGCCGGCGTAACCCGCCGGGCGGGTTACGTCGCCAGGGGGTTCACTCGGCCAGGCGCACCGAAGGTCCGTAGCCCAGCAGGGCCTGGTCGAACGTGAGCAGGGTGATGCGCTCGGACATCGCCTGGGCGACCAGCAGGCGGTCGAACGGATCGCCGTGCACGGCGCCCAGCGAGAACACCTCCAGGGCATGGGTCGCCTGCACTGGCAGCAGATCGAAGCCGGAAGGCTCGATGGCATCGAATACATGCCGCGGTTCGATCTTCAGTTTGCCCAGTCCGGCCTTGATGCTGATTTCCCAGAGCGAAGCCACGCTGACCAGCGCTTCGGAGCGTTCGATCAGGCTGCGGGTTTTCCTGCCCAGCCTGGCCGGGTCGTCCAGCGCCCACAGCAGCACATGGGTATCCAGCAGCAGGCGCATGTCACACCGTGTTCCTGGAGAGCAGGAAATCGGCCGGCAGCGGTGCATCGAAATCGGCGGCGATCCCGACTTTCCCCTGCAACAGGCCCAGTGTCTTGGGTTTGACCGCCGGTGCCAGCGGCACCAGCCGTGCCATCGGCTTGCCGGCCTTGGCGATGATGATCTCCTCGCCCGCGCAGGCCTGCTCCACCAGCCGGGACAGGTGGGTCTTGGCTTCGTGGATGTTGATCGCGGTGGCCATGGGCATCGCCTGCCATGAAATTGACTGGACTAAGTCTAGTCCAAAGAAGGCATCGAATCCAATCGATCCATGCGCCGCTGGAGGCAACCAGGCCGGGGGCGGTGGCTGAGCGGGCCACGGCGGAATGCGCCCGCCCCAGCGCCGGCAGCGCAACCGCATTGACCGGCAGCGCGCCGGCGTTCAGTCCGCAGCGGGCGCTTCCTGGGCCTCCGGCCGCGCCGCTTCCGGGCTGACCCGCTCGATGGTGTGGCGCAGTTCGCGGCCCAGGATCAGCTTGGCGTCGTTGGCCCAGGTGGCCAGGCGTTCGTCGAACAGCAGCTTGCTGTTCTGGTCCGGCCACACCAGTTTCATCTCGCGCAGCTTCTGGATGAAGCCGCGGAACAGGCTCTTGTCGAAGAACTCCGGCGCCGTCTCGGCGTAGAGCAGGCTCAGCCGCTGCGCGGCCAGCTGGCACAGGCTTTCCAGTTCGGCCGCGCCCAGGGTGCCCGGGCCGTTCTTCACCAGCACCGAGACGGTGATGTAGTAGCGCTCGAAGGCCTGCTGCAGGCTGTGGCCGATCGCGCGCAGGCGGAACACCTCGTCGCTCTGGCCCTGGTTGCGCTGCAGGATGCCGCCGTCCTCGTCGTTGATCCGCTGCAACAGGCCCTCGCGCACGAACACGTCGACGATCTGGTCCACGCGTTCGGCGAACTCGTCCTCGCTCCAGGGCAGGAACAGTTCGGCCTGAAGGAACGGGTAGACCGTGCGTCCCAGCCGCACCAGGGTGCGCTGGCCCAGGCGCCGGTTGTGCTGGAAGCAGCAGGCGATCCACGACGAGGCGGTGAACAGGTGGACGACGTTGTTGCGGAAGTACGACAGCAGCACCGCGTTGTCATCATCCACGGTGAGCACGTCGCCCAGCGGGTGGGCGATGCGCCGCAGCACGCCGATCTCCTCGCCGTGGGCGACGATTTCCGCGGGCGTGTGCGGGGTGACGGTGAACCGCTCCGAGTAGGGCAGTTCGGCCAGCAGGGTCTTGGACAGCGCGATCTGGGCCAGCAGGTCGGCCTCGCCCATGGCGTGCTTGGGGGTGGACAGGATCGCCAGCGCCAGCAGGTTGATCGGGTTGACGTCGGCGGCAGCGTTGATACCGACGTGGATGCGCTGGGCCAGTGCATCGACGGTGTCGGCCAGCCAGGCCGGCTTGTCTTCCTCGCCCAGCGGCTTGCCGTCCCAGTCCGGGGCGTGTTCGGCCAGCATGGCGCTGAGCCCGATCGGCTCGCCGAAGTTCACCACCACCTGGCCGTAGTTGGAGCGCAGCACCTTGGGGATGCCCCACAGCAGCGACCAGATCGATTCCTTCTCCTTGGGCTTGCCGCTCAGTTCGTCCAGGTAGCTGTTGCCTTCCATCAGCCGCTCGTAGCCGATGTACACCGGCTGGAACAGCACCGGGCGGGTGGGCTGGCGCAGCCAGGCGCGCACGGTCATGGCGATCATGCCGCCCTTGGGCTGCAGCAGCCGGCCGGTGCGCGAGCGCCCGCCTTCGATGAAGTACTCCAGCGAATAGCCGCCGGACACCAGCTGGGCCACGTACTCGGTGAACACCGCCGAGTACAGCGGATTGCCGCGGAAGCTGCGGCGCATGAAGAACGCCCCGCCCTTGCGCAGGATGGTGCCCACCACCGGCAGGTTGAGGTTGATGCCGGCGGCGATGTGCGGCGGCACGATGCCGCGTTCGTACAGCAGGTAGGACAGCAGCAGGTAGTCCATGTGGCTGCGGTGGCAGGGCACGTAGACCACTTCGTGGCCCGGTGCCACTTCCTTGAGCTTGTCCAGGTGGTGGACCAGCACGCCGCGGTAGATCTTGTTCCACACCGGGGTGAGGATGAAGCTGGCCGAGCGCACCACCGGGTGCGAATAGTCCGCGGCGATTTCCCAGGCGTAGGCGTGGGCCTTCTTCCAGGCCTCCACCGGCTTGGAGTTGTCGCGCCGGGCCTGGTTGGCGATGGCCTCGCGCACGGTGTCGGCGGCCAGCACCTTGTCCACCAGCAGGCGCCGGGTGGACAGGTCCGGGCCGATCACCGCCGCGCGGATCTGGCGGAAGTGCGCGCGCAGCACGCGCTGCAGCTTGCGCACGGTGCGTTCCGGATCCAGGCCTTCCTCCACGCTCGCGCGCAGGGACACCGGCTCGGCGAAGCGGACCAGGGTGTCGCGGCCGTTGAGCAGGACCGCCAGCATCCGCCGGAAGCGGCCGACCAGGGCCCAGTTTTCCGAGAACAGCACCGAGAACCAGCCGCTGCTGCGGTCCGGGGCGCGGCCGACGAAGATCGACACCGGCACCAGGCGCACGTCCAGCGCCGGGTCGGCGCGGTGGGCCTGCAGCAGCTTGGCCAGCGAGTCGGAGTGGGTGCGCGTGGTCGGGCGCTGGTCGGGAATCAGGGGCGAGGCGTTGCGGCGCGACAGGGCCACGTAGGCGCGCTTGCGCCCGGTCGGGTCGCGCGGCAGCGGCACCAGCGGCGAGGGCAGGCCGGCCTGGCGGCAGGCCTTGTCCAGGATCAGCGCGTTGGACAGGCCGTAGTCCTCGAGCACGTAGCAGACCGGGCGCGGGTCGGCGGCGTATGGGTCCAGGTCGGCCGGTTCCAGTTTCAGGTCCAGCCAGGGGTCGGCCAGCCGGCCCAGCAGCCGCGCCCACAGCGGGCGCCGGGCGCGTGGCCCCGGCCGTGGCCCGGCCAGGGGCTGGGCCACGGTGGCGGCCGCGTCCTGCGCGGCGGGCTGTCCGGGCGTCAGCGCAGGCCCGTCGGCCGGTGCGCGGGCGGCCGGCGCATCCACCGGTGCGGCGGGCGTACCGGCGGTGGCGGGCCGGGCCGGCGGCTCCGGGAACGGCAGGGGGTTCTGTTCAGGCATGGGGGGATTATCGCCCAGCGGCGGGCGCGGCCGTGGCCGGCGGCGTTTGCGCCGGGGCAGGCACCGGCAACGCGGGTGCCGGCAGGGCGGGCAGGGGCAGGTCCAGCCCCGGCCCGGGCGCCGGCGCTTCGCGCAGCAAGGCGGCGGCGTGTTCGAGGTAGTCGTCCAGGTACCAGTGGCCGTCGCGCCGGGTCAGGCTCAGGGTGGTGTCGATCTCGGCAGCGGCCAGCGGGTAGTGGATGCGCACTGTGGCGTGGTCGCCGCGCTCGGCCACCAGGCCGATGCGCAACCGGTCCAGGCTGTCATCCAGGTCCAGGCCGTAGCTGGCCAGTACCGCCTTGAGTTCGCCGGCGAACGGCCCCAGCCGGCGCAGGCTGTCGTCCATCCCGGCCGCGACCAGGGCCGGGTCCCCATCCAGTCCGGTGGCACGGGCCGCCCCCGCCAGGCGCTCGATCGCCGCCGCGCCGTGCCTGCGATCGCCCAGTGGCGCGGTGGCCGACCAGGCGCCCAGGGCGGCCAGCACCTGGGCGTAGTGGGCGCGTTCCTCGTCGCTGTAGTCGCCCTGGGTCTTCACGTACTGGCTGCCGAACAGGGCCAGGGTCCGCGCCGCCTCGGCCAGGGCCTTGTCCTGGCCGGCGAGCTGGGCGTTGAAGCTGCGGGTGAGGGCTTTTTCCGAACCGGGTGCCGCCAGTGTGCCCAGCAGCGGGCCGATGCGGTCTTCCAACGGCAATTCCGTCAGCGGCCAGCGGCTGCGGCCCTGCTCCCAGGCCTGGGCCAGTTGCGCGTATTCCTGCGGCGGCAATGCGTCGCGGGCGAACGCCTGCAGGTCGTTGCCGTGCAGGTGGGTGGCCAGTTGCCGGACCGCGCCGGCCGGCTCGCTGGCCGCGCCGGGCAGTTCGTCGGGCGCCGAGCCGCGCTTGCAGGCGACCAGGGCCAGCAGCAGCAACAGCCCGATCCAGGGGCGGCGGGCGGACAGCGGGGCGTGCGTCGGTCGGGACATGCGCGATCCCCCGGTGGTTGCGGATGCAGGGACTGGGAATATCAAGGATTGAGCGCGCCGGCAATCTCGGCCTGGATCGCCAGTGCCGCCGCGCGCGGGTCGGCGGCCAGGCGGATCGGGCGGCCGACCACGATCGCGTCGGCACCGTCGGCGAAGGCGCGGGCCACCCCGACGCTGCGTTTCTGGTCGTCGCCGGCCGGGCCGCCGGGGCGGATGCCGGGGCAGACGATGGAGAACCCGGCGCCGGTGGCGCGCCGGATCGGGGCCGCTTCCAGCCCCGAGGCGATCACCCCGTCGATCCCGGCGGCCTGTGCCGCTATCGCCCGTTCGACGACAATGGCCTCGGGTTCGCCGGAGATGCCCATGGATTTGAGGTCATTGCCGTCCATCGAGGTGAGCACGGTGACCGCCAGCAGGCGCATGTCGGAACCGGCGTTGGCTTCGGCGGCGGCCTGCATCATCGCCGGGTGCCAGCCGTGGAGGGTGCAGTAGCTCACCGGCCAGCGGCCCAGGCCGCGGACCACGCCGGCCACGGTGGCCGGGATGTCGAAGAACTTCAGGTCCACGAACACCCGCTTGCCGCGCGCGGCCAGCTCGTCCAGCACCTGGAAGTACTGGCCCGAGGCCAGCAGCTCCATGCCGATCTTGTAGAAGCGCACGCCATCGCCCAGGCGCTCGACCCACTCCAGCGCCTGCGCCCGGTCCGGCACATCCAGGGCGAAGATCAGTCGCTCCTCCGGGGTGAGCGGCAGCGGCGGCCGGCCCGCCCCGCTCATGGCGCCACCTCCAGGGCGGCGCGCTTGGCCGCGCGGCGCACGTCGCGCGGCTGCTTGAAGTTGTTGTCGAACAGCGCCGGCTCCCAGCTGCCGTAGGTCGGGTTGGGCAGCATCCACCAGCGCTCGCCGAACCAGTCGTCGTATTCCTCCAGCAGGCCCTGGCGGGCCTGCGGGGTGTTGGCGGGGATGTGGACGAAATCGCCCAGTTGGTCGCCGAACTGCATCAGCACCCGGTAGTTGCGCCCGGCCAGGCGGCGCCGGCAGTCCTTTTCCGAGCCGTGCTGCTGGCAGCCTTCCACCACCGTGCCCAGGCCCAGGAACACGCTGTCGTCGGCCACCGGCAGGCCTTGGGCGCGCAGGTTGTCCAGGGTCGCCTGCTTCAGGTGCACGGCGCGGTTGGAGATGTACACCAGGGTCACGCCGCGGGCCTGGGCGGCGCGGGCGAATTCGAGCACGCCCGGCACCGGCGTGGCGCGCCGCTCCTGGACCCAGGCGTCCCAGGTGGGATCGCTGTATTCCAGGCCGTCGCGGACCAGGCGCGCCTGGTAGGGCGAGTTGTCCAGCACGGTCTCGTCGATGTCCAGCACCACCGCCGGCTTCAGGCCGTGGCCGGTGTTGTCGCGTTCGGTCGGCACCAGGGCGTCCCAGTGCGGTTCGGCCAGGGCCTTGTCCAGGTATCCGGCGGCGGCGCGGTAGGTCTGGATGGCGTTGGCCTGGTACTCGGCGCTGCGCTGCACCCACAGCACCGCGTTGAGGTTGTCGTCAGCCGGGACGGTGGCGGCGTGGGCCGGCGCGGCGGCCACGATCGGCGCGGGTGCTTGCGGGCGGACCGGTTGGCAGGCGGCCA
>JAGOWL010000103.1 GCA_018060215.1 Pseudoxanthomonas sp.
AGCTCAGCTGGATAGAGTACCTGGCTACGAACCAGGCGGTCGGGAGTTCGAATCTCTCCGGGCGCGCCATTTCAAAGGACCGTCGACTTGTCGCCGGTCCTTTTTTTTGGTTCTTCTCCCGATTGAGGAGGCATGGGTCCGCCCCTGCGGATCAGGAGCAGTAGCCTCATCGCCGGGCGGAGGCCGGCTGTCGCTGCAAGGGGGCCTGTCAGCCGCGTGGTCGCCGTTCCGGCTCCAACACGCGGCTGACAGGCCCCCTTGCAGCGACGTCCTCCGCGACCGTGCTGATCCCCGATTCGACCTGTAGGAGCCCAGCTTGCCGGCGACCAGGCACGCCGCCCGGTCGCCAGCCAGGTCACTTGGTCGTGTATCCACCGTTGACCAGGATGGTCTGGCCGGTCATCCACCAGCCATCGGAGACCATCATGCGGATCCACGGCACGATGTCCTCGATGTCGGTGAGACCTGTTTTGGCGAATCCGGACAGCGCCGCCGCACTCTTGTGGTAGGCCTGCGCCTCGGCGCTCTCCTGGCCGTAGAAGAACGGCGTGTCCATCGGACCGGGGCCGATCGCGTTCACCGAGATGCCGCGTCCGCCGAATTCCTTGGAGGCGGCGCGGGTGAAGTGCTCGACCGGCGCCTTGGTGCCGGCATAGCTCGAATAGAAGGGCGTGTAGGCGCCGAGCAGCGAACTGACCAGGGTCAGGATCTTGCCGTTGTCGTTGACGTAGCGGCCGGCTTCCTTGAGGAAGAAGAACGCCGCCTTGGCGTTGATCGCGCTCATCTCGTCGTACTCGGCCTCGCTGACCTCGGCGATCGGCTTCTTGAGCACTTTGCCGACGGTGTTGATCGCGATGTCCGGCCGGCCGACCGCGGCGACCGCATCGGCGAACAGCCGCTCCATCGCCGCCGCCGTGGTGAGGTCGCCCTGGAGGGCGACGGCCTGCGCGCCTGCGGCCTGCACTGCGGCGACGGTCGCCTCGGCATCGGCCCGGCTCTCCGGGCTGTTGTAGTGGATGGCGATCGCCTTGGCGCCATGCGCGGCGAGGTCGCGGGCGATCAACCCGCCCAGGTTCTTGGCGCCGCCGGTGATGAGGACGGTCTTGCCCTGGATGGAATGGTCGGTCATGGATCGAAGCTCCTGGAGACGGCGCGGCCGCACGGTGCTGCCGCTTTGCGTGGATCCAAGCTACCGTCCAGACTGGAACGCATAAAGAGGGAATCCATGACATGATTTGTCATAAATAACGAACAATAGACGGGCCGACACATGGACCGGATCGACCTCTTCCGCATCTTCGCCCGCGTCGTCGAGGCGGCCAGCTTCACCCGCGCGGCGGACAGCCTGGGGTTGCCGCGCTCCTCGGTTTCGGCGGCGGTGGCCGAGCTGGAAAGCCGGGTCGGTGCCCGGCTCCTGCACCGCACCACGCGCAAGGTTGCCGCGACCCAGGACGGTGCGGCCTTCTACGAACGCTGCCTGCGCGTCATCGCCGACGTCGAGGAAACCGAGCGGCTGTTCCGGCACGACGGCAGCAAACCCGTCGGCACGCTGCGGGTCGATGTGCCGGGACGGATCGGCCGGCTCATCGTCGCACCGGCGCTGCCCGTCCTGCTGGATCAATACCCCGGGATCGACATCATCCTCGGGGTGACGGACCGGACGGTCGACCTGGTCGAGGAACGCGTGGATTGCGTGCTGCGGGTCGGGCCGCTGGGCGATTCGGGGCTGGTCGCACGGGCCATTGGCACGCTGCCACTGATCAATGTCGCCAGCCCCGGCTATGCCGCGCGCCACGGCCTGCCGGAATGCCCGGACGACCTGGCCAGTCACTGGGCGGTCAACTACGCCTCGCCCTCCTGCGGCCGGGTCGAGGCATGGGAATGGGTCGAGGGCGGCAGCCTGCGCACCCTGTCGATGCGTGGCCGGGTCACGGTCAACAGCGCCGAAGCCTATATCGCCGCCTGTCTGGCGGGCCTGGGCCTGATCCAGATTCCGGCCTATGACGTGCGCCAGCACCTGGAAGCTGGCGAACTGGTCGAGGTGATGCCCGACCATCGCGCCGAACCGTTGCCGATGACCCTGCTCTATCCGCATCGCCAGCATCTTTCCAGGCGGGTGCAGGTGTTCGCCGACTGGCTGGAGCGGCTATTGCGACAACAGGTCTTGCAATAGCGGTCGCTTCTTCAACGCACAGCACCCTGCCGGGGTTTGCAGGGAGGGCCGGAGAGGGAATCATTCGCCGCTGCGCGGCTCACCCTTCGGGCGGCTACGCCGTGCCACCGCTGCGCGGTGGTCGAACCCGTCAGGGTTCTCATCAAGTCCTCTCACTCCGCCAGACACAAAAAAGCCCCCTTCCGGGGGCATTTCTGTGTCTGGCGGAGTGAGAGGGATTCGAACCCTCGATAGAGCTTTTGACCCTATACTCCCTTAGCAGGGGAGCCCCTTCGGCCTCTCGGGCATCACTCCGTGGGTTCCGCAGCGCGCCGAGGCGCCCGCGGGCCGCAAAGGATACCTGCTGGGCTCCCTGCCGGCAAACATCGATGGCTTTCAGGCCTCCGGTTCGGTCCCGCCGCCGCCTTGGGGCGATTCATCGCCGCGGTGGATGCGCTGGTAGATCTCCTCGCGATGGACCGACACGTCCTTGGGCGCATTGATGCCGATGCGCACCTGGTTGCCCTTGACCCCGAGCACGGTGACGCTGATCGAATCACCGATCACCAGGGTTTCGCCTACGCGGCGCGTGAGGATCAACATCTTCTTTCTCCAATGTGCCGGCGTGGATTCACCGGCCTGCGCGGATATCCGTCAAGGTCCGCGCCTCCATCCGGTCATGCAGCGTGGCGACGGCCACACAATCCATTGATCCTACTTCGCAGGCCGGTGCGCGGGCAAGATGCGCGCGCATCGCCGCCTGCGGGGTCGAAACGGCCCCTGCGCCGCCAGGGCGGCTCACTGCAGGCGCTGGCCCACCCAGGCCGGGACTTCCTCCAGGGCAAGCACAAGGGCGGGCCCGTCCTCGCCACCACCCTGGGCCAGGTCCGGGCGACCGCCGCCCTTGCCACCTATACGACCGGCGACATGGGCCAGGAGTTCACCGGCCTTGACCTTGCCCGTTGCGGCGCCATTCACCCCGGCCACCAGGGCGGCCTTGCCGTCCTGGGTGCCGGCCAGCACCACGACGGTGTCGACCAGCTGCTGCTTGAGCCGGTCCACCGCCTCGCGCAGGTCCTTGGCATCCAGACCCTCCAGGCGCGCGGCCAGCACCTTGATCCCGCCCACCTCCACCGCCGAGGCGGCCAGGTCGGCAGCCGCGCCACTGGCGGCCTTGGCCTTGAACGACTCGATTTCCCGTTCCAGTCGGCGAATGCGCTCGGCCAGCGCGCGCGCCTTGTCGGCCACGTCGCCGCGGCTGCCGCCCAGCGCGGTGGCCACTTCGTCCAGACGCTGTTCCCCGGACGCCACGTGGTCCAGCGCGCCCTGCCCGGTCACCGCCTCGATCCGGCGCACGCCGGCCGACACGCCACCCTCGGACACCAGCTTGAACAGGCCGATGTCGCCGGTGCGCGCGGCGTGGGTGCCGCCGCACAGCTCGGTCGAGGTCGGACCGAAACGCAGCACGCGCACGTTCTCGCCGTACTTCTCGCCGAACAGCGCCATTGCGCCGAAGTCCAGCGCTTCCTGCATGCCCATGTGCCGCACTTCGCCCTCGTGGTTGGCCCGCACCTGGGCATTGACCCGGCGCTCGACCTCGGCCAGCTCCCCGGCGCTCATCGGCTGGAAATGTGAGAAGTCGAAGCGCAGGCGGTCCGGCGCCACCAGCGAGCCCTTCTGCTGCACGTGGGTGCCCAGCACTTCGCGCAGGGCCGCGTGCAGCAGGTGGGTGGCCGAATGGTTGAGCACGATGGCCGCGCGGCGCGCGCCGTCCACGGTGCCCGAGAGCATGTCGCCGACCTTCAGCGCACCCTCGGCAACACGACCCAGGTGGCCGTGGAACTGGCCGGCGAACTTGCGGGTATCGGCCACCTCGATCCGCACCTGCGGCGCCTCCAGCACGCCGGTGTCGCCGACCTGGCCGCCGGACTCGGCGTAGAACGGGGTGCGGTCGGTGATCACGATCACTTCCTCGCCCGCGCTGGCCGCATCGACCGCACGGCCGTCGCGCAACAGGGCCACCACCTTCAGGCCCTCAGCGGCCAGGCTGTCGTAGCCCAGGAACCCGGTCGGCTGCAGGGTCGCGACCAGCTCGGCCGGCAGCTGCACGCCGCCACCGAACTTGCCGGCCGCGCGCGCGGTCTCGCGCTGCTGTTCCATCGCCGCATCGAAGCCGGCGTTGTCCACGCCCAGGCCACGCTCGCGGGCGATGTCGGCGGTCAGGTCCAGCGGGAAGCCGTAGGTGTCGTACAACCGGAAGGCATCGGCGCCGGGGATGACGCCGCCAGCCGCACGCGCGGCGACCTCCTCGAAGATCTTCATGCCCGCATCCAGGGTCTCGGCGAAGCGCTCCTCCTCGGCCTTGAGCGCCCGCTCGACCAGTTCGCGGGCGGCCGGCAGTTCCGGATAGGCCTGGCCCATCTGCTCGCACAGGGTGCCGACCAGCTGGTGGAAGAACGGCTGGCGCACCCCCAGCATCCAGCCATGGCGCAGGGCGCGGCGGATGATCCGGCGCAGCACGTAGCCGCGGCCCTCGTTGGAAGGCAGCACGCCATCGACGATCAGGAAGGCACTGGCGCGGATGTGGTCGGCGATCACGCGCAGCGACTTGTTCTCCAGGTCGGCGGTGGCGGTCAACTCGGCCGCATGCCGGATCAAGGCCTGGAAGATGTCGATCTCGTAGTTGGAATGCACGTGCTGCAGGATCGCCGCCAGCCGCTCCAGGCCCATGCCGGTGTCCACGCATGGCGCCGGCAGCGGTACCAGGCTGCCATCGGGCTGGCGATCGAACTGCATGAACACCAGGTTCCAGATCTCGATGTAGCGGTCGCCGTCCTCGTCCGGCGAGCCCGGCGGGCCACCGGCGATGTGCGCGCCGTGGTCGTAGAAGATCTCGGTACACGGCCCGCAGGGACCGGTGTCGGCCATCTGCCAGAAGTTGTCCGAGGCGTAGGGCGCACCCTTGTTGTCGCCGATGCGCACGATCCGCTCTTCGGGGATGCCGACCATGTCGCGCCACAGCGCGTAGGCCTCGTCGTCGTTGTGGTAGACGGTGACCAGCAGGCGCTCGGCCGGCAGCTTCCACACCCCGGTCAACAGCTCCCAGGCCCAGGCAATGGCGTCCTTCTTGAAATAGTCGCCGAACGACCAGTTGCCCAGCATCTCGAAAAAGGTGTGGTGGCGGGCGGTGTAGCCGACCGAATCGAGATCGTTGTGCTTGCCGCCGGCGCGCAGGCAGCGCTGGACGTCGGCCGCGCGCACGTAGCTGCGCTTCTCCGCGCCCAGGAACACGTCCTTGAACTGGACCATGCCCGAGTTGGTGAACAGCAGGGTCGGGTCGTTGCCCGGCACCAGCGGGGCCGAGGGCACGATGGTGTGACCCTTGCTTTGGAAGAATTCGAGGAAGTCGCTGCGGATGCGGGCGGTGGTGTAGGCGTGAGTGGAGGCGGTCATCTGGCTTCGGCTGGCGGACGGGTCGCGGCCGGGAACGGCCTGGGGCGGCCCGGCGGGAACGGGAAAGTCAACCGGTAAAGGTTAGCAGAGCGCGCGCGATGCGGCCCGACCGGCTCACTCGTCGGGGTCGAACCGGGTGGCGGCGCGGATGCTGTCGGTGCTGAAGCCCCGGCGCGCCAGCAGGTCGGCGGCCTTGCGGCGCTGGGCCAGGTCGACCGGGCCGGCCGGGCCGAAGCGGCGGCGGACCAGGTCGCGGGCGATTTCAGTCCAATCGCCTTCGAAACCCTCCAGGGCGGCGGCGATGGCCTCCCCGCCCAGGCCATGGGTGCCCAGCTCGGCGCGGATGTAGATCGGGCCATAGCCGGTCGCGGCCCGGCTGCGGACCAGGAACTGGGCGAATCGGGTGTCATCCTGCCAACCCTCGCCGGCCAGGCGCTCGATCGCAGCCTCCGCCTCGCCGGCCTCGACCCCACGCGCGGCCAGTTTGCGGCCCAGCTCCTTGCGCGAATGCTCCCGGCGCACCAGCAGGCCCAGCGCCCGCTGCACCGGGGTGGGCTGCGGCCGCCGGCCGCGACGTCCAGGCGTGGGCGAATCGAACGCCCCGGTGGCGTCACCGCCCGCCGAGGCATCGCCGCCCACCGGGGCAGCGGCCCCGGCGCCCAGCTCATCCGGCTCGCGGTCGTGTTCGCAGTCGTGGTCGATGGGGTCCTGGTTCATCGCTCCGCATCAAGTCGTGCGCCATCCCTGGCACCTGCCCTCCTGGCCTGCGGGAACCACGCCCCGCCGCCACGCCACTGACAGCGTGGCGACGGGACGCGGGAACTCACTCTTCGCCGCCGTCCTGGTCGGCCGCCTCGCGCGGGCTCTCCTCGGGCTGGAACTTCTCGCGCAGCTCGGCCTCCAGCTTCTGCGCCACGGCCGGGTTTTCGCGCAGGTACTGGCGGGCGTTGTCCTTGCCCTGGCCGATGCGCTCGCCGTTGTAGCCGTACCAGGCGCCGGACTTGTCCACCAGCTTGGCCTCCACGCCCATGTCGATCAGCTCGCCTTCGCGGCTGATGCCTTCGCCGTACAGGATCTCGGTGACGATCTGCTTGAACGGAGGCGCCAGCTTGTTCTTGACCACCTTGATCTTGGTCTGGTTGCCGATGATCTCGTCGCCCTTCTTGATCGCACCGATGCGGCGGATGTCCAGGCGCACCGAAGCATAGAACTTGAGCGCATTGCCGCCGGTGGTCACCTCCGGGCTCTGCCCGGGCATCATCACCCCGATCTTCATGCGCAGCTGGTTGATGAACACCACCGTGGTGTTGGAGCGCTTGATGTTGCCGGTGAGCTTGCGCAGGGCCTGGCTCATCAGGCGCGCCTGCAGGCCCGGCAACTGGTCACCCATCTCGCCTTCGATCTCGGCCTTGGGGGTCAATGCGGCGACCGAGTCGACCACCACGATGTCCACCGAACCCGAACGCACCAGCATGTCGGCGATCTCCAGCGCCTGCTCGCCGGTATCGGGCTGGGAGACCAGCAGGTCGTCCACGTTCACGCCCAGTTTGGCCGCGTAGATGGGATCGAGCGCGTGCTCGGCATCGATGAAGGCGGCGGTGCCGCCCTTTTTCTGGCACTGGGCGATCGCCTGCAGGGTCAGGGTGGTCTTGCCGGAGGACTCCGGGCCGTAGATCTCGACCACGCGGCCGCGCGGCAGGCCGCCGATGCCCAGGGCGATGTCCAGCATCAGCGACCCGGTCGGGATGATCTCCACCGGCTCGATGACCCGGTCACCCATGCGCATCACCGAGCCCTTGCCGAACTGCTTGTCGATCTGGCTCAGGGCCGCGGCCAGGGCGCGCTTCTTGTTCTCGTCCATCGCTGTGTTCCTCAAGGGGTCAGTGGTGTGGTGCAAAGTCTGGGGTGGCCTGGTCGCACAGGCTGCGACCCTGGCCGGTGGTATCGAAAATAGTCGCGACGGCGGCGGCTGGGCATCGCCGCGATGCGGCGGCGGCTGTGGGAAAACCCCGCGCCGCGCGCAGGAAGCCGTCCCGGTGCAGGCCCGTCGAAGCGGCCATCAGCGGTTGGGCCGGACCAGGCCGCAGTACAGGCCCTCGATGGCGAAATCCTGGTCGGGCTGCACCTCGATCGGCGCGTAGTCCGGGTTGCGCGGCAACAGGCGGATGCGGTCCTTGCCGATCTTCAGCAACTTGACCGTGATTTCCTCGTCCACCCGCGCCACCACGATCTGGCCCGAGCGCGCGTCGCGGGTGCGGTGCACGCCGATCAGGTCGCCATCGAAGATGCCCTCGTCGCGCATCGAGTCGCCCTGCACCTTGAGCAGGTAGTCCGGCGAGGGCGAGAACAGCACCCGGTCCAGCACCAGGAAGCTGTCGGCCATGTCCACGGGGACGTCGGCGCCGATCGGCAGGCCGGCGGCAACCCGGCCCAGCACCGGCAGGCGCAGAGCATCGTCGTTGGAGGCCGGCGGCAGGGCCAGTTCGGCCTGGGCCTGCGGCGGCGCCACCTTCAGGCGGATGCCGCGGGCGCGGCCGGGCACCCGCTCGATCGCCCCGGCCGCCTCCAGCGCCTCCAGGTGGTACTGGGCCGCGCGCACGCCCTTGAAGCCGAAGGCGCGGGCGATCTCCGCCTGCGACGGCGGCATGCCCTCCGCTTCGATGCGCTCGGCGATCAGGGCGAGGATGGCGTGTTGGGTATCGGTCAGG
>JAGOWL010000222.1 GCA_018060215.1 Pseudoxanthomonas sp.
GGCATGCGCGAGAAGATCTTCGCCGACCTGCACAACGTGTCCGAACACGTGGCCGCCGCGCACGGTGCCAGGGCCGAGGTCAAGCTGCCCGAAGGCGAGGGCAACCCGGCCACGATCAACGACCCGGCGCTGACGGCGAAGATGCTGCCCAGCCTGCAGGCGGTGGTGGGGGCGCAGAACGTGTACGAGCCGCCGTTGCAGATGGGCTCGGAGGATTTCTCGCTGTTCGGGCAGAAGGCGCCGGCGATGTTCTTCTTCGTCGGCTCCACCGCCAAGGGGATCGATCCGGCCACCGCGCCGAGCAACCATTCGCCGGAATTCAGCCTGGACGAGAGTGCGCTGGACGTGGGCCTGCGCGCGCTGCTGCAGGTGAGCCTGGACTACCTGCACGGCACCCACGGCTGACCGGCCCGGTGCGACCGGGCGTTACAGGTCGAAGCCCAGCAGCAGGGGGTCGTGGTCGGAGCTGCGCCAGGGGCCGGGGATGTTGCGGTCGGCGTAACCGGCATCATCCGGTTCGTCGGCATTGATGTGCCACTCGGCCGCGCCGCGCAGGTGCGGCACCAGGGCCGGGCTCAGCAAGGCATGGTCCAGGCGCCCGCTCAGGCCCTGGTAGACGTAACTGTAGGGCTGCGCCACCCCGGCAGCGGCGAAGGCATCGGTCCAGCCGCCGTGTTCGCGCAGCCAGTGGACCGGGTCTTCCATCGCATAGGCGTTGAAGTCGCCCAGCAGCACAATGCGTTCGCGGCCCGGCCCTAGCGGCACGCCCTGCAGCCACTGGTGCAAGCGCTGCGCCGAGTCCAGGCGCAGCGCGTTCCAGCAGCCCTGGCCGTCCTTGCGGTCGGCGTCCTCACCTTCGGCTTCGCTGCAACCCTTGGACTTGAAGTGGTTGGCCACCACCACGAATTCCTTGCCACCACCCTTGCGCGCGAACGCCTGCGCCAGCGGCACCCGGCTGCGCTGGCCGAACGGGCCACCTTCCAGCACCGCCGGTGCACCGCGCGCGACCACGCGGTCGCCGCGATAGACCAGGCCGACCCGGATGGTGTCCTCGCCCGGGCCCTGGCCGGCATCGACGAAGCGCCAGTGGCCGCCGTCGGCATTGAGGGCGTCCACCAGCGCGGCCAGGCTGGAGTCCGGGCCGTAGCCATCGTTCTCCAGCTCCATCAGCGCCACCACGTCCGCATCCAGGCCGCGCAGGGTGGCGACCAGCTTGGCCAGCTGCGCGTCCAGCGCCTTCGGTGTGCGTGCGCCGCGTTCGGTCGGGAAGCCGCCGCCGTGGCCGTCGCCGTTGAACAGGTTTTCCAGGTTGAGCGCGGCCACGCGCACCTTGCCGGGCACCTGCGGCGGCGCCGGGCGCGGGCCGGCCTCGATCGCCGCCGCGGTATCCATCTGCAGCCGCCAGCTGCCGTGGTTGCGCTCGACCACGCCTTCGGCACCACGCACGGTGTCGCCGACCCGCGGCGCGGCGCGTCCGTCCAGCCAGGCCACCTGCGCCGGGTCGCGCTGGCTGCTGCCATCGTCCAGCAGCAGGCGCTGGCGGGCGTTGTGGGCCACCTGTGCGGCGTGTTCGGGCGTGCCCGGGCGGGCGATCTCGCTGGGCTGCCACTGGCGGCCGTCGAAGGACAGCGCCAGTTCGCCAAAGCGGTCGACCGCGTCGGTGCCGGTCACGGTCAGCGGTGCGTCGATGCGCACGCGCATGCCTTCCAGCGCCTCCCAGTCCGCGGGCAATCCGGTCAGCACCGTCGCCGGGACCGGGTCGCCGTCGCCCTGGGCCTGGCCGAGGGGGTCCAGGCCGGTGGCGGCCTCCCCGGCCATGGCTGGCGTGCTGGCCAGCAGGATCAGGAGCGACAGGCGGCGACGGGTGGGCAGGATCGACATGGCGGATCTGGACTCCTGAAACGACAACGCCGCCCGGAGGCGGCGCTGGCGGAAAGGGACCGGCTTACTTGAGGTTGGCCAGCATCCAGTCGACCGTGGCCTTCATCTGCTCATCGGTCAGGGCCGGGTTGCCGCCGCGTGCGGGCATCACGCCGGCGGCGCCGGTGAAGCCCTCGATGGCGTGGGTGTACAGGGTGTCGGTGCCCTGGGCGATGCGCGCATCCCAGTGGCCGTGATCCAGGGTCGGGGCCCCGCCCACGCCGCCGGTGTGGCAGGCCCCGCACAGGCTCTCGTAGATCACCGAGCCGTCGGTGGTGCCGCCGTAGGCCACCTGGGAGGCGGCCTTGGCGGCTGCAGCGGCGGCCGCGGCGGCCTGGGCGGCAGCGCCGGTGTCGCCGGCATAGACCGCACCGGCCGGGTGGATACGCGCCGAGGTGCGCTGCATGGCGGTGGGCGAAACCTCCGGCGGCAGCGTGTGGTGCAGATGCCTGGCCAGCAGGATCAGGCCCAGGGTGAGCAGGCACAGGAAGCCGATCACCATCGAGAAGCGCTTGAGGAACTGCAGGTCGTGGTTACGCACGTCTCATCCTAATGGCGCGTGGCTCGCGGGCCACAGCTGGGTTGGGATTATAGA
>JAGOWL010000104.1 GCA_018060215.1 Pseudoxanthomonas sp.
CCGGCCTTGGTCAGCGCATTGAACAGGGTCGACTTGCCGACGTTGGGCAGGCCGACGATGCCGCATTTGATACCCATGGTATGGACAGCTTCCTGGCGGAAAGGGATTGGGGGCTGGATCCGGCGCCATGCCCGGATCCAGCCCGCAGCCCCCGCCCTAGGGGGTGCGGGAGGTATGCAGGCGCTTCATCGCCTCGTTGAAGTCGCCGGCCACGGCCAGCGGCAGCACGCCGATGGCGTCGTCGATGGCGCGGTCGATCAGGATCTGGTCGTCCTTGCCGGCACGACCGAGCACCCAGCCGGTGACCCGGTCCTTGTGCCCGGGGTGGCCGATGCCGATGCGCAGGCGGTGGAAGCGGCCGTGCCCGAGCTGCTGGAGAGTATCGCGCAGGCCGTTCTGGCCGCCGTGGCCGCCATCGAACTTCAGCCGCGCCGCACCCGGCGGCAGGTCCAGCTCGTCGTGCGCCAGCAGTGCCTGCTCCGGTTCGATCTTCCAGTAGCGCAGCGCGGCGGCCACCGACTTGCCGGACAGGTTCATCCAGGTCGCCGGCTTGAGCAGCCATACGCTGTGCCCGCCGATGTCGACCCGGGCGGTTTCACCGAACAGCTTCGATTCCAGGCCAAAGCGCGCTCCGGCCTGTTCGGCCAGTGCGTCCACCAAACGAAACCCGGCGTTGTGCCGGGTATTGGCGTGCTCGGCACCGGGGTTGCCCAGTCCGACGATGAGGCGGAGTCCTGCCATCGCAGCGATGCAGCGCACACCCCGCCCGGCATTGCCGGGCGGGGCAGGTGCGGCTTACTTCTTCTCTTCGCCGCCTTCGGCCGCCGGCGCCTCTTCCTCGCCACGGGCGTGCTTGGCCACGACCACGGCCACGTCGTGGTCCGGGCCCAGCTTCAGCTCCGGCACTTCCACGCCGGCCGGCAGCTTGAGCGCCGACAGGTGCACCACGGTGCCCACGGCCAGATCGGCCAGGTCGACCTCGATCGCTTCCGGCAGGTCCCTGGGCAGGCAGGCCACGGTCACTTCGGTCAGCTCGTGCATGATCACCACGCCAGCGGTCTTGCCGGCCGGCGACTTTTCGGCATTGACGAAGTGCAGCGGCACGGCCGCGCGCAGGATCTCGTTCTCGCTCACGCGCTGGAAGTCCAGGTGCATGATCAACTGCTTGTACGGGTGACGCTGGACGTCGCGCAGCAGGACCTGCTGCACGTCGCCGCCCAGGCTCAGGTCCAGGATCGAGGAGTAGAACCACTCGTTCTGGCTGGCCAGCCACACCTTCTCGTGGTCGAGCTGGATGTTGACCGGGTTGAGCTCGCCACCGTAGACGATGGCCGGGATCTTGCCGTCGCGACGCAGGCGGCGGCTCGCACCCTTGCCCTCGTCCCCGCGACGTTCCACATCGATAACATGCGTTGCCATTTTCGTATCACTCTCAATTCATGGGCCGCACGCGGGCGGCCCGGTTCGATGGCCGCCTCGCGGCGACCGGTGCGACTCGTCCGCGACCAGGCGAGTCCTGCGGTTCCCGGGAATCGGGAATCCGGAATCGCGTGGCGATTCCGCATTGCCGTCCCCCGGCGGGCCGGCGTCACGCCGGCCCGGGGTGCGCTGCGCCGTCCTCAGTCGACGTAGAGCGAGCTCACCGACTCGCCAAAGGCGATCCGGCGGATCGTCTCGGCCAGCAGCTCGGCCACGCCGACCTGGCGGATCCGGTTGCAGGCGCGCGCCGCCGGTGCCAGCGGGATGGTGTCGGTCACCACCAGTTCGTCCAGCTGCGAACCGTTGATGTTGTCCACCGCCGGCCCGGACAGCACTGCGTGGGTGCAGTACGCAGCCACCTTGCGCGCGCCCTGCTCCTTGAGCGCGGCGGCCGCCGCGCACAGGGTGCCGGCGGTGTCGACGATGTCGTCCACCAGCACGCAGGTCTTGCCGGACACGTCGCCGATGATGTTCATCACCGTGGAGACGTTCGCGCGCGGGCGGCGCTTGTCGATGATCGCCAGGTCGGCGTCGTCCAGGCGCTTGGCCACGGCGCGGGCGCGCACCACGCCACCCACGTCCGGCGAGACCACGATCAGGTCCTCGGTGCCGTAGGCGCGCCAGATGTCGGCCAGCAGCAGCGGCGAGGCGTAGACGTTGTCGACCGGGATGTCGAAGAAACCCTGGATCTGGTCGGCGTGCAGGTCCACCGTCAGGACCCGGTCGGTGCCCACGGCAGTGAACATCTTGGCCGCGACCTTGGCGGTGATCGGCACCCGCGAGGAACGCAGGCGGCGGTCCTGGCGCGAGTAGCCGAAGTACGGCACCACCGCGGTCACCGAAGCGGCGCTGGCGCGCTTGAGCGCGTCGATGATCACCAGCAGCTCCATCAGGTTCTCGGCCGCCGGCGCGCAGGTGGACTGGACCACGAACACTTCCTGGCGGCGGACGTTCTCCTCGATCTCGACCTGGGCTTCGCCATCGGAGAAGGCCGACACCATCGCCTTGCCCGGGCGCACGCCCAGCTCGCGGCAGATGCTTTCGGCCAGCGGCTTGTTGGCATTGCCGGAGAAGACAAGCAGGTTGCGATCGTCTTGCATGGTTTTCACCCAGGTTTTTTTTGGCAGGGGCGGCAGGATTCGAACCTGCGAATGCCGGGATCAAAACCCGGTGCCTTGGACCTCTTGGCGACGCCCCTGTGGATCAATCCCGCCGCGGCCGCGCCAGCGCAGTCCGCAGCGGCGAATCCGAAACGCCGGCCGCGACCCAGGCCTGCAACCGTCGCGGCAATCGCGCCAGTGCCTCCTGCGCCGCCTCCCGGTGGGCGAACTCGACGAAGCAGCCGCTGCCAGTACCGGTCAGGCGTGGCGATCCGATCCGCGCCAGCTCGGCGAACACGGCGTCAACGGCCGGTTCGCGGCGGCGCAGGACCGGCTCGAACACGTTGTCGAGCACGGTTCCGGCAGCGAAGCCGGCTATTTTCGCGGGCGGACTATCGCGCGTCAAATCCGGGGCCTGGAACAAGGAGGCGGTGGGGACGTGGACACCGGGGTCGACCAGCACGTACCAGGCCGGCGGCAAGGCCAGCGGGACCAGCTGCTCGCCCACCCCCTCGGCCCAGGCGCTGCGCCCGCGGACGAACACCGGCACGTCCGCTCCCAGCCCCAGGCCCAGCCGGGCCAGGCGGTCTTCACCCAGATCCAGCCCCCAGAGCCGGTCCAGGGCGCACAGGACGGTGGCCGCATCGGACGATCCGCCACCAAACCCGCCACCTGCGGGAATGTGTTTTTCAACGTGGATGTCTGCGCCTTGACTGACGTTCGCCTCTGATTGCAGCAGAACGGCAGCTCGGACGGCGAGATCGGCGGCGTCCTCCACGCCCGGCAGGCGATCGCCGTGGCGGACGATCCGGCCGTCCTCGCGCGGCCGCAGGCCGATGCGGTCACCCCAATCCAGGATCCGGAACACGGTCTGCAGGGCGTGGTAGCCGTCAGGCCGGCGCCCGGTGATGCGCAGGAACAGGTTCAGCTTGGCCGGGGCCGGCCAGTGGCTCCAGTCCGTGCTCACCGGGCCGGCTCCCAGCCGTCCACCACCAGCCGCACCCGCGCATCACCGCGCACGGCCTGCAGGCGGCGCGGCATCTCCGGCCAGGGCCCGGAGGCCGGCAGCCATTCCTGGTAGTCCACCGTCCAGCCCTGGGCGTGCAGGCGCCGCGGCCGGCCGTCGGCCCCGAACTCCAGCACCGCATCCGGCGAGGCCAGGCCCCTCACCCACCAGGCCATGGCCTGCACCGGGATCGGCCAGCCGGTGGCCTCGCGCAGCAGGACATCGGCGTCCATGCCCGCGCGTGGCCCGCCTTCCAGGCCCTCCAGGGTGGCGCCCAGGGGGGTGCCGGCCAGTCGCCAGCTCTGGCGGGTCACCGGCGCGGCCAGCGAGACCTCGAACGCATCGCCCTGCTGGCGCCAGTCCAGGCGGCCGCTGCCGCCGCGATCGCCGACGCTGAGCGCCACCCGGCCCTGCATCGACCAGTCCGGCAGGGCCTGAAGCCTGGCCTGGCGCGCCTGCTGTCGCGCCTGGGCCTGGTCGGCGCTGACCACTTCGGGGGCCTGCCGCACCGGGGCAGCCGCGCAGCCGGCAAGCAGGACCAGGGCCAGCAGGCCGCCGGCCCGCGACCAGGTACGGCTCATGTGGCCGGCTCCGATGCCGGTGGCGCGGCCGGTGCCGGCAGGCCCAGGGTCTGCAGGGCGCGGCGCAGGGAGCGGTTGTCCGGATCCAGGCGGGCCGATTCGTCGAAGTAGCGCTGCGCCTCTTCGCGCCGACCCAGCGTCCACAGCACTTCACCCAGGTGGGCGCCGATCTCCGGATCCCTGGCCAGCCCCCAGGCGCGGCGCAACTCGACCAGCGCCTCCTGGCTGCGGCCGAGCCGGTACAGGACCCAGCCATAGCTGTCGACGATGGCGGCGCTGTCCGGCTCGGCGGTGCGGGCGCGATCGATCAGCTCCAGCGCCTCCTGGTAGCGCTGGGTGCGGTCGGCCAGGGTGTAACCGAGCGCGTTGAGCGCCGCCACATTGTCCGGTTCGGAGACCAGCAGCTTGCGCAGGTCGGCCTCGGCACGATCGATCCGGTCCTGGCGCTCCCAGGCCAGCGCGCGGGCGTACAGCAGCGCCGAATCGTCCGGCCAGGCGGCCAGGCCACGGTCCAGCGCCTCGATTTCGCCGGCGGCATCGCCGCCGCGCTGGCGCAGCTCGCCCTCCAGCAGGTAGGCATTGCGGCGCGCGTCGCCACCGCTGTCGGCATCGTTCTGCAGGGCGTGGGCCTCGGCGTAGGCCTGCTCGCTGCGGCCCAGTTCGTACAGGGCCACGGCGATCCGGATCCGCGCCTCCTCCCGTTCCGGCCCGTCGGCCACGCCGCGGTACCAGTCCACCGCCTCGGCCGGGCGCTTGAGGAACTCGGCCATGCGCCCCAGCAGCATGCGCCGGGATGGATCGGGCTGGCCGCGATCGCCAGCCGACAGTTCGGCGTACAGCGCCTGCAGGGCGTCATGGTCCTGCGCCCGCGCCAGCAGCGAGGCGCGCATGCCCCAGGTGCGCATGTCCTGGGGTCCCTGGGCGACCACGCGCGCGGCGGCGGCGTAGTCGCCCATCGACTCGTAGGCCACCGCCAGCAGGCTGCGGATCTCCGGATCGGCCGCCGCACGCGGTTCGACCTGGGCCAGCAGTTCGCGGGCGCGGTCGGGCTGGCCGGCCTGGCTCAACTGGCCGGCATGCAGCACCGCCACCCGCGGTTCGTCGGGGAAACGCCGCACCATCTCGTCGACGATGCGCGCCGACAGCCCGGGTGCATCCAGGCGCAGCGACAGGCGACCGATGTCGTTCCACAGCGGCAGGCGGTCGGGGATGGCGCCGGCATCGAGCAGTTGCCCGAGCACCCGCGCCACCACCTGCGGATCGCGCCCGCCGGCCAGCCCGGCCAGGGCAAAGCCCCAGGCGCGTGGTTCCTGCCTCGCCAGCAACTGCTCCAGGCCGGCCCGGGCCTTGCGCACCCGTCCTTTGCGCAGGTCCAGGGAAACGCCGGCGGCCTGCAGGGCCAGCGAGTCTGGCGCACGCTGGCGCCACAGCTTCAGCGCCTGGGCGGCGATGGCGTCCTCGTTGGCCAGCAGCGCCACCCGGGTGGCGTGCTCGGCCAGGCCGGCATCGCCTTCGGCGGCGCGGGCGGCCTCCAGGTACCAGTGCGCGGCCTCGGGCAACTGCCCGGCCTGGTAGGCGAATTCGGCGGCCAGCAGGGGCCCGAGCGGGACCTCGGCCGAAGCCTCGGCGGCGGCCACATGTACGGGCGCGGCAAGCGCCAGCAGCAGGGCCAGCACGGCTGCACGCGGGCGACCGGAGGTGCCCCGGCGGACGCCGGCGCGGGCGGGAGGATCGAAAACGGGCATTGGCGGCCACCGGGCCGTAAAATGGGGCCCGAACAAGCCAGCAGATTAGCGCAAGCCCCTGAACATGACCCTGTGGCTCCTGGGCCTGAACCATCAGACCGCGCCGGTGGACCTGCGCGAACGGGTGGCCTTTGCCGGCGATTCGGCGGGGCGGGCCCTGGCCTCGCTGCGCGCCCTGCCCGATGTGTCCGAGGCGGCCCTGCTGTCCACCTGCAACCGCACCGAAATCTACGCGGTGGCCCGCGACGGCGACGCCCTGGCCGGCTGGATGGACGGCCATGCCCAGGGCCTGGCCCCCTACCTGTACCGGCACCACGACGCCGACGCGGTGCGCCACCTGTTCCGGGTCGCCACCGGGCTCGATTCGATGGTGCTGGGCGAGCCACAGATCCTGGGGCAGGTGAAGGACGCCTGGTCGCTGGCGCGCGAGCACGGCGCCCTGGGCAACCGCCTGGACCGGCTGTTCCAGCAGACCTTCGCGGTGGCCAAGCGCGCGCGCACCGACACCCGGATCGGGGTCAACCCGGTGTCGGTGGCGTCCACCGCCGTGCGCCTGGCGCAGAACTCCTTTGCCAGCCTGCCCGATTCGACCGTGCTGCTGATCGGTGCCGGCGAAACCATCGAACTGGCCGCCCGGCACCTGGCCAAGGGTGGCGTGCGCCGGCTGCTGGTGGCCAACCGTACCCTGGCCCACGCCCAGGACCTGGCCAGCCGCCACGGCGGCTACGCCCTGCCGCTGGAGGAACTGGACCGCCACCTGGCCGAGGCCGACGTGGTGTTCTCGGCCACCGCCAGCCGCGAGCCGGTGCTGCGCCTGGCCCAGGTCGAAGCGGCCCTGGCCGCGCGCCGGCGCAAGCCCATGCTGCTGTTCGACCTGGCCGTGCCGCGCGACATCGAGCCGGGCGTGGCGATGCTCAACGACGCCTACCTGTACACCGTGGACGACCTGGAACGGGCGGTGGAGGACAACCGCCGCAGCCGCCACGAAGCAGCCGAGGCGGCCGAGGCGATCATCGACCTGCAGGTCGCCCGCTACATGGAAGCGCTGCGCGCCGGCGGCCGCCAGGAAACGCTCAAGCGCCTGCGCACCCTGGGCGAAACCACCCGCGACGACACCCTGGTCCGTGCCCGCCAGCAACTGGCCAGTGGCCGCGATCCCGAGGAAGTGCTGCAGTTCCTGGCCCACACCCTGACCAACCGCCTGCTGCACCCGCCCACCGCGGCGCTGCGCGAGGCCAGCCTCAGCGGCGACACCGAACTGGTGCGCGCGGCCGAGCGCCTGTTCCCGTCGCGCGCGACCGACCCGACCGACGCGACCGACTCCATCCCTGCCCCGACCCCGAAGCCCGATGACCCCGAGCCTGCGCCGCAAGCTTGAAGCGCTGGCCGAGCGCCGCGAAGAACTCGAACGCCTGCTCGCCGATCCCGGCGTGGCGGCCGACAACGCGCGTTTCCGCGACCTGTCGCGCGAGTTCGCCCAGCTCGAACCGGTGGCCAGCGCCCTGGCCGCCGAGGCCCGGGCCAAGGCCGACCTGGCCGCGGCCGAAGCCATGCGTGGCGATCCGGAACTGGGCGAACTGGCCGAGGAGGAGGTCACCGCTGCGCGCGAACGGCTGGATGTCCTGGACGGCGAACTGGCCCTGCTGCTGGTGCCCAGGGATCCGCGCGACGAGGGCAACCTGTTCCTGGAAGTGCGCGCCGGCACCGGTGGCGACGAGGCGGCGATCTTCGCCGGCGACCTGTTCCGCATGTACGCCCGCTACGCCGAGCGCCAGGGCTGGAAGGTGGAGGTCGAATCGGACAACCCCGGCGAACACGGCGGGCACAAGGAAGTGGTGGCCCGGATCGTCGGCCGCGGCGCGTACTCGCGATTGAAGTTCGAATCCGGCACCCACCGCGTGCAGCGGGTGCCGGCGACCGAATCCCAGGGTCGCATCCACACCTCGGCGGCAACCGTGGCGATCATCCCCGAGGCCGACGAGATCGAGGAGATCGCGATCAACCCGGCCGAGCTGAAGGTCGACACCTTCCGTTCCTCCGGCGCCGGTGGCCAGCACGTCAACAAGACCGACTCGGCCATCCGCATCACCCACCTGCCCACCGGCACGGTGGTGGAGAGCCAGACCGAGCGCAGCCAGCACGCCAACCGTGACAAGGCGATGAAGCGGCTGAAGGCGCAGCTGCTCGATGCGCAGCGCAGCCGCCAGCAGGCCGAGCAGGCGCAATCGCGGCGCCTGCAGGTGGGCAGCGGCGACCGCAGCCAGCGCATCCGCACCTACAACTTCCCGCAGGGCCGGATCACCGACCACCGCGTCGAGGGCCTGACCCTGTACGACCTGCCCGCCATCCTCGAAGGCGATCTCGACCCGCTGGTGCTGCGCCTGCAGCAGGA
>JAGOWL010000223.1 GCA_018060215.1 Pseudoxanthomonas sp.
GAGAGGTGGTCGTTCAGGCCGTTGCCTGGATCGGCATGGCCGCCGGTGGTGGCGATCGACTTGCCGGCGGCGAAGATCCGCGGGCCCTTCACCAGGCCCTGGGCGATCGCATCGCGCAGGTGCGGGGCCACCTCGCCGCCGAGGTCGCGCACGCTGGTGAAACCGGCCAGCAGGGTCTTCTCGGCATAGCCGACGCTGCGGTAGGCGAAGTCGACCGGGTCCAGGCGGAAACCCTCCGAATAACTCTGTGGGCTGGACTGGCTGCCCAGGTGCACGTGCAGGTCGGTCCAGCCGGGCAGGCAGGTATGGCCGCGCAGGTCGATCGCGCCGCTGCCGGTCGTGGACGGCAGGCCGGGGCTGACCGCCACGATCCGGCCCGCCTGCACCTGCACGGTATGCGGTCCGAGCAGCTTGCCACTGCGGGCGTCGAACAGGCGGCCGCAATGCAGGTCGGCGTCGGCGGCGGGCGTGGCGGCCACGGCGCTGGAGACCGGCAGGACGGCGGCGGCCAGCAGGACAGTCAGGAGCGGGCGAGGGAGGGGCATGCGCGGAATTCCGGACGACGGCACGGGTGTCCAGCATGGGCAGGGCGGCGGGCTTGGGCAAGCGGCCACGGGTCCGATTCGTCCATACCTGTTTGGCCGGTCAGGTATGGTTCCTGCGGCCGGCAAGTGGAGCCCCATGCTGCGCTGCGGTACCCTAGTCGACTTTGCCGCAGCCGCCGCGACCAGTAATGTCCGCCGTTCCCGAAAACACCTCGCCCTACGATCCCCGTGCCGTCGAGGACGCCGCCCAGGCGTTCTGGGACGACACCCGCGCCTTCGAGGTCGACGAGGCCTCCGACAAGCCCAAGTACTACTGCCTGTCGATGCTGCCGTATCCGTCCGGCGCGTTGCACATGGGCCATGTGCGCAACTACACCATCGGCGATGTGATCAGCCGCTACAAGCGCATGACCGGCCACAACGTGCTGCAGCCGATGGGCTGGGACGCGTTCGGCCTGCCGGCCGAGAACGCGGCGATCAAGAACAAGGTGCCGCCGGCGCAGTGGACCTACAGGAACATCGACCACATGCGCAGCCAGCTCAAGTCGCTGGGCTACGCCATCGACTGGTCGCGCGAGTTCGCCACCTGCACGCCGGACTATTACGTCCACGAGCAGCGCATGTTCACCCGGCTGATGCGCAAGGGCCTGGCCTACCGCAAGAACTCGGTGGTGAACTGGGACCCGGTCGACCAGACCGTGCTGGCCAACGAGCAGGTGATCGACGGCCGCGGCTGGCGCTCCGGTGCGCTGGTGGAGAAGCGCGAGATCCCGCAGTGGTTCCTGCGCATCACCGACTACGCCCAGGAACTGCTGGACGGACTGGACCAGTTGCCGGGCTGGCCGGAATCGGTCAAGACCATGCAGCGCAACTGGATCGGCCGTTCCGAAGGCCTGGAGATCCAGTTCGAGGTGGTCGATGCCGCCGGCCAGGCGCTGGACCCGATCCGGGTGTTCACCACCCGTCCGGACACCCTGATGGGCGTGAGCTTCGTCTCCATCGCCGGCGAGCATCCGCTGGCGCTGAAGGCCGCCGCGTCCAATGCCGCGCTGGCCGCGTTCCTGGAACAGCTCAGGCACGGCAGCGTGTCCGAGGTCGACCTGGAGATCCAGGAAAAGCGCGGCATCGACACCGGCCTGAAGGCGGTGCACCCGGTCACCGGCGAGCAGGTGCCGATCTGGGTCGCCAATTTCGTGCTGATGGCCTACGGTACCGGCGCGGTGATGGCCGTGCCCGGCCACGACCAGCGCGACCACGAGTTCGCCAACAAGTACGGCCTGCCGATCGCGCAGGTGATCGCGCTGAAGCAACCGCGCAACGACGACGAGCGCCGCTGGGATGCGACAACCTGGCGCGACTGGTACGGCGACAAGACCCGTACCGACCTGGAGCTGGTGAATTCCGGCGAATTCGATGGTCTGGACTACTGGGGCGCCTTCGAAGCCCTGGCCGAGCGCTTCGAGCGCAAGGGCCAGGGCCAGCGCCGGGTCAACTACCGCCTGCGCGACTGGGGCGTGAGCCGACAGCGCTACTGGGGCTGCCCGATCCCGGTGATCTACTGCCCGCGTTGCGGCGCGGTGCCGGTGCCGGAAGACCAGTTGCCGGTGCTGCTGCCGGAGAACGTGGCCTTCAGTGGCACCGGCTCGCCGATCAAGAACGATCCGCAGTGGCGCCGGACCACCTGCCCGGACTGCGGCGCCGAAGCCGAGCGCGAGACCGATACCTTCGACACCTTCATGGAGTCGAGCTGGTACTACGCCCGCTACACCTCGCCCGGCGCCAAGGAGACCGTGGACCGTCGCGGCAACTACTGGCTGCCGGTGGACCAGTACATCGGCGGCATCGAGCACGCGATCCTGCACCTGATGTACTTCCGCTTCTTCCACAAGCTGATGCGCGATGCGCGGCTGGTGGACAGCGACGAGCCGGCGACCAACCTGCTCACCCAGGGCATGGTCATCGCCGA
>JAGOWL010000105.1 GCA_018060215.1 Pseudoxanthomonas sp.
CAGCAGGCCGCCATCGAAATGCCAGCCCCAGCCCAGGTTGCCGGTGGTGTGGCTGCCGAACTGCTCGTTGTCGTCGTAGCGCAGGCCGGCCTGCAGCTGCTGCGGCCCGAACCGTCCCTGGTACTCGGCGAACACGCCGGTGTTGTCGCGGCTGGCCACGTCGTAGGCGGTGCTGCCGGTGATGCGGTCGCCCAGCCAGTCCGCGCCGGCGGTCAGCTGCTGGCCCGGCTTGAGCAGGAAATCACCCTGCAGCGCGGCCTGGTCGCGGCGGGTCTGCAGCCCACCGACGAAGCCGGCGCTGCCGAAGTCGTCCGATTCGTCGCGGCTGCGCCCGAGCGTGGCCTGCCAGGCCATGCGCGGGGACGGCGCGTAGCGCAGCTTGCCGGTGTACACCTGCTGCACGGTTTCGGAGTAGTTGGCCCAGCTGCCGTCGTAGTGGTTGTAGCCCTCGGCGCGCAGCGCGCTGCCTTCCAGGGTCCAGGCATCGCCGAACTTGCCGCCGCCGCGCAGGCTGGCCGAACGGTTGCGATAGCCGTCACGGTCGGGCTCGTCGGCGAAGCAGCCCGCGCCCCAGCCGGCCGCGGTGCCGTTGCAGGCGTTGATGCCGTCGGTGCGCAGGAAGGCGAAATCGGCGCCGAACCAGCCGCGCTCGCCACCCAGGCCCAGCCCGGCGCTGGCTTCGCGCAGGCGGTTGCTGCCGGCGCCGACCATTGCCCGCGGCTGCAGGCCACCGTGTTCGCGGCGGGTGAAGATCTGGATCACGCCGCCGATGGCATCGGCGCCGTACAGGCTCGAATGCGGGCCGCGCACGATCTCGATCCGCTCGATCAGCTCCACCGGCAGATCCTGCAGCGCCGGCAGGCCGGCGGTGGCCGAGCCGATCCGCACCCCGTCCACCAGCACCAGCAACTGGTTGGATCCGGCGCCGCGCAGGAACAGCGAGGTCTGCTTGCCCAGGCCGCCCATGTTGGTCAGGTTGATGCCGGCGCGGCCGGACAGCAGCTGTTGCAGCGAGGTGGCCTGGCTGCGCTCGATCTCGGCGCGGCCGATGACCTGGGCCGGGGACAGGCTGTCACGCAGCGCAATCTCGGTACGGGTGGCGGTGACCAGCACTTCGTCCAGTTCGGTGGCCGGGTCGGAAGCGGCGCTGGCGGCGAATGCGGGAAGGGCCAGCGCCAGGGCGACGGCGGTGGTGAGCGGACGGGACATCATCGGGCAACTCCAGTGCGTGCATGGCGCCGCACCCGGCGCCAGGAAGGGGGTCGCGTGGAGAGGGAGGAGCAGCGGACAGGCGCACGCAACGGCGGCGACGGCACGCCGCGACGCCCTCCGCATCGCAACCTGGGATCCGCAAGGCCGGTCTCCGGGCTCACGATCGGGAGGGTCGGCCAAGGGGCCTGGCTCCGGCGGCGACGCCTTCCCGTGCCGTGCACAGTGGCGGAAGTCGCAGCGTTGCGGTCGTTTACCGTTGCGGGGGCAGCGCCGGCCTTGTCCCGGGTTGGACCCGAGGCGCACCGGCTTCCCGTTTCAACCCGGCCGGCGGATGCCGCCCAGGTCACCTTGCAGACCGCCCATTGTAGTAGGAGCCGGGCTCGCCCGCGACCTCTCTGGGCAGTCGCCTGGCCGTCCGGTCATCCGGTCACCCGCAAGCCGGGCGCCTAGGTGAAGCGGTTGCTGCCGTCGTCGTCGGCCGGTGGCTCGGGGTCGGCCGGCGCATCGCCGCCATCGCCGGCGCCGAAGAACTCGGTGGTGACCGGTCCGCCCAGCGGCCGTCCGCGCGGCGGCGGCAGGGCTGCGCTGGCCGCTTCCAGTTCGGCCTGCAGCTGCTGGCGGCGCTCGGTGGGCACGTCGTGCCAGTGGCAGTCCAGCAACGCGCCTTCCAGCGCGTAGAGCAGGTTGAGGCTGGGCTTGAAACCGGCGCGCCTGACCTTGAGGAAGGCCTGTACGGCGCCGGCGGCGACCAGGTCTTCGGACTGGTGCAGGCCGACCTGGCGCAGCCAGGCCGCGCTCTTGGGACCGATGTTGCGCAGCCCGGCCGTGCTCATGCCAGCGACTCCACGAAGGCCGCGGCGATCGCTTCCAGCCCGCGCTGGTCATCGGCGTCGAAGCGCGCCGGCTGCGGACTGTCCAGGTCGAACACGCCCAGCAGGTCGCCATCGCGCAGCAGGGGCACCACCAGTTCCGAACGCGAGGCCGAGTCGCAGGCGATATGGCCGGGAAAGGCGTGCACGTCGGCCACCCGCTGGGTCGTGCGGGTGCGCGCCGCCGCGCCGCACACGCCCTTGTCCAAGGGAATGCGCACGCAGGCCGGCAGGCCCTGGAACGGGCCGACCACCAGCTCGTGGCCATCGTAGAAGTAGAAGCCTGCCCAGTTCAGCGCCGGCAGGCCGTGGTAGACCAGTGCCGACAGGTTGGCGGCATTGGCGATGCGGTCGTGCTCGCCCGCCAGCAGGGCGCGGGTCTGGGCCAGCAGCTGCGCGTACTGGTCGGGCTTGGTGCCGGTCAGGGGCGTGGCGGAGAAGGACATGCGTGCCATGGTACTCCGCACGGGCGACCGGCTGCCGGGAAGCGTTCCGGGCCGGCGCCGCGGCCGCGCCGCGCCTTTCGCCACCCGGGTGCCCAGGCTTCGTTGAGCCAGACCACCCGAACGGCGTTGGCGACGGATTCCGCCTGCGGCCAGCGCCGCGGTGCGGGTTGGCTCATTGCAGCCTGCTCACTTCAGTACGATCACTTCAGCGCGACCCTGGGGAAATCGACCGGTACATCCAGGGCTACGTTGATGTAGTTGGTGAACAGGTTCAAGGCCACGTGGGCCATGATCTCCACGATCTGGCCGTCGTCGAAGCCGGCGGTGCGCAGGTTCGTAAAGTCGGCGTCGTCGACCTGCGCGCGCTGCCCGACCACTTTCAGGGCGAAGGCCAGGGCCGCGGCGGTGCGCGGATCGTCCGATCGGCCAACCTGGGCGGCGGCCATGTCCGCGCCGGTGGCGCCGGCGTTCTGGCCGAGCACGGTGTGCGCCGCCAGGCAGTACTCGCAGCGGTTGGCATTGGCGATGGCCACGGCGAGCTGCTCGCCGAGCCGGGCGCCCAGGGTGCCCTTGCCCAGAGCGCCGAAGAAGCCCCACATGCTCTGCAGGGCCGCCGGCGAATTGGACACGGCCTTGAACATGTTGGGCGTGGCGCCGAAGGCCTGCTGGATCTGGTCGAGCAGGGGCTGGCTGGCGGCGGGGACGGCTTGGGGCTGGATGCTGACGCGGGACATGTCCGACTCCTGGGGATACGTGAGGTGAAGTGCCGGGACACCCGGCACAGGCAGTATCCGCGCCCCGTATGTATGATTGGGACCATATCATCCATAAAACATATCAATCAGTGCAGATGAGTGCCGATCCTTCCGTCGACCGTCTCTCCGGCATCCTCGAACGGTTCCGGGTCCGCGCCGAACTGCACCACACCGGCCGGCTGTGCGGGGTCGAGCACTTCGATGCCTGCGATGGACACGGCTACCTGCACGTGCTGCGCCACGGCGACCTGCAGGTCAGCCACCCGCACGCGCAGGAACTGCCACGGACACTGCATCTGCACGAGCCGACGCTGTTGCTGTATCCGCGCCCGCTGACCCACCGCTTCGAGGATCCCCCGGCGGAGGGCGCCGACCTCACCTGCGCGCGGCTGGATTTCGACGGCGGTGCGTGCAACCCGCTGGCACGCGCACTGCCGTCGCTGGTCGTGCTGCCGCTGGCGCGGGTGTCGGGCCTGGAGCTGTCGCTGGAACTGCTGTTCGCCGAAGCCGACCAGGCGCGCTGCGGCCAGCGCCTTCTGGCCGACCGCATCTTCGAAGTGGTGGTGATCCAGTTGCTGCGCTGGCTGCTCGACCATCCGCACGAGGCGGGCGTGCGCCCGGGCTTCATCGCCGGGCTGTCGGATCCGCGCCTGGCCCGGGCGCTGGTCGCGATCCACGACGCACCGGGCCAGACGTGGTCGCTGCAACGCATGGCCGAATGCGCGGGCATGTCGCGCACCGCCTTCGCCAACGCCTTCCGCGAAACGGTGGGGCAGACCCCTGCCGACTACCTGGCCGACTGGCGAATGGCGCTGGCGCGCAGCCGGCTGCGCCAAGGCCGGCCGATCAAACTGCTGGCCGACGAACTCGGCTACGCCAATCCGTCGGCGTTGTCGCGCGCATTCGCGGCCCGGGTGGGAATGTCGCCGCGCGACTGGCTGGCGACCGTGGCCATTGCCGGGTAGGCCCCGCCTTTCGCCGGACGAAAAAAAACCCGGCAGCGAGAGAGGGCTGCCGGGTTCGGGTTTGCGCGGAAGGGGGAGGGGGATCCGCGCAGATGCCTCTATAGCGCTGGCCGCGTCGGGGTTGCGTGGGGCAACCGCGACGCGGGGGAGGGATCAGCGCTTGCTGGCAGCCTTGGTGGCCTTGGCGACGGTGGCCTGGGCCTGCTCGGTGGCAGCCTCGAACTGGTTCTTGGTCAGCTGGCCCAGGGCTTCGCTGGTCTTGAGGTTCAGGCCGAACACTTCCTGGTTGGCGGCGGCAGCGCGCTCGGCGTTGTCGCGGGCAACCTGCAGGCCCTTGGGCAGCAGCGCCTTGTAGGCTTCCAGGTCGCGGGCGTCGGCCAGCTCGCTGAGGAAGCTGGTGGTGGCTTCGACGTTCTTCTCGATGGTGCGCAGCTGCACGCCGAACACGCTCTCGGCATTTTCCAGGGCCAGGCGGTTCACGCGCGCGGCGGCGGCGGTGAACTGCTGGGTGTAGGCGCTGAACTGGTTGTTGAACTGCTCGTTGAACTGGTAGGACATGACGGTCTCCGTAATGGGTTTTGCCGTTGTGGTGCGATGCAACATACAGGCATCGTTGTTGCGTTGCAACATGCTGCGGCAGGAATTTCCCGTGAATTCCATCAAGTCTTTGAAATTCAACAGGATATATATGAACACACAATAAACGTCAGGCTCTGGAGCGCCTGTAGGCGCCAGAGTGACCGGACATGCGTCCGTGGAGAAGCGCCCGCGACTGCGCGGCAGCGCCGCTACCCCGCCGCGCTCAACCGCGGTGGCGGCAGCCGGAGGTGCAGGTCTCGTGCACCACCACCTCGCTCAGCAGCGGCAGGGCCGGCTTGAGTCGCTCCCAGATCCACGCCGCCAGGCGCTCGCTGGTCGGATTGTCCAGGCCATCGACCTCGTTGAGGTAATGGTGGTCGAGCTGGTCGTACAGCGGCTGGAAGGCGGCCTTGATGTCGGCGAAATCCATCACCCAGCCACTGTGCGGATCGACCGGGCCGCTGACATGGATCTCCACCCGGAACGAATGCCCGTGCAGGCGCGCGCACTTGTGCCCGGCCGGTACGTGCGGCAGGCGGTGCGCCGCTTCCAGGGTGAAGACCTTGAAGATGTCCATCGATCAGTCCTGCGTCGGAGGGCCGGGCCGGCGCTCAGGCCGGCGTGCGCTGGCCGCCGTGGCCGCGACCGCGACCACCGCGGCCTTGCTGCGTGCGCTGCGCACTGCCGGGTGCGGCCTTGCCGCCACCGGTGCGCGGGCCGGTGCCGTGGTTCTTCGGGCCGGCGTGCGCATGCCGCGGCGCATCGCCGTGCGGGCGGCGCGAGTGGCGGCGCGGCGGCTGCTGGCCACCGGGGATTTCGGCCTTGCCCGGGGCGCTGTTGCCCCAGCGGATCGGCACCTGCGGCTCGAAGCCGGGCAGGTCGCGGATCTCCATGTCGCGGTCGAGCAGGCGCACGATCTGGCGCAGGTACTTGGCGTCTTCCTGCGCCACCAGCGACACGGCCTCGCCGCTGGAACCGTTGCGGCCGGTGCGGCCAATGCGGTGCACGTAGTCTTCGGCCACCATCGGCAGGTCGAAATTGATCACCCGCGGCAACTGGTCGATGTCGATGCCGCGCGCGGCGATGTCGGTGGCCACCAGTACCTTGACCTTGCCGGCCTTGAAATCACCCAGCGCGCGCATGCGCTGGCCCTGGCTCTTGTTGCCATGGATCGCGGCGGCCTGCACCCCGGACTTCTCCAGGAAGGTGACCAGCTTGTCGCTGCCGTGCTTGGTCTTGGCGAACACCAGGGTCTGCACGCGCGCGTCCTGCGCCAACAGGTGCAGCAGCAGTTCGCGCTTGCGCGCGGTGTCGACCGGGTGCACGCGGTGGGCGATGGTTTCGGCCACGGTGTTCTGCGGGGTCACCTGCACTTCGCGCGGGTGATGCATGAACTCCATCGCCAGCTGCTTGATGCTCTCGGGGAAGGTGGCCGAGAACAGCAGGGTCTGGCGGTTCTGCCTGGGCAGCTTGGCCAGGATGCGCTTGATCGAGGGCAAAAAGCCCATGTCGAGCATGCGGTCGGCCTCGTCCAGGATCAGTACTTCGATCCCGGACAGGTCGATGCTGCGCCGCTCCATGTGGTCGATCAGCCGGCCCGGGCAGGCGATCACCAGGTCCACGCCACGGCGCAGGGCGTCGAGCTGGTTGCCCATGCCCACGCCGCCGTAGATGACCGCGCTGGGGATGCGCAGGTACTTGCTGTAGTCGCGCAGGCTGTCATGGACCTGGGTGGCCAGTTCCCGGGTCGGTGCCAGCACCAGGGCGCGTGGCCGGCGCGGGCCGTTCACGGCCTGGGGGGAGGTACCCAGGTGCTGCAGCAGCGGCAGGCCGAAGGCGGCGGTCTTGCCGGTGCCGGTCTGGGCGCCGGCCAGCAGGTCGTGGCCGGCCAGCACCAGCGGGATGGCCTGCTGCTGGATCGGGGTGGGGGTTTCGTAGCCCTGCTCGGCCAGGGCACGCAGCAGGAAGGGCGCAAGGCCCAGGGATTCGAACGACATCGGGAAAGCTCCATGCAGTAACGGCCCGCGGACGGAATGCCGGCGGGTGGGTCGGTGAGGACCGGACAACTCGGAGCGTTCCCGTAAACCGCGCTGCGAGAGGGAAGTGCGGCCGGCGTGGGCCGGCCTGATGGCTGGGCGAATGGCGTCGGATCGGGTGGGGCGCCGGAAGGAGTCCGGTGCCGCCGGCCCGGAAGGGAAACGGACGGCCGCTGCAATCAGGGCGCGGATTCTACGCGAACCCGGCCCGGCGTGGGGGTGGCGCCGGGCGAGCCGTTCATCTAGCCGGCTTCGGTGGGGAGGCGCCGCAGCCAGGGGATGTGGCGCCTTTCAATGTTTCGTATGAAACCGTTATCCGGAAGTCGTTACAATCCGCGCTTCCCTGGCAGGCAGGAGTGCAGTGGCGATGAAGCTTGGATCCCTCAAGGAAGGCGGCCGCGACGGCACCCTGGTGGTCGTCTCGCGCGACCTGGCCCGCGCCGTGCGCGCCGGCGGCATCGCCGCCACCCTGCAGCAGGCGCTGGACGACTGGCAGCATGCCGCGCCGCGGCTGGTCGCCCTGGCCCAGGCGCTGGAGGCCGGCCAGGCCGCCGGGGCCTTCGAACTGGAAATGCAGGCCCTGGCCGCGCCGCTGCCGCGCGCCTATGAATTCGTCGACGGCAGCGCCTACCTGCCGCATGTCGAACGCGTGCGCCGCGCCCGCGGTGCCGAGGTGCCGGAGAGCTTCTACACCGACCCGCTGATGTACCAGGCCACCAGCGCCGGCTTCTACGGCCCGCGCGATCCGGTGCGGGTGGTCAGCGAGGACTACGGCATCGACCTGGAAGCGGAAATCGTGGTGGTCACCGACGACGTGCCCATGGCGGTGACGCCCGAACAGGCCGCCACCCACATCCAGCTGGTGGGCCTGGTCAACGACGTCTCGCTGCGCAACCTGATCCCGCCGGAACTGGCCAAGGGCTTCGGTTTCCTGCAGTCCAAGCCGCGCTCGGCGCTGTCGCCGGTGCTGGTGACCCCGGACGAGCTGGGCGAACACTGGCGCGGCAACAAGCTGCACCTGCCGCTGCTGACCCACATCAACGGCCAGTGGTTCGGCGCCCCGGAAGCCGGCGAGGACATGCAGTTCGATTTCTCCCAGCTGGTCGCCCACGCCGCCCGGACCCGGCCGCTGGCCGCCGGCACGATTGTCGGTTCGGGCACCATTGCCAACCAGGACGTGGCCCGTGGCGCCTCCTGCTTCGCCGAGCAGCGCACCGTGGAAACCCTGCGCGACGGCAAGCCGAGCACGCCGTTCATGAAGTTCGGCGACACCGTGCGCATCGAGATGCTCGACCGCGACGGCCGCAGCCTGTTCGGCGCCATCGAGCAGCGCATCGAGCGCCAGCCGCCGCCGGCGTGAAGGCCGGGTGTACGTAGGTCGGCCCCACG
>JAGOWL010000015.1 GCA_018060215.1 Pseudoxanthomonas sp.
GAGACTCCCGAAGCACTCGCCGGGTGTCCAGGACTCTGGCCGACCGGACAGGTGGCACGCCATCGGGCTACGGCGTCGGGATGTCGAATCGTTTCCTGAATCCACGAAGGCACGCATCGACACGCTCTGGAGACATCAGTTGGCTCAGCCGATCCCACTGATTGTCCCAGAACGGCCCCGGAGGGATGAGGTCCACAGGGATCGCGTCGGCGACGTGCACGCCGTGGCGTTCCGCATTCTTCCTGGCTGCCGATTCATTTGCCAGATCGACCACGGGTGAGAACAGGTTCATGAGCTTGCGAGTGCACATCTCCTCCGGATCTCCCGGGGTCGTCATTCGCGCGGCTTGCTGCCGCAAATAGGCATCAACGACGCGGATCGCCAGGTCGAGCTGCCTGACCCCTGCGTCGTTCTGCTTCTCCGCCAGTTTGTGCAGGTTGATGCACCTGCTTTCGAGGACATCGATCGGGTGCATCACCTTGGTGCGGACGCCGGCCGTTTCCATGGTCACGCTGTTGCGCTCGACGTCCTCGCGGACCATGCCGAACACGCGGAACAGCACATCCACGTTGTAGGTCGAGTCGCCGACTTCCTTGTAGGCGGATCCCACCAGTGCGGTCATGGCATTTCGTGGGTGCGGGAAAACACTTTGACCACCAAGTGCCTGTGCAAAGCGCCGCACCATGGCGCGGTCATCGGGATCGGTCACGAGGAAATCCACGTCCCGGGTGATGTCGTATCGATCCGTTCGCACGACCCCGAAGTGTCTTGCCCACACGGCCAGCGCCTGTCCCCCGATCAGCAGGACGTCGCCCGCCGCGGTCCCCAGCACTTCCATCACCATGTCCGCCGGCATCGTCGGTGCCGGCGTCGCCGGGCCCGTGGTCACCGCTTTGCCGTCCGCCTGTATTCAGTGGGAAAGGCGAAGGTGGCCCCAGCCACGAACGCATCGCCCAGAAAATCGAAATCCCCGGCCTTCGCCTGGCCGGCTTCGACGGCCATCCGGTCCAGGGCGAATGTCCGTTGCCGGGCCGCCTCGATGGCCAGGCTGCGGGCATCGGATTGATGGGCCAAGGCAAAGCCCAGCTTCGCCCAATGCTCGATCTGCTGGGCAATACTGCGGTCATGCGCATTCGCCTCGGCCTGGGCCAAGGCGTACAAGCTGTCGGAAACGCGGATGTTCTTGGCCATGAATGCACTATGTGGCATTTTGCCACATGATGCAATGGCGCTAGATCAAACCTCCAGCGAGGCCAGGTCGCCCTTGGTCTCCAGCCAGGCCTTGCGGTCGCCGGCGCGCTTCTTGGCCAGCAGCATGTCCATCAGCGCGCGGGTCTGGTCGCCATCGTCCACGGTCAGCTGCACCAGCCGGCGGGTGTCGGGATGGATGGTGGACTCGCGCAGCTGCGCCGGGTTCATCTCGCCCAGGCCCTTGAAGCGGGTGACGTTGACCTGGCCCTTGGTCTTCTCGCGGGCGATCTTTTCCAGCAGCAGGCGCTTTTCTTCCTCGTCCAGGGCGTAGAACACCTGCTTGCCCACGTCCACGCGGAACAGCGGCGGCATCGCCACGAACACATGCCCGGCCGACACCAGCGCCGGGAAGTGACGCAGGAACAGCGCCGCCAGCAGGGTGGCGATGTGCAGGCCGTCGGAGTCGGCGTCGGCCAGGATCACCACCTTGCCGTAACGCAGGCCGGAGATGTCGTCCTTGCCCGGGTCGCAGCCGATGGCGATGGCCAGGTTGTGCACTTCCTCCGATGCCAGCACGGTGGTGCTGGCCACTTCCCAGGTGTTGAGGATCTTGCCGCGCAGCGGCAGGATCGCCTGGAAATCCTTGTCGCGCGCCTGCCGCGCGCTGCCGCCGGCCGAGTCGCCTTCCACCAGGAACAGCTCAGTGCGCGAGAGGTCCTGGCTGATGCAGTCGGCCAGCTTGCCCGGCAACGCCGGGCCCTGGGTGACCTTCTTGCGCACCACCTGCTTCTCGGTCTTCAGTCGCGCGCTGGCGCGTTCGATCGCCAGTTGCGCGATCCGCTCGCCCAGTTCCACGTGCTGGTTCAACCACAGGCTGAAAGCGTCGTGGGCGGCGCCTTCGATGAAGCCGGCGGCCTGGCGCGAGCTCAGCCGTTCCTTGGTCTGGCCGCTGAACTGCGGGTCGGTCATCTTCAGCGACAGTACGAACGCGACCCGGTCCCAGACGTCCTCCGGGGCCAGCTTGACCCCGCGCGGCAGCAGGTTGCGGAAGTCGCAGAACTCGCGCAGCGCATCGGTCAGGCCCGAACGCAGGCCGTTGACGTGGGTGCCGTGCTGGGCGGTGGGGATCAGGTTGACGTAGCTTTCCTGGACCAGCTCGCCCTCGGGGATCCAGGCCACGGCCCAGTCCACCACTTCGGTGTCCTTCTTCAGCGCGCCGGTGAACAGGTCCGCCGGCAGCAGTTCGCGCCCGGACAGCTCGCCCTTGAGGTAATCGCGCAGACCATCCTGGTAATGCCAGCGGTCGCGCTCGCCGCTGGCCTCCTCGTACAGGGTCACGGTCAGGCCCGGGCACAGCACGGCCTTGGCGCGCAGCAGGTGGCGCAGGGCGCGGGTGTTGATCTTCGGGCTGTCGAAGTACCTGGGGTCCGGCCAGAAGCGCACGCGGGTGCCGGTGTTCTTCCTGCCGACGCTGCCCACCACCTCCAGCGGCGTGGCGCGGTCGCCGTTGCGGAAGCTGATGCGGTGCTCGCTGCCGTCGCGCTTGATGTGCACCTCCACCAGGGTGGACAGCGCATTGACCACGCTCACGCCCACGCCGTGCAGGCCGCCGGAGAAGGTGTAGTTCTTGTTGCTGAACTTGCCGCCGGCGTGCAGGCGGGTGAGGATCAGTTCCACGCCCGGGATCTTCTCCTCCGGGTGGATGTCCACCGGCATGCCGCGGCCGTCGTCGGACACCTCGCAGCTGCCGTCCTTGAACAGGATGACCGCGATCTCCTGCGCGTGCCCGGCCAGGGCTTCGTCGACCGCGTTGTCGATCACCTCCTGGGCCAGGTGGTTGGGCCGGGTGGTGTCGGTGTACATGCCCGGGCGGCGCTTGACCGGATCCAGGCCGGAGAGGACTTCGATGTCGGCGGCGTTGTAGCGACTGCTCATGGAACCTTGCGAAAGCGCGGAAACAGCCTTCAAGTGTGCGGCCTGGCCCGGGTTTTTGCACGCCCGGCCAGGCCCGCCGCCCCCTGTTCAGGGGGGCGCAGGCCCGGCTGTAGTACAAGGAGCCCGACGATGGGCCCAGACCCCATCGCTGCAGGAGGTTCCAACCATGATTCGACGCCTGATCCCGGTTGCCGTGGTGGCGGTGGTGGCCATGGCTGCCGCTGCGCCGCTGCTGGCGCAGACCCGCCAGGACAAGCAGGCCGATGCGTCCGAAAAGGCCGCCCTGGCCGAGCACAAGGCCCAGGAGGAGCGCGAGCGCGCGGCCGCCGCCGAGCGCGCCAAGCGCCGCGAGGCCGCCCGCAGCGGCAACGATCCGCGCCAGAAGGAAGCGCCGCGCAAGGAAGAGGAAGAAGAGGGCAAGCGCGACCCGCGTTGAGCCGGGCGCTGCCGCAACCGGCCTGCCGGGGCCCGTCCGGCAGGCCATTGCGGCCCGGGCCGGGCGGGCCGCCGGGCGCGACCGGCTTGGGGGATGGCGGCCGAGCCGGTAAACTACGGCTTTCCGGAGCCCCGCCATGACTCCCCTCATCTTCGTAACCGGCGGCGTCGTGTCCTCGCTAGGCAAGGGCATCGCGGCCGCATCGCTCGCGTCCATCCTCGAAGCCCGTGGCCTGAAGGTCACGATGATGAAGCTGGACCCGTACATCAACGTGGACCCGGGCACCATGAGCCCGTTCCAGCACGGCGAGGTCTACGTCACCGACGACGGTGCCGAGACCGATCTGGACCTGGGCCACTACGAGCGCTTCGTGCGCACCCGCCTGAGCCGCAGGAACTCGATCACCACCGGGCGGATCTACGAGGAAGTGATCCGCAAGGAGCGCCGTGGCGACTATCTGGGCGCCACCGTGCAGGTGATTCCGCACATCACCGACGAGATCCGGCGCTGCATCGACCAGGCTACCGAGGGCTTCGACGTGGCCCTGGTGGAGATCGGCGGCACGGTCGGCGACATCGAGTCGCTGCCGTTCCTGGAGGCGATCCGCCAGATCCGCGCCGAGCGCGGCCCGGACAAGGCGCTGTTCATGCACCTGACCCTGGTGCCGTATATCGCGGCGGCCGGCGAATTGAAGACCAAGCCGACCCAGCACTCGGTCAAGGAGCTGCGTTCGATCGGCATCCAGCCCGACGTGCTGCTGTGCCGCTCCGAACAGCCGCTGCCGGAAGGCGAGCGGCGCAAGATCGCCCTGTTCACCAACGTGCCCGAGCGGGCGGTGATCTCGGTGGAGGACGTGGACGTGCTGTACAAGCTGCCGATCGAGCTGCACGGCCAGGGCCTGGATGCGCTGGTGGCCGAGCGCCTGCGCCTGCCGGTGGCGCGCCCGGCCGACCTGTCCGAGTGGGAAGCGGCGGTGGACGCCACCGTGCATCCCGTGGACGAGGTCACCATCGCGGTGGTCGGCAAGTACGTGGACCACAAGGACGCCTACAAATCGGTGGGCGAGGCGCTGCGGCACGGCGGCCTGCGCCAGCGCACCCGGGTCAACCTGAAGTGGCTCGAGTCCCAGGACGTGGAGGCCGACCCGCAGGCGCTGCTGGGCGACGTCGACGGCATCCTGGTGCCCGGTGGTTTCGGCGACCGCGGCTTCGAAGGCAAGGTGATGACCGCCCAGTACGCCCGTGAGCAGGGGGTGCCGTATTTCGGCATCTGCTACGGCATGCAGGCGGCGGTGGTGGACTACGCGCGCCACGTGGCCGGGCTGGAAGGCGCCAACAGCACCGAGAACGACAAGCAGTGCGAGCATCCGGTGATAGGCCTGATCACCGAGTGGCGCACCAACAGCGGCGAGATCGAGCGTCGCGACGAGAAGTCCGACCTGGGCGGCAGCATGCGCCTGGGTCTGCAGGAGCAGCGGCTCAAGCCCGGCACCCTGGCCCGCGAGCTGTACGGCAAGGACGTGGTCGCCGAGCGCCATCGCCACCGCTACGAATTCAACAACCGCTACCGCACCCAGCTGGAGGATGCCGGCCTGGTGATCAGCGCCAAGTCCATGGACGACCTGCTGGTGGAAATGGTGGAGCTGCCGCGCACGGTGCACCCGTGGTTCCTGGCCTGCCAGGCGCATCCGGAGTTCCTGTCCACCCCGCGCGACGGCCATCCGCTGTTCGTCGGCTTCATCCGTGCCGCGCGCGAGCGCAAGGCCAATGAAGGCCAGGCCGGCGGCAAACTGCTCAAGCAAGCCCGGGCCTGACCGGTATGGCGGCCAGCGGGCCGCCAGCCAGCCCCTCCCATTCCCTCCCCAGCAAGCATTCTTCGTCCATGACCAGCATCGCCAAGATCCACGCCCGCCAGATCCTCGACAGCCGCGGCAATCCCACCCTGGAAGCCGAGGTCACCCTGGCCGATGGCGCCTTCGGCCGTGCCGCGGTGCCGTCCGGGGCGTCCACCGGCACCAAGGAGGCGGTGGAGCTGCGCGACGGCGACAAGACCCGCTACCTGGGCAAGGGCGTGAAGGACGCGGTGGCCAACGTCAACGGCGCCATCGCCGATGCGCTGGCCGGGCTGGATGCGGCCGACCAGCGCGGCCTGGACCGGCGCCTGGTCGACCTGGACGGCACCGAGAACAAGGGCCGGCTGGGTGCCAATGCGCTGCTGGGCGTGTCGATGGCCGCCGCCCACGCGGTGGCCGCTTCGCGCAGGCAGCCGCTGTGGCAGTACCTGTCCACCCTCACCGAGTCGGACGTGGCCCTGCCGGTGCCGATGATGAACATCATCAACGGCGGCGCGCATGCCGACAACAACGTGGACTTCCAGGAGTTCATGGTCCTGCCGGTGGGCTTTGATTCGTTCTCCGAGGCCCTGCGCGCCGGCACCGAGATCTTCCATTCGCTCAAGTCGGTGCTCAAGGGCCATGGCCTGAGCACGGCGGTCGGCGACGAAGGCGGTTTCGCCCCGGATTTCCGCAGCAATGTGGAAGCGCTGGACACCATCCTGGAGGCGATCGGCAAGGCCGGCTACACCGCCGGCGAGGACATCCTGCTGGGCCTGGACGTGGCCTCCAGCGAGTTCCACGACAACGGCAAGTACCACCTGGTTGGCGAGAACAAGCGCCTGACCTCCGAGCAGTTCGTCGACTTCCTGGCCGACTGGGCCGCGCAGTACCCGATCATCACCATCGAGGATGGCCTGGCCGAGGACGACTGGGCCGGCTGGAAGCTGCTCACCGAGCGTATCGGCAACAAGGTGCAGCTGGTGGGCGACGATCTTTTCGTGACCAATCCGAAGATCCTCCGACAGGGCATCGAATCGGGTACCGCCAACGCGATCCTGATCAAGGTCAACCAGATCGGCACCCTGACCGAGACCCTGGAGGCGATCGCCATGGCCCACCACGCCCGCTATGCGGCGATCGTTTCGCACCGGTCCGGCGAAACCGAGGACACCACGATCTCCGACATCGCCGTGGCCACCACCGCCACCCAGATCAAGACCGGCTCGCTGTGCCGCAGCGACCGGGTGGCCAAGTACAACCAGCTGCTGCGGATCGAGGAAGCGCTGGGTGGCTCGGCCCGTTACGCCGGGCGCGACGCCTTCGTTTCGCTGAAGCGCTGATCGGGGCGATCCGGCCATGGGCTTGCGGCGCTGGGTATTGCTGGGGCTGCTGGCCGGGCTGGTGCTGCTGCTGGGCTGGCTGCAGTACCGGCTCTGGCTGGGTATCGGCAGCGCCGGTGAAGTGGCGGCGCTGGAGTCCCAGGTGGCCCATCAGCAGCGCGAGAACGGTGGGCTGGAGGAGCGCAATGCGGCCCTGGCCGCCGAAGTGCGCGACCTCAAGGAGGGTGTGGCGGCGGCCGAGGACCGCGCACGCAGCGAGCTGGGCATGATCAAGCCCGGCGAGGTGTTCTACCGGGTGGTGGAAGATCCCGCGCAACGCCTGCCGGCGCCGGTATCCGCCGACGCGGTTGAGGCTGATGGCGAGGCCGAGGACGCCGTCGAGGGACAGGCCGACCGCGGGCGGAGCCGGAACTGATGGCCGGGATCTGGGCGGTGGTACCCGCCGCCGGCCGCGGCAGCCGCTTCGGCGGCGAGCGGCCCAAGCAATACCTGGAGGTGGCCGGCCGGCCGCTGCTCGCACATACCCTGGACGCGCTTCTGGCCCATCCGGGCGTGGCCGGGGTGGTCCTGGCACTGGCTGCCGACGACCCGCTGTGGCCGGGCTGGCACGAGTTTTCCGGCCGTCCGCTGCTGACCTGCGTGGGCGGCGACAGCCGCGCCGGCTCGGTGCTGGCGGCCCTGCAGGTGTTGCCCGATGCGGTGCGTGGCGACGATTTCGTCCTGGTCCACGATGCGGCGCGGCCGAACCTGGCCCTGGCCGACCTGGAGCAGCTGCTTGAGCGCGGCCGCGCCGATCCGGTCGGTGCGATCCTGGCCGCGCCGGTGCGCGATACCCTCAAGCGCGCCGGCGACGATGGTGGCATCGATGGCACCGAGCCGCGCGAACGCCTGTGGCGGGCGCTGACGCCGCAGCTGTTCCGGCGGCTGCAGTTGACCCGTGCCCTGCAGGCCGCGGCCGGCGCCGGGTTGGAGGTTACCGATGAGGCGATGGCGCTGGAGCGCCAGGGCCTGCGCCCGCTGCTGGTGGAAGGCCGCGAGGACAACTTCAAGGTCACCACGCCGGCGGACCTGGCGCGCTTCGAGTTCGAGCTCGCGCGGAGGCCGTAGGAGCCGGGGAGACCGGACATGGGTCCGTGGAAAAGCGCCCGCGACGGGATGCAGGGCGGTCGCCAGCAAGCGGGGCTCCTACAATGGGCGAACTTTCCAGTGGCAGGGTTCACATGGCAGACCTTCCCCCGTTCCGCATCGGCCAGGGCTACGACGTGCATGCCTTCGGCGAGGGCGACCACGTCATGCTCGGTGGGGTGCGCATCGCCCACGAGCGTGGCCTGCTCGCGCACAGCGACGGCGACGTGGCCCTGCACGCCTTGTGCGACGCGATCCTGGGCGCGCTGGCGCTGGGCGACATCGGCGTGCATTTCCCACCCAGTGACGAACGCTGGCGCGGGGCCGACAGCCTGGCCCTGCTGCGCCACTGCGTGGAGCTGGTGGCCGGGCGTGGCTGGCGGCTGGGCAATGCCGACGTGACCGTCATCTGTGAGCGACCCCGGGTCGGCCCGCACGCGGGGCTGATGCGCGAGCGCATCGCCGGCGCCTGCGGGGTGGAGCTGGACGCGATCAGCGTCAAGGCCACCACCAGCGAGAAGCTGGGCTTCACCGGCCGTGGCGAGGGCATCGCCGCCCAGGCCGTGGTCCTGCTCGTGCGCGCATGAACGGGTGCACCGGCAGGGGCGGAGACGGGGATGCCACGACGGGCGCGACGGGCGCCACCGCTCATGGAGGCGACGGCCTGGATGGACGCGAAGCGGCCCGTGGCGCCGGCGCGCCGGCCGGCGCATTCGGGCCACCCGTGCTGTCGGCACGGATCCGGACGGTGGCGGAGGACTTCCGGGTCGAGGAACTGGATGCCTTCGAGGCCAGCGGCGAGGGCGAACACCTGCTGCTGAGCATCGAGAAGCGCGGCATGAACACCGGTTTCGTCGCCCGCGAACTGGCGCGCTGGGCCGGTGTGCCCGAGCACGCGGTGGGTTGGGCCGGGCAGAAGGACCGCCACGCCGTTACCGTGCAGCGTTTCAGCGTGCAGTTGCCCGGGCGCGAGGCACCGGACCTGGCCTCGCTGGAGCGCGAGGGCATGCGCGTGCTGGCCCAGGCGCGGCATCGGCGCAAGCTGTCGCGCGGCGCGTTGGCCGGCAACCGTTTCGTGCTGGTGCTGCGCGAGGTGATCGGCGAGCGCGATGCGATCGAGGCGCGGCTGGCCCAGGTCGCCGCGCGCGGCGTGCCCAATGCGTTCGGCGGACAGCGTTTCGGCCATGGCGGCGGCAACGTCGGCAAGGCACTGGCGATGTTCGCCCAGGGGGCACGTGGCGCGCGCATGGGCCGGGAGCAGCGATCAATGCTGTTGTCGGCCGCGCGCTCGGTCCTGTTCAACCGGGTGCTTGAAGCACGCGTGGCCGATGGCAGCTGGGACGAGGGGATGGACGGCGAGGTCTGGATGCTGGACGGCAGTCGCAGCGTGTTTGGCCCGGAGCCGTGGAGCGAGGCGCTGGCGCAGCGGCTGGCCGGATTCGACATCCATCCCAGCGGGCCGCTGTGGGGGCGGGGGACGCTGCGCAGCGAGGGGGGCTGTCGCGCGCTGGAACTGGCGGCCCTGGATGATGTGGAGTCGATGGCCTTGCGTGACGGGCTGGAGCGCGCCGGCCTGGAGCAGGAGCGGCGCGCGCTGCGCGTGCTGCCCGAGGGATTGCGCTGGGACTGGCCGGACCCGTCCAGCCTGCAGCTGTCGTTCTCGCTGCCGCCGGGCAGCTACGCCACCGCGGTGCTGGCGCAGCTGGGTGCGGTCATCGACGCTGCAGGCATGTAGGCGCCGGGCGTGCCGGCAACCGGCCTGTGGCACGGTCGCCGGCAAGCCGTGCTCCTGCTGGTCAGAAGCCGCCGCCGAAGGTGAACTGCAGACGCTCGATCTCGTCGCCGTCCTTCTTCTTGAACGGGTAGGCGTAGCTGATCGAGATCGGTCCCACCGGTGCGCGCCACAGCAGGGCCACGCCCGCCGAAGCACGCAGCTCGCCGGCGTCGAAGTTGTTGGCGCCGTTGAAGACGTTGCCGACGTCCACGAACGCCGACACGCGTGCGGCCTTGCTGTCGAACAGCTTGGGAAACACCATTTCGATCTGGCCGACGGTCTTGAGCGAACCACCCAGCGGCTGCCCCAGGTAGCCGCCGATCGGCTCCGAGCGCGGGCCCAGGGTGTTGTCGCGGAAGCCACGCACCGAGCGGGTGCCGCCGGCGTAGAAGTTCTCGAAGAACGGCAGGCCGGTGGCGGTGACCGTCTTGACGAAGTCCGGCGAGCTGCCCAGGCACGGTTCGGTGGGCGGCGGCCCGGGCACGTAGGTGTCCTGGATGCCGTCGCCATTGGTGTCCACGTAGGTGCCGTTGGTCCAGCAGATGTTGCGGACGTGGTCGTTGCCATAGCTGTCGCCGTAACCCAGGTCCAGGCCGGTGCGCAGCACGAAGGCCTGGCTCAGCGGCCAGTAGTGGGAGAACTCGTAGCTGAGCTTGTAGTACTCCACGGTCGAGCCGGGCAGGGTGCTTTCCAGGCCCACGCGCTGGTAGGTGCCGCGGGTGGGCATGAAGAAGTCGTTGCGGGTGTCGCGCGACCAGCCCAGCTCGCTGCGCCAGGAGTGGAAGGTGCGCTGGCCGATCGCGTCGACGTAGTCGATGATCGCCTGCGGCGTATAGCCGCTGTAGGTGTCGATCTGGTTGGTATCGATGCCGAACAGCATCGAGATCGAGCTGTGCTCGGTGATCGGGATCCCCAGCACCATCTGCGCGGCGGCATTGGTGCTGTTGTACTGGGCGGTGTTGAAGTCCGAGTAGTCCAGCTCGCGCCACCACAGGTTGTAGCCCAGCGACAGGCCTTCGTCGGTGAAGAACGGATTGAGGTAGGAGAACGCGTAGCGCTGCATGTAGTTGCTGCGCTGCGCTTCCACCGAGACCCGGTTGCCGCTGCCCAGGAAGTTGTTCTGGGACAGCTGGACCGAGGTGGTCATGCCGGCCAGCTGCGAGTAGCCCAGGCCGAACACGAAGCTGCCCGAATTGGTCTCCTTGACGTTGAACACCACGTCGACCTGGTCGGCCATGCCGGGCACGGCCGGGGTCTCGACCTCGACGGTTTCGAAGAAGCCCAGCCGCTGCAGGCGGATCTTGGAGCGGTCGATGGCGGCCTGCGAATACCAGGCGTTCTCGAACTGGCGCATCTCGCGGCGCAGCACCTCGTCGGAGGTGCGCGCGTTGCCCTTGAACACGATCCGGCGCACGTTCACGCGCGGGCCGGGCATCACCTGCATGTTGATGGCGACCGTGCGCTCGTCGCGGTCCACGGCCGGCACCGGGTTCACCTTGGCGAAGGCGTAGCCGATGTTGGACAGCGAGTTGGTGATCAGGTCCGATGAGCGCTCCAGCATCACCCGCGAGAACACCTGGCCTTCGCGCGCCAGCACCAGCCGCTCGACGTCTGCCTGCGGCAGCACCGTGTCGCCGGTGACCTTGACCTCGGAGATGGTGTAGACCTCGCCCTCGGTGACGCTGGCGGTCAGGTACATGTCGCGCTTGTCGGGGCTGATCGAGACCTGGGTGGAGTCGATGCTGAAGTCGATGTGGCCGCGGTCCAGGTACCAGGAGTTGAGCTTCTCCATGTCGCCGGAGAGCTTCTCGCGCGAGTACTGGTCGTCGCGCCGGTACCAGGACAACCAGCTGCCCTCGCGCGACTCCCAGGTGTCGAGGATCTCCTCGTTGCTGAAGCTCTCGGTGCCCACCAGGTTGACGTGGCGGATCTTGGCCGCCTTGCCTTCCTTGACGTCGATGGTCACGTCCACGCGGTTGCGGTCCAGCTGGGCCACCGAGGGGGTGATCTGCACGTTGTACTTGCCGCGGTTGTTGTACTGGCGGACCAGTTCCTGGGTGACCCGGTCCAGGGCCAGGCGGTCGAAGGTCTCGCCCTCGGCCAGGCCGATGTCCTGCAGGCCGCGGGTCAGGTCCTCGGTCTTGATGTCCTTGTTGCCCTGCAGGGTCAGCTTGTTGATCGCCGGGCGCTCGGCCACGGTCACCACCAGGATGTCGCCCTGGCGGTCCAGGCGCACGTCCTCGAAGAACCCGGTCTTGTACAGCGCGCGGATGGTCTCGCCGGCGGTGCTCTGGTCCAGCACCTCGCCGCGTTCCACCGGCAGGTAGGTGAACACGGTGCCGGCGGCGATGCGCTGCAGGCCATCGATGCGGATGTCGCGTACGGTGAACGGCTCGACCATCTGCGCCATCGCCGGCAGGCTCAGGGACGAGGCGAGGGCAAGGGCGAGCAGGCGGCGCACGGGGTATCGCGTCATGTCACATCCGGTGGAAAAGCGTGGGGTCGGGAAACGGGGATCAGGGCCGGGACTGCAGCGGGTCATCCTGGCATCAGGCCCAGGATGTCGTTGTAGAACGCCAGTCCCATCAGCCCGGCCAGCAAGGCCAGGCCCACGTACTGGCCGGCCGCCATTGCGCGTTCGCTCAATGGGCTGCCCTTGACCAACTCTATAAGGTAGTACAGGAGGTGGCCGCCGTCCAAGATCGGGATCGGCAGCAGGTTGACGATGGCCAGGCTCAGCGAGAGCAGGGCCAGGAAATACAGGAACCAGTCCAGCCCGCGCTCGGCCGAGGCGTTGGCCGCCCGGGCGATGGTGATCGGGCCGGACACGTTCTGCGCCGAGGCCTGGCCGGTCAGCATCCGCCACATCATCCCCAGCGAGTCCGAGGCCAGCCGTCCGGTCTCGCGCAGGGCCATCGGCACGGCCGCCAGCGGGCCGTGACGCTGCACGGCGTCATAGGCCGGGGCCTGCGGCGCGGCCAGGGCGATGCCCAGCTCCCAGCGGCCGGCGCGCTGCGGGTCGCTGCTGGGGCGCGGAGTCAACTCCAGGGCCAGGCGTTCACCGCCGCGGTCGACCTCGACCATGCCGGTGCCGCCGCGCTCGCCCAGGGTCTGGACCAGCGGTGCCACCTGGCCGGCGGCATCGACCCGGGTGCCATCCACGGCCAGCACCAGGTCGCCGGGCAGCAGCACGCCGGCGGCCGCGCCGTCCTCGGCCACCGCGTCGATCCGGGCCGGGGCCTGCATGAAGCGCCAGGTGAAGCCGGCCTGCTCGGCGATGCGGCGTTCGTCCAGGTCCGGCGGCAGCTGCGACAGGCGCAGGGTATGCACCCGCGCCTGGCCGGCGGCGTCTTCGACCGCCACCTCGATGTCGCGCCGGTCCAGGGCCGGGCCGGCCAGGGCCATGGCCGCCTCGCTCCAGGTCTCCAGCTCGCGCCCGTCCACCGACAGCAGGCGGTCGCCGGGCTGGAACCCGGCTTCGGCGGCGATCCCCTGGGCCTGGCCGACCACGGCGGCGTAGTCCTGGCGCCCGACCATGAACATCATCCACAGCAGGGCCACGCACAGCAGCAGGTTGGCGACCGGGCCGGCGGCCACGATCGCGATCCGCCGCCACACGCCCTGGCGGTTGAAGGCATGGGCCTGGCGGTCGACCGGCACATCGCCCTCGCGCTCGTCGAGCATCTTCACGTAGCCGCCCAGCGGGATGGCGGCGATGGCGAACTCGGTGCCGTGGCGGTCATGGCGCGACCACAGCGGTTTGCCGAAGCCCACGGAAAAACGCAGCACGTCCACCCCGCATCGGCGCGCCACCCAGTAGTGGCCGAATTCGTGGAAGGTGACCAGCACGCCCAGACTGACCAGCAGCCACCACAGGGAGCCGAGGAAATCACCCATGGTCGGCACTCGGTCGTGGAACGCGCGTGTGGACGGTGGCGCTCATGCGGGGGTGGTTCCGTGGGGGCGGTCGATCAGGTGGCGGGTGAGACGGCGGGCGTCGGTGTCGGCGGCCAGCAGCGCCTCCAGGGAACCGGCCGGCGCCGCGGCCAGGGCGGCCAGGGCCTCCCCGACCAGCGCCGGAATGTCTAGGAAACCGATCCGGCCCTGAAGAAAGGCTGAAACGGCTTCCTCGTTGGCCGCATTGAGCACCGCCGGCGCGGTGCCGCCGGCGGCCATGGCCTGGCCGGCCAACCGCAGGCAGGGGAAGGCGTCCAGGTCCGGGGCCTCGAAATCGAGCCGGCCCTGGGCCAGCAGGTCCAGTCCGGACACGCCCGATTCGATGCGCTGCGGCCAGCCCAGGCCCACCGCCAGGGCGGTGCGCATGTCCGGCAGGCCGAGCTGGGCCAGGGTCGACCCGTCGACGTATTCGACCAGCGCGTGGACCAGGCTCTGCGGATGCACCAGCACATCGATGCACCCGGCCGGCAGCCCGAACAGGTGGTGGGCCTCGATCACCTCCAGGCCCTTGTTCATCAGGGTGGCCGAATCGACCGAGATCTTCGGGCCCATCGACCACTTCGGATGCGCCACCGCCTGGGCCGGGGTGACCGTGGCCAGGCGCGTGCGATCCCAGCCGCGGAACGGGCCGCCGGAAGCGGTCAGCACGATCCGGCGCACGCCCTCGGGCTGGCACGAACGCAGGCACTGGAACACCGCGCTGTGCTCGCTGTCGATCGGCACGATCTGCGCGCCGGAGGCGCGGGCGGCGGCGATCACCAGTTCGCCGGCCAGCACCAGCGATTCCTTGTTGGCCAGCAGCAGGCGCTTGCCGGCGCGCGCGGCGGCCAGGGTCGAGGCCAGCCCGGCGGCGCCGACGATCGCCGCCACCACGGTGTCGCACTCCGGGCCGGCGACCAGGCTTTCCAGCGCCGGGTGGCCGGCGTGGGCACGGGTGGCCAGCCCGGCGGCGGCCAGGCCATCGCGCAGTGCCGGGTAGGCGTCCGGGTCGGCGATCACCGCATGGTCGGGGCGGTGCCGCGCGCACAGGGCGAGCAGGGCATCGACCTGGCGGCCGGCGGCCAGCACGCTGGCCCGCATCCGCCCGGGATGGCGCGCGATCACATCCAGCGCCGAGGCGCCGATCGAGCCGGTGGCGCCGAGCACGGCGACCTGGCGGATGTCGGTGGAGGTGGCCATGGGCGTGCGCTCCGGGCTCAGAAGCCCAGGATCCCCTTGCCGACGACGAACACCGGCACCGCCGCCAGCACCCCGTCGATGCGGTCCAGGATGCCGCCATGGCCGGGGATCAGGTGACCGGAGTCCTTCACCCCGGCCTGGCGCTTGAGCAGGCTTTCGACCAGGTCGCCGACGATCGACACCGCCACCGCCAGCGCCGCCACCAGGGCCAGGGCCGGCAACTGCGCACTGCCGGCACCGGCCCACAGGCCCAGGCCGATGGCCACCGCCACGCCGGCGAGCAGGCCGCCGACGGCGCCTTCCACGGTCTTGTTCGGGCTGATGGTCGGGGCCAGCTTGTGCTTGCCCAGATGGCGGCCGGCGAAATAGGCACCGGAGTCGGCCGCCCACACCAGGGCCAGCGCAGCCAGCAGCCAGCGCGGACCGTGGCCGCCGCCGGCCTGGCCGGCGAGGTTGGCGAAGTTGTCCGAGTGCAGCAGGCACAGCGCGGCCCAGGCCGGGATCACCGCCACGGTGCCGGCGGCCAGCTTGAACGCCCGTGCCAACGGGCGGTCACCGGCGGTGAAGCCCGGGCGCCACAGCCACAGCGGGGCCAGCAACCAGGCCAGTGCGCCGAGCAGGGTGACGATCTGGAACAGGGCCGGGTTCAGGCCGGAGGCATCGCGCGAGGCCCATACCAGCAGCACCATCAGCGCCAGGTTGAGACCCACCAGCACGATCCGCGGCAGGGTGTCCTCGACTCCGGCCAGCTTCAGCCACTCCCACAGGCCCATCAGCAGGACCAGGGCGGCCAGGGCGGCCAGCCAGGGCGTGGACAGCAGCATGATGGCGGCGATTGCGGCCGGGGCCATGACCAGGGCGGCGAGAACGCGGGTACGGGTCATGCGGGAGTCTCCGCGCCAACCTGGGCGCTGGTCAGTCCGAAGCGGCGCTCGCGCCCGGCGTAGTCGTCCAGGGCCTGGGCCAGCACGCCGGCATCCACATCCGGCCACAGGGTCTCGGTGAACCACAGTTCGGTATAGGCCAGCTGCCAGAGCAGGAAGTTGCTGATCCGGTGGTCGCCGCCGGTGCGGATGAACAGGTCCGGTGGCGGCAGGTCGGCCAGCGCCATGCGCGCGTCCAGGGTGGCCTCGTCGATGTCCTCCGGGCGCAGCCGGCCGGCGGCCACCTCGGCCGCCAGTTGGCGGGCGGCGCAGGCGATGTCCTGGCGGCCGCCGTAGCTGGCCGCGATGGCCAGTTGCAGCCGGGTGTTGCCGGCGGTCTGGGCCTCGGCGGCGGCCATGCGCGCGACGATGCCACTGGCGAACCGGGAGCGCTCGCCGATGAAGCGGATCCGTACCCCGCGCCGGTCCAGTTCGTCGACTTCCCGTTCCAGGGCGTTGAGGAACAGCTTCATCAGTGCGCTGACCTCATCCTCGGGCCGGCCCCAGTTCTCGCTGGAGAAGGCGAACAGGGTCAGGGTGCCGATCCCGCGCTGCAGGCAGAAATCGATGGCCAGGTTGACGGCGCGTGCGCCGGCGCGGTGGCCGATGATGCGCGGGCGCCGCCGGCGCTGGGCCCAGCGGCCGTTGCCGTCCATGATGATCGCCAGGTGGCGGGGCACCGGGGCGCGGGTGGAGGGATCTGCAGGCATGCCGGGCACGGAGCGGTCAGACCGCTCAGACCGCCATCAGTTCCTGTTCCTTGCCCTTGACCACCTCGTCGACATCCTTGATCGCCTTGTCGGTGAGCTTCTGGATGTCTTCCTCGGCGCGCCGGACCTCGTCCTCGGTCACCTGCTTTTCCTTGAGCAGGTCCTTGACGTGCTGGTTGGCGTCGCGGCGGATGTTGCGGATGGCCACCTTGGCGTCCTCGCCCTCGCCGTGCACGACCTTGGTCAGGTCGCGGCGGCGCTCCTCGGTCAGGGCCGGGAGGTTGAGGCGGATGGTGGTGCCGGCGGTGTTCGGGGTCAGGCCCAGGTCCGAGGCCAGGATCGCCTTCTCCACCGCGCCGACCATGCCCTTGTCCCAGGGGTTGATCACCAGCGAGCGGGCGTCGGACACCGATACCGCGGCCACCTGCGACAGCGGCACTTCGCTGCCATAGGCATTGACCTTGATGGTGTCGACCAGGCCGGTGGAGGCGCGGCCGGTGCGGATCTTGACCAGGTTGTGGCGCAGGGAGTCGATGCTCTTGGCCATGCGCGCCTGCGCGTCTTGCTTGATCTCGTTGATCATCGCCGTATTCCGTCGAAAACCGAATCGGTCGATTATAGGGGATCGCCCGTCCGGGCGGGCCGTTCCCGGCGTCAGCGGCGGGCCCGGACCAGGGTGCCGATGTTGGCGCCCTTCAGGATCCGCATCAGATTGCCCGGCACCGACAGGTCGTAGACCCGCAGCGGGATGCCGTGGTCGCGGCACAGGGCGAAGGCGGCCGTGTCCATCACCTGCAGGTCGCGGGCGATGACCTCGTCGTGGTCCAGTTCATCGAAGCGCACCGCATCGGGGTGCTTTTTCGGGTCGCGGTCGTAGACGCCGTCGACCTTGGTGGCCTTGAGCAGCAGGTCGGCGTTGATCTCGATGGCGCGCAGGGCCGCGGCCGAGTCGGTGGTGAAGAACGGGTTGCCGGTGCCGGCGGCGAAGATGGCGATGCGACCCTTTTCCAGGTGGCGCACGGCGCGGCGGCGGATGTAGTCCTCGCACACGTCGTTGATCTTCAGCGCGCTCATCACCCGGACCTTGCCGCCGAGCTTCTCCAGGGCGTCCTGCATGGCCAGGGCGTTGATCACCGTGGCCAGCATGCCCATCTGGTCGCCGGTGACCCGGTCCATGCCGCCGGCGGCCAGGCCGGCGCCACGGAAGATGTTGCCGCCGCCGATCACCAGGCCGATCTCGGCGCCGGCCTCGCGCACCTCGATGATCTCGCGGGCGATGCGGCCGATCACGCCCGGGTCGATGCCGTAGTCCTCGGCCCCCATCAGCGCCTCCCCGGAAAGTTTCAGCAGGACGCGGCGGTAGGCGAGCTCGGACATGGCGGTCTCGGGGCAGGATGGGGGGGCGCGGGAATTCTAGCGGAAACGGCCCCCGATACGAAGAAAGCCGCGGCAGGGCCGCGGCTTTCGGGGGCACGCATGGAGCGATGGATCAGACCTGCATGGCCTTGGCCACTTCGGCCGCGTAGTCCTCGACCACCTTCTCGATGCCCTCGCCGACCACCAGGCGCTGGAAGCCGACCACGTCGCCGCCGGCGGCCTTGACCGCCTGCTCGACGGTCTTGTCGCCGTCCAGCACGTAGCTCTGGCCGTACAGGGTGACCTCGTTGACGATCTTGTTGATCTTGCCGCTGATGATCTTCTCCAGGATTTCGGCCGGCTTGGCCTTGTCCTTCTCGCTCATCTTGGCGAGCTCGATTTCCTTCTCCTTGGCCACGAAGTCGGCCGGGACGTCGCCGGCCTTGTTGTACGGCGGGTTCATCGCCGCCACGTGCATGGCCAGGCCACTGGCCAGTTCGGCGTTGCCGCCGGACAGGTCCACCAGCACGCCGATCTTGCCGTTGGTGTGCACGTAGGCGCCGATGGTGTTGGTGCCTTCGACCTTGACCAGGCGACGGATCTGGATGTTCTCGCCCAGCTTCTGGATGGTGGTGGCGCGCGACTCCTCCACCGTCTCGCCCGAGGCCAGCCTGGCGGCCTTGAGGGCTTCCACGTCGGCGGCGCCGGAGGCCAGCGCAGCGCGGGCGACCGAATCGACGAAGGACTTGAAGTTGGCGTCGTTGGCGACGAAGTCGGTCTCGGAGTTCACCTCGACCAGCACGGCCTTGCCGCCGTCCTGGGCCACGCCGATGCGGCCTTCGGCGGTGACGCGGTCGGCCTTCTTGTCGGCCTTGGCGGCGCCGGACTTGCGCAGCGCCTCGGCGGCGGCGTCGATGTCGCCGTTGTGTTCGGTGAGTGCCTTCTTGCACTCCATCATGCCGGCGCCGGTGCGCTCGCGCAGTTCCTTGACCAGGGAAGCGGTGATTTCAGCCATTGGGGATACCTTTATCTGTGTATTGAGACGTCATCCCCGCGCGGGCGGGAAGATGTTTGCAGCAGCGCAAAGCGCTGATCATCCGTGTGTCTGGCTTGCGACGGGAATCGGGGTCGCTGGCCCCCGTGGGAGCAGGCATCGGCCTGCTGACAACCACGGGGACGACGGCAGGAACCGTGTTTCCAGCTCCCGAGCGAGGGCATGCGGCCGCGGGATTTCGCGCGGCCGCGTTGCCGATCACTCCGCGGCGGGGGCGGCTTCTTCGCCGGCCTTGCCGTTGTCGCGCGGGGCGGCCTTCTTGGCCGGGGCGCGGCGCGGCGCCTTGGCGTCGCCATCGGCCGCGGCGAAGTCGCCCTCGGACACGTTGGCGGCGTTGGGGGCGGCGGCCTTGCCTTCCAGCACGGCATCGGCGGCGGCGCGGCCATACAGCTGCACGGCGCGGATGGCGTCGTCATTGCCGGGGATGGCGTAGTCGACCAGGGCCGGGTCGTAGTTGGTGTCGACCACCGCGACCACCGGGATGCCGAGCTTCTTGGCTTCCTTGATCGCGATGTCCTCGTGGCCGATGTCGATCACGAACAGGGCGTCAGGCAGGCGGTTCATGTCCTTGATGCCGCCCAGCGAGGCGTCCAGCTTTTCGCGCTCGCGGCGCAGGCCCAGCACTTCGTGCTTGACCAGCTTCTCGAAGGTGCCGTCGGTCTCGGCCGCTTCCAGCTCCTTGAGGCGGGCGACCGACTTCTTCACGGTGGCGAAGTTGGTCAGGGTGCCGCCCAGCCAGCGCTGGGTCATGTAGGGCATGCCGCAACGCTCGGCTTCTTCCTTGATCGCATCGCGCGCGCTGCGCTTGGTGCCGATGAACAGGATGGTGCCGCGCTTCTGGGCGATGGCCGAGATGAAGTTCATCGCGTCCGAGAACAGCGGGACGGTCTTCTCGAGGTTGATGATGTGGATCTTGCCGCGGGCGCCGAAGATGTACGGGCCCATCTTCGGGTTCCAGTAACGGGTCTGGTGGCCGAAATGGACGCCGGCTTCCAGCATCTGGCGCATGGTGATCTGGGGCATTGCTTGAAACTCCTGATAGTGGAATCGCATCACAGGCGCGGCTTTTCCTGGGCAGTCCGCACATGGATGTGCGGGCCCTTGCGAAGGACTCGCACCTTTGACGATTCCGGGGTTGGGCCTCCCTGGCGCTTCCGTGGCCGAACCCGCTTGCGTCCGGGAGCCTGGGCTCCAGTTGGCAGGGGCACCCCGGCACGGGGGGTGGCGTCAGGTGTGTATTCGCCGGGGCCGGCGGGCCGGCGCGACCGCGCCCGGCGTGGGCGGCCCGAGGGTTCGGGCAAGGTCAGCCGCGGGAGTATAGCCCGGCGCGCAGGCTGGGGCAAACCGGTGCGGTGGTGGCTCCAGGGCCGGGGAGGAGCGGGAACCGGGCCGCCGGGCCGCTCGCGCCGGCGCCCGTTCAGCATTCGCGCCGGATCGGCGATAATACGCCCATGGCCATGCACCTGAAGACCCCCGAGGAAATCGAACAGATGCGCGTCGCCGGCCGCCTGGCCGCCGAAGTGCTCGACCTGATCGGCGACCACGTCAAGCCGGGCGTGAGCACCGAGGAACTGGACCGGATCTGCCATGACCACATCGTCAAGGTGCAGGGCGCGATCCCGGCCAACGTCGGTTATCGCGGCTACCCCAAGACGGTGTGCACCTCGGTCAACAACGTGATCTGCCACGGAATCCCCAGCCCGGGCAAGGTCCTCAAGGACGGCGACATCGTCAATATCGACGTCACCGTGATCAAGGATGGCTGGCACGGCGACACCAGCCGCATGTACTACGTCGGCACCCCGTCGGTGATGGCGCGGCGGCTGGTGGAGGTCACCTTCGAGGCGATGTGGCGCGGCATCCGCGCGGTGCGCCCGGGTGCGACCCTGGGCGACGTCGGCCATGCGATCCAGAGCCATGCGGAAGCCGAGCGCTTCTCGGTGGTGCGCGAGTACTGCGGCCACGGCATCGGCAAGGTCTACCACGACGAGCCGCAGGTGCTGCACTACGGTCGCCCCGGTGATGGCCTGGTGCTCAAGCCGGGCATGACCTTCACCATCGAGCCGATGATCAACGAGGGCACCCGCCACGCCAAGGTGCTGCCCGACGGCTGGACCGTGGTGACCAAGGACCGCAAGCTCTCGGCGCAGTGGGAGCACATGGTGGCGGTGACCGAAGACGGCGTGGACGTGCTGACCCTGGCCGCCGGCCAGCAGCCACCGCCGGCATGACCGCGGCCGGCGCGGGCACCGGCATGGACAGCGTTCCGGCCAGCGCCGCCGCCGGCCCGTTCCACGCCCAATGGGCCGCCCGCGCCCGCGAACTGCTGCTGCGCGGCGACGCCCGCCTGCTCAAGCGCTATGGCCAGGAGGTGGACATCGACCGCCTGCTGGCCCTGCGCGCACGCCTGGTCGACGACCTGCTGCGCCGGGCCTGGCACGAGTGCATCCCGGAAGGCGCGCCGCTGGCGCTGATCGCCGTCGGCGGCTATGGCCGGGGCGAGCTGTTCCCGCGCTCGGACATCGACCTGCTGGTGCTGGCCGAACCGGACGCGCAGCAGGCGCACGGTGCCGGCCTGTCGGAGTTCTTCGCCCTGCTCTGGGACACCGGGCTGGCGGTGGGCCACGCGGTGCGCTCGGCCGCCGAATGCACCAGCGCGGCGGCCGACCAGACGGTGATGACCGCGCTGCTGGAAGCGCGCCCGGTGGTGGCCGGGGCCGAGGCGATGGCGGCACTGGAAGCGGCCATCGCTCCGGCGCGGATCTGGCCGCCGCGCGAATTCTTCCTGGCCAAGCGCGAGGAGCTGGAGCGGCGCCATCGCCGCTTCGGCGACACCTCCGACAACCTGGAACCGGACATCAAGGACGGACCCGGTGGCCTGCGCGACCTGCACACCCTGGGCTGGATGGCGCTGCGCGCGTTCGGGGTGAGCGACCTGGAGGCCCTGGTCAGCCTGGGCCACCTGGGGCCGGATGAGGCGGCCGCCCTGGTGCGCGAGCGCCGCTCGCTGGCGCGGCTGCGCTGGGGCCTGCACCTGGTCGCCGGGCGTACGGAGGAGCGGCTGCGCTTCGACTACCAGAAGTCGCTGGCCCAGCGGCTGGGTTTCGAGGACGACGGGCACAGCCTGGGCGTCGAGAAGATGATGCAGGGCTTCTACCGCAGCGCCGCGATCGTGCGCCGGATCAGCGACCGCCTGCTGCAGCGCTTCGAGGAGGTATTCGACGGCGAGGCGGTGGCCGAGCCGCTGGAGGGTGATTTCGTCCTGCGCCGCGGCTACCTGGCCGCAGCCGCGCCGTACTGGCCCGAGGGCGACCTGCGCGAGGTGCTGGCGCTGTTTGCCGCCTGGGCCGGGCACCCGCAGGTGCGCGGCCTGCATTCGCGCACCGCCCGTGCACTGGCCGAATCGTTGAAGTGGCTGCCCTCCGGCGAGCAGGCCGGGCCGGCCGCGCGCGCGCGCTTCATGGCCCTGCTGCGCGGGCCGCGCCCGGTCGAGACCCTGGTGCGGATGGCGCGGCTGGGCGTGCTGGGCCAATACCTGCCGGCGTTCGCACGGGTATCCGGGCGCATGCAGTTCGACCTGTTCCATGCCTACACGGTCGACCAGCACACCCTGATGGTGCTGCGCAACCTGTCCGGCTTCGCCGCCGGCGCCGACGAGCGTTTCTCCATCGCGCACGAGGTGTGGCCACGCCTGCGCAAGCCCGAGCTGCTGCTGCTGGCCGGCCTGTTCCATGACATCGGCAAGGGCCGTGGCGGCGACCATTCGGAGCTCGGTGCCAGCGATGCGCGCCGGTTCTGCGTGGCCCACGGCCTGAGCGAGGCCGACACCGGCCTGGTGGTGTGGCTGGTGGAACAGCACCTGCGCATGTCCACCACCTCGCAGAAGCAGGACATCTCCGATCCGGAGGTGATCCGGGCCTTCGCCACCCTGGTCGGCGACCGCGAGCGCCTGGACTACCTGTACCTGCTGACCTGCGCCGACATCGCCGGCACCAGCCCGAAACTGTGGAATGCCTGGAAGGACCGGCTGCTGGCCGACCTCTACCTGGCCACCCGGCGCGCGCTGCGCGAGGGCCTGGAGGCGCCGGTGGACGTGGAAGCGCGGGTGGCCGAAGGACGCGAGGCGACCGCCGAGCTGCTGCGCGCGCGTGGCCACGACCAGGCGCGCATCGCCGGCCAGCTCGGGCAGATGCCCGACGAGAGCTTCCTGCGCTTCCGGCCCGAACAGCTGGCCTGGCAGGCCGATGCCCTGTTCGAGGTGGCACCGGGCCAGACCCGGGTCGCGGTGCGCCGGATCGGCGTGGGCGACACCGGCGCGGCGCTGGAAGTGTTCGTGCACTCGCCCGATCGCGACGGCCTGTTCGCGGCGATCGTGGCCACCCTGGACCGCCACGGCTATGGCGTGCACCAGGCGCGGATCCTGATGGGGCCGCATGGTGCGGTGTTCGACACCTTCGAGGTGTTGCCGGCCGACAGTTTCGCCAGCGGCGATCCGCGGCAACTGGAACAGGCGCTGGGCCAGGCCCTTTCCGGCGCGCTGGAAAGGGTGCGTGCGCCGCGCCGCGCCGCGCCGCGGCAGCTGCGCCATTTCCGCTTCGCGCCGCGGCTGGAGTTCAGCACCACCGCCGATGGGCGCCGCAGCCTGTTCGGCCTGGTCTGCCCGGACCGCCCGGGGCTGCTGGCCGAGGTGGCCCAGGCCCTGCGCGCCAGCGGCCTGCGCGTGCACGATGCGCGCATCGCCACCTTTGGCGAGCGGGTCGAGGACCTGTTCCAGATCACCGACGAACACGACCGGCCGCTGGACGCCGCCGCGCAGGACACCCTGCGCGCCGAGCTGCGTGCGCGGCTGGACCCTGAAACCCCGACCACCGGAGCCCCCCGCTGATGGCCGCGCAGACGCCGAAGAAGACACCCGCCCGCAAGACCGCGCGCAAGCGACCCGCCGCCGTGGCCGGTCCCGGCCTGGAGGAGTTGAGGTTTTCCATCGAAAGCGCGTTCGAGCGCCGCGCCGCCTTGACCCTGGACGAGATCGACGGCTCGACCCGGCCGCTGGTCGAGCGGGTCATCGGCGGCCTGGAAAGCGGCCAGTTCCGCGTCGCCGAGCCCGATGGCAAGGGAGGCTGGCAGGTCAACGAGTGGCTGAAGAAGGCCGTGCTGCTGTACTTCCGGGTCAATGACATGGCGGTGATGGAAGGCGCGCCAGCCCCTTACTGGGACAAGGTCGCCACCCGTTTCGAAGGCTATGGCGAGGCCGAGTTCCGCAAGCTGGGCGTGCGCGTGGTGCCGGGTACGGTGGCGCGCCGCGGCGCCCACCTGGGCAAGGACGTGGTGCTGATGCCGAGTTTCATCAACATCGGCGCGCACGTGGGCGAGGGCACCATGGTCGACACCTGGGCCACGGTCGGTTCCTGCGCCCAGGTCGGCAAGCATTGCCACCTGTCCGGTGGCGCCGGCATCGGTGGCGTGCTCGAACCGCTGCAGGCCAGCCCGACCATCATCGAGGACCACTGCTTCATCGGCGCGCGTTCGGAAGTGGTGGAAGGCGTGGTGGTGGGCCACCACAGCGTGATCGGCATGGGCGTGTTCATCGGCCAGTCCACGCGCATCTACAACCGCGCCACCGGCGAGGTGTCCTACGGCTACGTGCCGCCGGGCAGCGTGGTGGTGTCCGGCTCGCTGCCGGCCGCCGATGGCTCGCACTCGCTGTACTGCGCGGTGATCGTCAAGCAGGTCGACGCCA
>JAGOWL010000106.1 GCA_018060215.1 Pseudoxanthomonas sp.
CTGGATGTCGGCTTCGTGCTGGCGGGCCACGTGCGGGTCCTCGAAGAACACCGCGCGTTGGCATTGCCGCTCCAGCACCAGGTCGGCGATCTGCGCATCGCCGCCCATCGGGCCGCTGAGGAAGCGGTGCACCCAGGGCGTGTCCCGCGGCCAGCCGGATCTCCAGGCCAATTCGTTGAGTTGCTGGCCGGTGGTGCCGGTGGCCACGCGCCGGGCGAACCGCGACAGCACGTCGTAGTGTTCGGCGGCGAAATCCAGCATCCGCGGCTTCATCGCGTCGTGGGCGATCAGCGCCAGGGTCTGCGACTCCAGCGCATGCAGGCCGTCGGCGCCGGGATCGGGAGCCAGCCCGGCGTGGATGCGCTCGCTCTCGATCCAGTCGCGGGCACCGGCCACGGTGGAGATGAAGGGCTTGCCGTGGATCACGCACTGGCGCTTGAGCGCGACCGCCTCGGGGAAGATCGAGGACGGATCGACCGGATCGATCAGGTAGATCGCGCCGTCCAGGGCGCGGGCATCGTCTTCCATGCCCACCACTTCGGCGACCAGTTTCATCAGCCCGCCTTCGCGGCCGTAGGGGTAGCGCTTCAGGCCGGCGTAGCCGTCGAGCACTCTTGTCGCGGCGATCGCGTCATGGGTGCGGCCCACCGCATGCAGCTCAAGTCCCAGCGTGCGGATGCCAGGGCCGCAGGCGCGCAGCCAGCGGAACAACGCGGCATCCTCGTTGGCATGGTGCAGGCGGTTGGCGGCAAGGCCCAGGCGCATGTGCAACGCTCCTCGGTAGCGTGCGGGGATGCCGTCAGTCTATCGCCCTGTGCCATCGTCATCGCGCTTGCGCCGCAGCGCCAGCCGCACGCACACGCCCGCCACCAGTCCCCAGAACGCGGCACCCACGCCCAGCAGCGACAGCCCGGAAGCGGTCACCAGAAACGTCACCAGCGCCGCCTCGCGTTCGTCTTCCTCGCGCAGCGCGGCGACCAGGCTGTTGCCGAGCGTGCCGAACAGCGCGATGCCGGCGATGGCCAGCACCAGCGCCTGCGGGAACGCGGCGAACAGCCCGGCCACGGTCGCGCCGAACAGGCCGACCAACAGGTAGAACAGTCCGGCCCACACCGCCGCCGTGTAGCGTCGGGCGGGATCGGCGTGCGCCTCCGGCCCCATGCAGATCGCCGCGGTGATCGCGGCCAGGTTGAGCGCGAAGGCGCCGAAGGGCGCCAGCAGCAGGCTGGCCACGCCGGTCCAGCCGATCGCAGGCGACACCGGCACCGGATAGCCGGACGCGCGGATCGCCGCCACGCCCGGGACGTTCTGCGAGGCCATGGTCACCACGAACAGCGGCAGGGCCACGCCCAGTATCGAAGCCAGGCTCAGGCGCGGCGTGGTCCATACCGGCTGCGCCAGTTCCAGCCGCAGCCCGGCTAGGTGCAGTTGTCCGGCGAGCGCCGCCGCCGCGATGCCGGCCAGCAGGGTGGCGATGACCGCGTAGCGCGGCCACCATCGGCGCGCCAGCAGCCACGTCGCCAGCATCGACAGCACCAGCGCGGGTGCGGCCTGGATCGCGGCGAACGCATCGATGCCGAAGCGCAGCAGCACCCCGGCCAGCATGGCCGACGCCAGCGACAGCGGAATGCGGCCGAGCATGCGTTCGAATATCCCGGAGAACCCGGCGATGGCGATCAGCAGCGCCGAAACCAGGAAGCCGGCCACCGCCTCGCCCATCGACACGCCGGCGGCGCTGGTCGCCAGGACCGCCGCGCCCGGAGTGGACCAGGCGGTGACCACCGGCATCTTCCAGCGCAGCGACAGGGCGATGCAGGTCGCCCCCATGCCGATGCCCAGGGCCCACATCCAGGAAGCGGTCTGCGCCGGCGTGGCATCCAACGCCTGTGCGGCCTGGAACACGATCGCCGCGGTGCTGGCGAAGCCGACCAGTACCGTGACGAAGCCGGCGGCGATGGAGGAAACGGAGCTGTCGCGGAACAGCGATACGGACGCGGAACGGATCATGGATGCGGCCATCGCCCGGGGTCATGGTCCCGTACCGGGAGCACCGCGCCCCGGGAGCGCACGGCCGCCATGGGACGGGACGTCGCCCGGCGGGAGGTCCGCCGGGTGATCCGGTTCAGCGGACGAATGCCCCGTTGCGACGCAGGTTGCGGGTACGCGCCTGGGCCAGGAAGCTGATCGTGGCCAGCAGCACGAACACCACCAGGGTCTGCAGGTTCACCGGCATCATCCCGTTGGGGGCGGTCTGACCGAAGATCAGGGCCAGGCCGGTAACGGAGAAATAAGCGCCGGCGAAGGCCGAGGACACGATGGTCAGCCATTGCCCCAGGTAGCGTCCGCCGAAGGCGCCCAGCACCGCACCGCCCGCGGCCAGCAGGCTGAGGAACCAGCTGCTGCCGACGCCGATCAGCGAGGTCAGGAACAGGGCCAGGACCAGGCCGAGGATCGCGCCGGCCGCGTACACCGCGATACCGACGAAGGAATACAGAACCCCGCCCAGCGCCGCGCCTAGCACGACCGCGATGAGGGTCTGCAGCCCCGGACTCGGTCCGGCGCTGAGCGTGCCCAGCCAGGCCGACACCAGGCCGAAGCCGATGTAGAAACCGGCGAAGGCCAGGACCACCCGGAACATCGAGGCGCCGTAGACGATCATCACCGTGCCGCAGGCCAGGGCGATCACGCCCCACAGAAATCCATAGTCCATCGCACGACTCCCCGTTGGGTGGATAGGCGATGATCGTAGCAGGGACGGGTGGCCGGCAGGTGTCAGTCGCGCAGTGAACCGCCCAGGCGCCGGTACAGGGTGCTGCGACTGATCCCCAACTGGCGTGCGGCGCGGACGATGTTGCCGTCGCAGGCCTCGATCGCCGCACGCATGGCCGTGCGGGTCAGGGCGTCGAGCCCTGTGTCGGCGACGGTCGGGCCGGGCGCCACCGTCGACATCCCGGCGCGGGGTTGGTGCAGGTACGCAGGCAGCGACTCCACGCCGAGGATGCTGCCCGGCTCGCTCAGTGCGGCCAGGGTGCGCAGGCTGGCCACCAGCTGTCGCAGGTTGCCGGGCCAGCCGTAGCCGGCCAACGCGTCGGCAGCCTCGGGCGAAAGCCGGCGGTCGCGCCCGATCCGGGCCCACAGCTCCCGGACCACCTCTTCGCGTCCGTCCAGTTCGCGCAGTGGCGGCAGCTCCAGGAGGTAGTGGGAGATGCGGTAGTACAGGTCGGCGCGGAAGCGTCCTTCGGCCACCGCTTCTTCGAGTCGGCGATGGGTGGCGCAGATCAGGGCGAAATCCAGTTTCACCGGCCGGCCGCCGCCCAGGGGTGTCAGCTCCCGGTCCTGCAGCACCCGCAGCAGGCGTGGCTGCAGCGCCAGGGGCATGTCGCCTATTTCGTCGAGGAACAGCACGCCGCCATCGGCCTGGCGCAGCAGGCCGGCGCTGCCTTCCTTGCGGGCGCCGGTGAAGGCGCCGCTTTCGTAGCCGAACAGCTCGGCCTCGATCAGGCCTTCCGGCAACGCCGCGCAGTTGACCGCGACGAAGGGCTTGCCACTGCGCGCGCTGCGCCGGTGCAGCGCGCGCGCGAAGACCTCCTTGCCGGTCCCGGTCTCGCCCAGCACCAGCACCGGGATGCCGGCGTCCAGCACCCGGCAGGCGCGCTCCAGCTCGGTCTTCTGGGCGGCGCTGAACAAGGGCGCATCGGTTTCGCTGGCGATCGCCGCGGGAGTGACCGTGATCGGTTGGGTTGCGCGGGCACGGCGCGCCTGCGAGGGTGCATCGACGCGGCCGTGGATCAGGCGGCCATTGCGGTCGTGCAGCCAGCCGTCCTCGCGCAGGTGCGAGACGGCGCCATCGAAGATCGCTTCGTACGACGCCTTGCCCAGTTCGGTGCGGTCAAGGCCGAACAACGCCAGGCCGGCCCGATTGGCCGCCACCAGGCGGCCATTGCGGAACGCCAGTAGTCCCTCGCGCGCGCTGCCCAGCAACGCCGGGTTGGCGTGCACGCGCAGCAGGTCGGCGTCGGCGATGCCCTCGTCGAAATAGCGGTGCTCGATGTTGGCCACCGCCAGTTGGGCCAGGCCCAGTGCATGCACGGATGCCACCGAGGCGTCGCCGGAAATGTCGAGCACGCCGACCAGCATGCCCCAGGGATCGAACACCGGCGCGGCCGAGCAGTTCAGGATCCGGTGCGGGTTGGCGTAGTGCTCGGCGCCGCGCACTTCCACCGCAGCGCCCTCGGCTATGGCGGTGCCGATCGCATTGGTGCCGACCTGGGCTTCGCTCCAGCAAGCGCCGGGCATCAGGGCCACCCGCCCGGCCTTGTCGAGGAACCCGGCGTTGCCTTCGGCATCCAGGATCCAGCCGTCGGCGTCGGTCAGGATGACGATGCTGCCGGCGTTGGCCGCGTCGCCGGCGAGGATCTCCACCTCCGCCCGGGCCAGTCGCCACAGGTGCTCGTGGCGTTCGCGCAGCGCGCGCAGGCGCGGGGCATCGACCGGCTCGATCGAGGGACGTGCGTTCACCGCCAGCCCCAGACCCAGGCAGCGGCGCCAGGACTGCAGGATCGCGGGAGGCACGTATCCCGCCGGCGCGCGCCCGCTCTCAAAGAACGCGCGCCGTGCCTGGACTACCGGATCGACGGTTTGACGGTGCTGGAGCCGGGCCATGTTGCCTCCGAGAATGTCGCAATCTGCGACAGGTGTATCGATGCCTGTCCCGATACACACCACAGCCGCGACAGTGTCGCAACGACTTTCGATGCTGCGCTGCGGAAGGATTCAGCCAGCCAGGCCGGCCGCACAAGGCATTGGACCATGCCGCGGCGCAGCAGCCGAAGCTGGCACACGCCCTGCGTTGCAAGGAGACCCGGTGCGCCGGCCCATCCTGCCCTCCCTGGAGTCAATCAATGAATGCAGTCGCTTCGCCCCGTCCGCAGGCCGTCGATCCGTCTTCCATCTTCAAGAAACGCTATGGCAACTACATCGGCGGACGGTGGGCCGAACCGGCCTCGGGCCAGTACTTCGACAACGCCAGCCCGGTCAACGGCAAGGTGTTCACCTCGGTGCCGCGCTCCAACGCGCAGGACATCGAAGCCGCGCTGGATGCGGCGCATGCGGCCAGGCACGCGTGGGGCAGGACTTCGACCACCGAGCGCGCCAACGTGCTGCTCAGGATCGCGGACCGCATCGAGCAGAACCTGGACCTGCTCGCGCACGCGGAGACCTGGGACAACGGCAAGCCGATCCGGGAAACGCTCAACGCCGATGTTCCCTTGTGCGTGGACCACTTCCGCTACTTCGCCGGCGCCATCCGCGCCCAGGAAGGCGGCATCTCCGAGATCGACCACGACACCATCGCCTACCATTTCCACGAGCCGTTGGGCGTGGTCGGGCAGATCATTCCGTGGAACTTCCCGCTGCTGATGGCGGTGTGGAAGCTGGCCCCGGCGCTGGCCGCCGGCAACTGCGTGGTGATGAAGCCGGCCGAACAGACCCCGGCCTCGATCCTGGTGCTGATGGAGGTCATCGGCGACCTGTTGCCGCCGGGCGTGCTCAACGTGGTCAACGGCTTCGGCCTGGAGGCGGGCAAGCCGCTGGCGTCGAACCCGCGCATCGCCAAAATCGCGTTCACCGGCGAAACCACCACCGGCCGCCTGATCATGCAGTACGCCAGCCAGAACCTGATTCCGGTGACCCTGGAACTGGGTGGAAAGTCGCCCAACATCTTCTTCGCCGACGTGATGGCCGAGGACGACGACTACCTGGACAAGGCGGTGGAGGGCTTCGTCCTGTTCGCCTTCAACCAGGGCGAGGTTTGCACCTGTCCCTCGCGTGCCCTGATCCAGGAGTCGATCTACGAGAAGTTCATGCAACGGGTCCTGCAGCGGGTGGCTGCGATCAAACAGGGCAATCCCCTGGACCCGGGCACCATGGTCGGTGCGCAGGCCTCATCCGAACAGTTGGAGAAGATCCTGTCCTACATCGACATCGGCCGCCAGGAGGGCGCCGAGGTGCTGATCGGCGGCGAGCGTAACGCGCTGGACGGCGACCTGGCAGGCGGCTTCTACGTCAAGCCGACCGTGTTCAAGGGCCACAACCGCATGCGCATCTTCCAGGAGGAGATCTTCGGTCCGGTGGTCGCGGTCACCACGTTCAAGGACGAGGCCGAAGCGCTGGCCCTGGCCAACGACACCCTCTATGGCCTGGGCGCCGGCGTATGGAGCCGTGACGCGTCGCGGCTGTACCGGATGGGTCGTGGCATCCAGGCCGGGCGGGTATGGACCAATTGCTACCACGCCTATCCCGCGCATGCGGCGTTCGGCGGCTACAAGCAGTCCGGCATCGGCCGCGAGAACCACCTCGACATGCTCAATCACTACCAGCAGACCAAGAATCTGTTGGTCAGCTACTCGCCCAAGGCGCTCGGATTCTTCTGAAGCTCTCTGGCGCGGTGCGGCGGCCGTCCCTCCCCCCGGCCGCCGCACCACCGCTTGTCGCAGCCATTCCCGCGTTTTGATCGCAGTCAAGGAGTGGAAGCAAAGTCGGCGTACCTTGAAGCGCGGGATGGTTCGCAAAGGAGTTCCTGGAAATGAACAACACGATGAAAGCCGCCGTGGTCCGTGCCTTCGGCCAACCACTGGTGATCGAAGAAGTGAAAGTGCCGCGCCCGGGCGCCGGTGACATCCTGGTCAAGATCGAGGCGTGTGGCGTGTGCCACACCGACCTGCATGCAGCCGAGGGCGACTGGCCGGTGAAGCCGAATCCGCCCTTCATTCCCGGCCACGAGGGCGTGGGCCACGTGGTCGCGGTCGGCGCCGGCGTCGGCCATGTCAAGGAAGGCGACCGTGTCGGCATCCCATGGCTGTATTCGGCCTGCGGCCATTGCGAGCACTGTCTGGGCGGCTGGGAGACGCTGTGCGAGACGCAGCAGAACACCGGTTACTCGGTCAACGGCGGTTTCGCCGAGTACGCGCTGGCCAACGCCGCTTACGTCGGGCACCTGCCCGCCAACGTGGGCTTCGTCGAGATCGCCCCGATCCTGTGCGCCGGCGTCACCGTCTACAAGGGCCTGAAGGTCACCGATACACGGCCCGGCAACTGGGTAGTGATTTCCGGCATCGGCGGCCTGGGGCACATGGCGGTGCAGTACGCCCGGGCGATGGGCCTGAACGTGGCCGCGGTGGACGTGGACGACGCCAAGCTCGAGCTGGCCACGCGCCTGGGCGCGACCGTGACCGTCAATGCCAGGACTACCGATCCGGTCGCCTACCTCAAGAAGGAGATCGGCGGCGCCCATGGTGCGCTGGTGACCGCGGTGTCGCCCAAGGCCTTCGAGCAGGCCATCGGCATGGTCCGCCGCGGCGGCACGGTCTCGCTCAATGGGCTGCCTCCGGGCGAATTCCCGCTGGACATCTTCGGCATGGTGCTCAACGGCGTGACCGTGCGCGGTTCGATCGTCGGCACCCGCCTGGACCTGCAGGAGTCGCTGGACTTCGCCGCCCAGGGCAAGGTCGCCGCCACGGTGGCCAGCGACCGGCTGGAGAACATCAACCAGATCTTCGAGAAGATGCACAAGGGCCAGATCGAGGGCCGCATCGTCCTGGACCTCGCCGCCTGATGGTCGCGCCGGCATCCGGTTCGTCCGATGTCGGCGCGCCCTTGCCGGCGCAGGTCCTGGCCACCCAGGCGACGCTGGCGTTGATAGACGCGCTGCGCGCGCAGCACGGTCCGGTGCTGTTCCACCAGTCCGGCGGGTGCTGCGATGGATCCTCGCCGATGTGCTTTCCGGTCGATGGCTTCCTCGTCGGCGACCGCGACGTGCGCCTGGGCGAGATCGGAGGTGCCGGGTTCTACATCAGCCCCTCGCAGTTCGAGTACTGGAAGCACACCCAGTTGACCATCGACGTGGTCGAAGGCCGCGGCGGCATGTTCTCGCTGGAGAACGGCCGCGGCGTCCGCTTCCTGGTCCGCTCCCGGCTGTTCACCGACGACGAATACGCCGCTCTCCAGGCCGCCGGCCGGGTCTGAGTCCGGGGCCTGCTACGGTCCCGGGTCGCCGCTGGCTACGCCTGCAACGCCAGCAACTCGGCGATGCTCTGCGCCGCATCGCGCCCTTCGGCGACTGCTGTGACCACCAGGTCCGCGCCGCGCACCGCATCGCCACCGGCGAACACCCGCGGATGCGTGGTCTGGTACGGCAGCAGGCCGCTCCCGTCCGCGACGGGGCCGCCGG
>JAGOWL010000107.1:0-5564 GCA_018060215.1 Pseudoxanthomonas sp.
CCAGGCTCAGGCCCGGGAATGGCTCACCAGGGCAGGCTGTGCCCGGCGCCGTCCAGGAAGCGGCCGCCGTCCAGCGGCCCCAGGCCATCGAGGGTGCGCAACAGTGCCGCGGCGGCCTCGGCGGCGGCCAATGGCGCGTCGGCGCCGCCCATGTCGGTGCGCACCCAGCCCGGATGCAGGGCCACCACCCGGATCCCGCGTGGCGCCAGGGCCTTGTCCAGCAGCACCGTGCCCATGTTCTGGGCGGCCTTGCCGATGGCGTAGCTGGGGGTGCGGAATTCGCGGCGCTGGGCGATCGAGCCGATCTCCGAGGACAGGTTGGCCACCACCGCTCCCTCGCGCCGCGCATCGTTGCCGGCCTCGGCCAGCCAGGGCGCCAGCGCCTGGGTCAGCAGGAAGGGCCCGATGGCATTGGTGTGCAGGCTTGCTTCCAGGTCGGACTGGGCCACCTGGCCAAAGCGCTCGCCGCCGTGCAGCAGGCCGGCGTTGTTGATCAGCAGGTCGATGCGGGCGCCGTCGAGCACCAGCGGCAGTTCGCGCACCAGCTCCTCGCGGCTGCGCGCCACCGCCACGTCCAGCGGCAGCACCTGCAGCCGCCCGGGATGCTCGCCGGCCAGCGCGTTCAGTGCGGTGGCGCGCCCGGGGTGGCGGCAGGTCGCCACTACCCGGTCCCCACGCGCCAGCAACTGGCGGACGAACTCCAGGCCCAGGCCGCGATTGGCCCCGGTCACCAGGCAGTGGCGCGGCACGGCGGCTGACCCAGGCATCGGCGGACTCCGTTCGGGCATGGCTTGTGGCCTAGTGTAAAGGCCGCCGGCGGCCCGTAGGATCGGGGTTTTCCTGCTGGATGGAGCCACCGCATGAAGCCCGCCCACCCGACCCGCCGGCCGCGCCTGGCCACCCTGGCCCTGGCGCTGGCCACCTCCTGCCTGGGCGCCGCCGCGCTGGCACCGTCGCCGCTGCTGGCCAGCCCGGCCGCCGAGGCCGGCGCCGCGGCCCTGGTGCCCTATGAGGAGTTCACCCTGCCCAACGGCCTGCGGGTGATCGTGCACACCGACCGCAAGGCGCCGATCGTGGCGGTGAACCTGTGGTACCACGTCGGCAGCAAGGACGAGCCGGCCGGACGCAGCGGCTTTGCCCACCTGTTCGAACACCTGATGTTCAACGGTTCGGAAAACCATCCGGGCGAGTACTTCGGACCGTTCGAACTGGCCGGTGCCACCGACATGAACGGCACCACCTGGCTGGACCGCACCAACTATTTCCAGAACGTGCCCACCACCGCGCTGGACATGGCGCTGTGGATGGAGTCCGACCGCATGGGCCACCTGCTGGGCGCGATCGACCAGAAGGTGCTCGACGAGCAGCGCGGCGTGGTCCAGAACGAGAAGCGCCAGGGCGAGAACGAGCCCTACGGCCAGGCCTACGATGAGATCTTCCGCGCCCTGTATCCGGCCGGCCACCCGTACCACCACAGCACGATCGGCTCGATGAACGACCTCGACGCCGCGTCGTTGGATGACGTGAAGAACTGGTTCCGCGCCTGGTACGGCCCCAACAACGCGGTGCTGGTGCTGGCCGGCGACATCGACGTGGCCACCGCCAAAGACAAGGTCGCGCGCTACTTCGGCGACATTCCGGCCGGCCCGACCCTGCAGCGCGTGCAGGCCGGTCCGGCCGAGCGCGCGAGCACCCGCGCGACCATGACCGACAAGGTGCCGCAGGCGCGCATCCACCGCTCCTGGAGCGTGGCGCCGTACGCCGACGCCGACGCCGCCCGCCTGCTGGTGCTGTCGCAGGTGCTCGGCGGCAGCAAGAGCTCGCGCCTGGACCGCCGCCTGGTGCATGAGGAGAAGCTGGTCGACCGGGTCAGCACCGCGGTGTGGCCGTTCGAGCTGGCCTCGGCCTTCCACATCACCGCGGACGTGAAGCAGGGCGTGGATCCGGCCCGGGTCGAGAAGATCATCGAGGAGGAGCTGCGCCGACTGATCGACCAGGGCCCCACCGCCGGTGAGCTGGCGCAGGCGCAGACCGTGCTGCGCGCCGACTTCGTGCGCGGCCTGGAGCGCATCGGCGGCTTCGGCGGCAAGGCCGATGCGCTGGCCGAGTGCGCCGTGTACGCCAACGACCCCGGCTGCTTCCGCAACGACCTGGCCACCATCGCCGGCGCCACCGCCGCCAGCCTGAAGGCCGCCGGCGACAAGTGGCTGGGCGAGGGTTCGCACACCCTGGTGGTGGAACCGGGCGAGCGCACCGTGCTGGCCGAGGAGGCTTCGCCGACGCCGGCCCCGTTCGCGCTGCCGGCTCCGGATCCGAAGTTCACCACCACCCCCAGCCAGGTCGACCGCAGCCAGGGCGTGCCGGTACCCGACCAGTTCCCCGAACTGAAGTTCCCGGCGCTGGAGCGGGCCACCCTGTCCAACGGCACCCGGGTGATCCTGGCCCGCCGCGACGCGGTGCCGGTGGTGCAGTTCAGCTACGAGTTCAAGGGCGGTTTCGCCGCCGACCAGGACCGCAAGCTCGGCACCTCCAGCTTCACCATGAGCATGCTCGACGAGGGTGCAGGCACGCGCGATGCCCTGGCCTTCGCCAACCGCGCCGAGGCACTGGGCGCCAGCCTGGGCGCCGGCGCCTCGCTCGATGGCGGCAACGCCTACCTGTCGGCGTTGAAGGAGAACCTGGACGACTCGCTGGGCCTGTACGCCGACATGCTGCGCCGGCCGCGCTTCGAGCAGAAGGAGATCGACCGCGTGCGCGCCAGCTGGATCGCCGGCATCGGCCAGGAGAAGGCGCGCCCCAACGGCGCGGCCCTGCGCGTGCTGCCGCCGCTGCTGTACGGCAAGGGGCATCCCTACGCGATCCCGTTCAGCGGCACCGGCACCGAGGCTTCGATCGGCGCGCTGGGCCGCGACGAGCTGGTGGATTTCCACCGGCAATGGGTGCGCCCGGAGAACGCCACCCTGATCGTGGTCGGCGACACCACCCTGGACGAGGTGGTGCCGTTGCTGGAGAAGCATTTCGGCGACTGGAAGGGCGAGGGCGTCGCGGCCCAGGCCCGGCCGGTGGCCGAGGTGCCGCGCCCGGCGCGGCCGGCGGTGTACCTGATCGACCAGCCCGGCGCGGTCCAGGCCACGATCCTGGCCGGCCAGGTGGTGCCTTCGACGAAGAGCCCGGACGCGATTCCGTTCGACATTGCCAACTCGGTGCTGGGCGGCGAGTTCTCCTCGCGCCTGAACATGAACCTGCGCGAGGACAAGCACTGGGCCTATGGCGCCTACAGCTTCACCTCCGGCGCACTGGGCCAGCGGCCGTGGATGGCCTTCGCCCCGGTGCAGATCGACAAGACCGCCGAGTCGCTGCGGGAGCTGGATCGCGAGATCCGCCAGTACGCCTCCGGCCAGGTGCCGCCCAGCGGCGAAGAAGTGGCCAGGATCCAGGCCACCGAGATCCGAAGCCTGCCCGGTGCCTACGAGACCGGTCGGGCGGTGATGGGCACCGTCGGCGGCATGGTCCGCTACGACCGCCCGGACGACTACGTGTTCGAGCGCAAGGCGCGGATCGAGGCGCTGGACGTGGACCAGGTGAAGCGGGCCGCGGCCACCATCGACCCGGACAAGCTGGTGTGGGTGGTGGTGGGCGACCTCAGGCAGACCGAGGCGGCGGTGCGCGCGCTGGACCTGGGGGAGGTGCGCATCGTCGACGCCGACGGCCAGCCGGTCACCTCGCCGGCGTCCATGTAGGAGCCCACGGCAGTGGGCGACCGCCATGCCCGAGCCCCCTTTGGCCGGCCCGCCCGCATGACGGTCGCCGGCTGAAGCCGGCGCCTACAATCCGCGTTCATCCATACTCGGGCAGGCTTGTCCCCGCCTGCCCGCACGGACCCGACCCATGACCCTGCGCCTGTTGCCCCTCCTTGTCGTGCTGCTCTCCCTGCCCCTGGCCGCCTGCACCTGGGTGCCGCTGCAGCCGGAGGCCAAGCAGGTGCGGGTGGTCCCGGCCGGGGCCGCGCCGGCCGGCTGCACCCGGGTCGGTGAGATCGAGGTCTCGGTCCAGCACGAGCTGGCCTTCTACGAACGCAATGCGCTCAAGGTCCGCGACGAGCTGGAGACCCTGGCCCGCAACAAGGCCCCGTCGGTGCCGGCCAACACCCTGCAGCCGCTGGGCGAGCCGGCCGGTGGCAGCCAGAACTTCGCGGCCTGGAACTGCCCCTGACCGGACCGGCGCCGGCCCGGCGCATGCCCGTGGGTGCGGTGCGGCCGGGCAACCGGTAGAATCACCGGTCCTTTCGCTCGACCGGTCCGGTCCAGCCATGCTCTTCAAGAATGTCTCCATCGCCGGCCTGGCGCACGTCGACGCGCCCCACACCCTGACCTCGCAGGAGATCAACGAGCGGCTCAAGCCGACCCTGGACCGGCTGGGCATCCGCGTGGACGTGCTCGGCGACATCGCCGGCATCCATGCCCGGCGCATGTGGGACGAGGACGTGCAGGCCTCCGACGCGGCCACCCTGGCCGCGCGCAAGGCGCTGGACGATGCCGGCATCGACGTGGGCAGGGTCGGCCTGCTGGTCAACACCTCGGTCAGCCGCGACTTCCTGGAGCCGTCCACCGCCTCGATCGTGTCCGGCAACCTGGGCGTGTCCGACGAGTGCATGACCTTCGACGTCGCCAACGCCTGCCTGGCCTTCATCAACGGCATGGACATCGCCGCACGCATGCTCGAACGCGGCGAGATCGACTACGCCCTGGTGGTGGACGGCGAGACCGCCAACCTGGTCTACGAGAAGACCCTGGAGCGCATGGCCGCCCCGGACGTGACCGAGCAGCAGTTCCGCGACGAGATGGCGGCCCTGACCCTGGGCTGCGGTGCGGCGGCCATGGTCCTGGCCCGGCGCGAGCTGGTCCCGGACGCGCCGCGCTACAAGGGCGGGGTGACCCGCTCGGCCACCGAGTTCAACCAGCTGTGCCGCGGCAACCTGGACCGCATGGTCACCGACACCCGGACGCTGCTGATCGAGGGCATCAAGCTGGCCAACAAGACCTTCGGCGCCGCCAAGCTGGCGCTGGGCTGGGCGGTGGACGAACTGGACCAGTTCGTGATCCACCAGGTCAGCCGCCCGCACACCGCCGCCTTCGTCAAGTCGATCGGCATCGACCCGAAGAAGGTCATGACGATCTTCGGCGAACACGGCAACATCGGCCCGGCATCGGTGCCGATCGTGCTGAGCAAGCTCAAGGAGCTGGGGCGCCTGAAGAAGGGCGACCGGATCGCCCTGCTGGGGATCGGCTCGGGCCTGAACTGCTCGATGGCCGAGGTGGAGTGGTAGCGGCGCCCGACGCCCCCATCACCCCGTAGGTCGGCCCCACGCGGCCGACGCGAAACACCGGGGGACGTGACCCCTCGACGTCGGGGGCGTGGCCCCGACCTACGACGCGATCCGTAGGTCGGCCCCACGCGGCCGACGCGAGGCACGATCTGTAGGTCGGCCCCACGCGGCCGACGCGAAGCACGATCCGTAGGTCGGCCCCACGCGGCCGACGGGCTTTCGGCCCCACGCGACCGAC
>JAGOWL010000107.1:5664-8116 GCA_018060215.1 Pseudoxanthomonas sp.
CCGACGGGCTTTCGGCCCCACGCGACCGACATGCATTTTCACGCCGACGCGCTTCTCTCCAGCAGCGGCCAGACCAGCTCCATCCCCCGCAACGCGGCGCGCCAGCGCTGCGGAATCGAGGCCAGGCCGTACTTCAGCCCGGCCACGCCGCCGGCCACGCAGGCGGTGGTATCGGTGTCATGGCCCAGCGCGATGGCGTGGCGCACGCAGTCTTCATAGCTGTCGGTCTGTTCGACCGCACGACGCGCCGACCACAGCGTGTCCAGCACATAGCCGGTGCCCGCCGAACCGGTCCACGGCTCCAGCACCAGCGAAAGCTCGTTCGCAGGCACCTGCCCGGCCACGATCTTCCGCAACTGCGATGCAGCCTGCGCCCACGCATCGGCCGTGCCCTCCAGCACCTGGCGCGCCCACAGGCAATACATCGCGCAGCACAGCTGGGACCGGACGTGGCCATGGGTGGGCAGCCCCTGGCGCATCGCCAATTGCACCAGTTGCGCGTCATCGCCACGATGCCACAGCACCAGCGGCAGCACCCGCATCAGCGCCCCGTTGCCGTTGTCGCGCTCCTTCGCCGGCCCGGACAGCTCCGGCGCCATGCCGTCGCGGAACCTGCGGATGGCGCGGCTGGTCTGGATGCCCACGTCGAAGGTGCGGTCATCGACGGCATAGAACCCGTCGTGCAGCCAGCGCGACAGGCCATCGGCGAAGTGGGCCAGGTCCAGTCCGTCGTTGGCCAGCAGGCTGTCGAGCAGCACCAGCGCCTGCGCCCCGTCGTCGCTCCAGGTGCCGGGCGGGACGCCGGCATGGGCACGGCGAAAGCCCGGCGGCGGATCCATCTCGATCCGGTCGCGCGGCGGCAACCCGTCCGGGCGATGGAATTCGTAGGGAACCCCCAGTGCATCGCCCACCAGCAGACCGATCAGGCCCGCCTCCACCCACTCCCCGCCTTCCACCACCACACCCCCTCCGTAGGTCGGGGCCACGCCCCCGACATGCATTTCCGTAGGTCGGCCCCACGCGGCCGACGCGAAGCACGATCCGTAGGTCGGCCCCACGTGGCCGACGCGAAGCACGATCCGTAGGTCGGCCCCACGTGGCCGACGCGAGGCACGATCCGTAGGTCGGCCCCACGCGGCCGACGTGCATTGTGCGCGGGAACAACGACCGTCGGGGGCGTGGCCCCGACCTACGGGGTGTGGGTGGGCGATTGGCGTCGGGGGCGTGGCCCCGACCTACGGGGTGTGGGTAGGCGATTGGCGTCGGGGGCGTGGCCCCGACCTACAGGACCGGGTAGAGCACTTCGCCGAAATCATGGTGGGGGTGTTCCAGCATCACCGCCAGGATCAGCGGCAGCAGCGTTCCGAGGATGGCCACCCCGTCACGCAGCTGCTGGCGGTTGACCTGGCTGTTCCATGTGGCGCCCCCATGCACGAGCTGGTTGCGCAGCACGTACAGCCGGTCGAAAACGATCGACAGCACCGTGGACGTGTCCTGCCCCAGCACCGCGGCCATCGCCGCCTTCCTGCTGCCGGCAAAACTCGCCTCCCAGCGGTTGCTGGGATCGTGCTCGCGCAGCGCGGTCCAGAACGGTTCGAACACGAACCGGTTGTCGATCAGCGTCCGGATCGGCCCGCTGAACTCGCTGAACAAGGCCTGGTGCAGGCTGCGCTGCGCATCCAGGCCAACCAGCGTGGCGACGAACTGGCGGAACCGGTCGCGCTCGCTCTTTTCGTGACTGAACTCGCGGGCATAGGCCGCGTTCAACGCGATCCACTGGAAGATGAAGCAGGCATCCGTGTCGCCCGATTCCTGTTCGGCACGCCCGAGCCAGCTGATCGCCCGGTGCAGGCGGGTGGCGGCATCGGCGTCCTGCCCATCGCGGACGGCGCGATGGCGTTGCTTGAGGGTGTCGAAGGTCAGTGGTGGCATGGAGACACACGATGGACAGACCTGCCCAGTGTGCCGCGATTGGCATCGGGCGCAAGCAGGCAGCGAGGCGTAGCGGGCGCGCGCGTTGTGTTCACGCAGACATCGCCGCCAGCGCCGCTGCGGGTTCCTCCAGCCCGCCCAGGATGGTAGTGGCTGTTGGCGCGCGGCTTGGATTGACCCTGCTGAGACAGAGGTGCGCGTCGTGAACTGAGCCACCCGCACTGCGTGGTTGAGCCGTGGCTACAGTGGCTCTGCGTGGAACATGTGGTTCAACGATCAACCTGCTCCCGCCCGGAGCCTGATGCCTGAGCGAACGAACCGCTCGGCGCCCGACTCGCCATCGCACAGCGCCAGCGCCAGGTCGCGGACGCGCTCCGGCGCCAGCCCGTGGGCCTTGCCGGCGGCCAGGCAGGCGTCCCAGGCCATCGCCACGTCCGCGGCCGCGATCTCGTAGCCGTAGCCGCGGGCCATCCAGCCCAGGGCCAGCAACCCGGCCTCCAGCGCGAACGCCGGCTGCTTG
>JAGOWL010000108.1:0-2626 GCA_018060215.1 Pseudoxanthomonas sp.
GTCCGGCGCGATGCCGAAGAAGGCCAAGGTCTGGCCCGGGTGGCGATACGCATCGCGTGCGATGTTGGCCGGATCGCGCCAGGCGCCGGCGATGGCCGCATCCAGTGCGGCGTCGGTGGCCGCTGGCGTGGCGGTTTCGGCGGCGGGCTCGGCCGCCGTGGGCGCGGCGTTCTGCTGCGGCGAACAGGCGGCCAGGGCCAGGGCGAGCAGGCAGGCGCCGGCAATCGGGGTGCGGTTCATCGCGGGACTCCAGGCAGGAACAGCCCTCGAGCCTAGCACGCAGCCCGCAGCCCGCAGCGGCAAGGCCTGCCCGGGCATCGACGTCCTTTGCGACCGTGGAGGTCGCAAAGGACCTGTAGGAGCCGGGGTTGCGCGGGTGCTACAGCGCGGCCAGGGCCGCGTTGAAGGTCGCCGACGGGCGCATCGCGGTGCCGGTTTTGGCCAGGTCCGGATGGTAGTAGCCACCGATGTCCACCGGCTTGCCCTGGGCGCCGTTGAGTTCGGCCACGATCTTCGCCTCGTTCTGCGCCAGCGCCGCCGCCAGCGGGGCGAAGCGGGTCTTCAGGCCGGCATCCTGGTCCTGGGCGGCCAGCGCCTGGGCCCAGTACAGGGCCAGGTAATAGTGGCTGCCGCGGTTGTCCAGCTGCCCGACCTTGCGTGCCGGCGAGCGGTTGTTGTCCAGGATCAGGCCGTTGGCCTGGTCCAGGGCGGTGGCCAGCACCGCGGCGCGGGCATTGCCGGTCTGCTCGGCCAGGTGCTCCAGCGAGGCGGCCAGGGCCAGGAATTCGCCCAGCGAATCCCAGCGCAGGTAGTCCTCTTCCACGAACTGCTGCACGTGCTTGGGCGCCGAGCCGCCGGCGCCGGTCTCGAACAGGCCGCCGCCGGCCATCAGCGGCACGATCGACAGCATCTTGGCGCTGGTGCCCAGCTCCAGGATCGGGAACAGGTCGGTCAGGTAGTCGCGCAGCACGTTGCCGGTCACCGAGATGGTGTCCTTGCCCTGGCGGATGCGCTGCAGCGAGAACTTCGTCGCCTCGACCGGCGAGAGGATGCGGATGTCCAGGCCGGTGTTGTCGTGGTCCTTCAGGTACTTCTCGACCTTGGCGATCATCTGCCGGTCGTGCGCGCGCGCCTCGTCGAGCCAGAACACCGCCGGGGTGTCGCTCAGGCGCGCACGGCTGACGGCCAGCTTGACCCAGTCCTGGATCGGCGCGTCCTTGGCCTGGCACATGCGCCAGATATCGCCGGCTTCGACCTTGTGCTCGAACACCACCTGGCCGGCCTCGTCGCTGACGCGCACGGTGCCGTCGGCCGGGATGCGGAAGGTCTTGTCGTGGCTGCCGTATTCCTCGGCCTTCTGCGCCATCAGGCCGACATTGGGCACGCTGCCCATGGTGGTCGGGTCGAAGGCGCCGTGCGCCTTGCAGTCATCGATCACCGCCTGGTACACGCCGGCGTAGCAGCGGTCGGGGATCACCGCCTTGGTGTCCTGCAGTTTGCCTTGCGCGTTCCACATGCGACCGGAGTCGCGGATCATCGCCGGCATCGAGGCGTCGACGATCACATCCGACGGCACGTGCAGGTTGGTGATGCCCTTGTCGGAGTTGACCATCGCCACCGCCGGGCCGGCCGCGTAGGTGGCCTCGACGTCGGCCCTGATCGCGTCCTGCTGGTCCTGCGGCAGGCTGGCGATGCGCGCGTACAGGTCGCCGATGCCGTTGTCGGGCGAGAAGCCGACCGCAGCCAGGGCCTGGGCGTGCTTGCCCAGCGCGGCCTTGTAGAACTCCGACACCACCACGCCGAACATGATCGGATCGGAGACCTTCATCATGGTCGCCTTCAGGTGCAGCGAGAACAGCACGTCCTGGGCGCGGGCATCGGCGATCTGGGCGTCGATGAAGGCCGCCAGCGCCTTGCGGCTGAGGGTCGCCGCGTCGACGATCTCGCCGGCCTTGACCTCGGTCTTCTCCTTCAGCACCACGGCCTGGCCGTCGGCCTGCAGCAGTTCGATCTTCAGGTTGCCTGCGCGCGCGACGGTGGCCGACTGCTCGGAGCCGTAGAAGTCGCCACCGTCCATGTGCGCCACGTGGGTCTTCGAGTCGCGGCTCCACGGACCCATGCGGTGCGGGTGCTTGCGTGCGTAGTTCTTCACCGAGGCCGGCGCGCGGCGGTCGGAATTGCCCTCGCGCAGCACCGGGTTGACCGCGCTGCCCTTGGTCCGGTCGTAGCGGGCCTGGATGTCCTTTTCCCTGTCGTCCTTGGGCGCGTCCGGGTAGTCCGGCAGCGGGTAGCCCTGGGCCTGCAGCTCCCGGATCGCGGCCTTGAGCTGCGGCACCGAGGCCGAGACGTTGGGCAGCTTGATGATGTTGGCCTCCGGCCGGGTGGCCAGTTCGCCCAGCTCGGCCAGGTGGTCGCCGATCTTCTGCTGCTCGTCGAGGTAGTCCGGGAACTGGGCCAGGATGCGCCCGGCCAGGGAGATGTCGCGGGTCTCCACGTCGATCCCGGCGGTGCCGGCGAAGGCCTGGACGATCGGCAGCAGCGACTGGGTCGCCAGGAACGGGGCTTCGTCGGTGAGCGTGTAGATGATCTTGGGCGTGCTGGACATGGTCGGCGGGGGCTCTCTAAC
>JAGOWL010000108.1:2726-7910 GCA_018060215.1 Pseudoxanthomonas sp.
GGCACCGTGCGCTCCAGCGCCCAGGCGCGCAGGGCCGCCACCTGCTCGGCCATCAGCACCGACAGCGGGCGGGTGCCGCGGATCTCGGCCATCAGCAGGTCGGTGTCCAGCGGGCGCTGTTCGGCATGGGCCGCGTACAGGCCCGAGACGATGGCCTGCTCGATCTCGGCGCCGGAGAAGCCCGATGCCGCCGCGGCCAGCGCCGGCAGGGCGAAGGCCTCCGGGTCCAGGTCGCGGGCCTGCAGGTGGATGCGCAGCAACTCCACCCGGATGTCCGGCTCGGGCAGGTCGACGAAGAAGATTTCGTCGAAGCGGCCCTTGCGCAGCAGTTCGGCCGGCAGGTGCTGGACCTGGTTGGCGGTGGCCACCAGGAATACCGGGGCCTTGCGCTCGGCCATCCAGGTCAGCAGGTAGCCCAGCACCCGCCGCGACACCCCGCCGTCGCCCTCGCCCGCATCGGCGCTCACGCCCTTTTCGATCTCGTCGATCCACAGCACGCACGGCGCCAGCTGGTCGGCCGAGGCCAGCGCGGCGCGCAGGTTCTGTTCGGTCTCGCCGTGGTATTTGGCGTACAGGGTGCCGAAATCCAGGCGCAGCAGCGGTACCCCGAAGCCGCCGGCGATGGCCTTGGCCAGCAGCGACTTGCCGCAGCCCTGCACGCCCAGCAGCAGCACCCCGCGCGGCGGCGCCAGGCCCGGCGGCGGGTTGCCGGCGAACGCGGGTGCGCGCTGGCCGATCCAGCGCTTGAGCCGGCGCGCACCGGCCACCTCATCGAAGCCGGCGGTGTCGTATTCGTAGTGCAGGTGGCCGCTGCGGTTGAGCAGCTCGAACTTCAGCTTCGCCAGCTGCGGCAGGTCCGAGGCGGTGAGCGCGCCGTCGGCATGGACCAGCTGGCGGGTGATCCGGCGTGCGTCGTGCAGGTCCAGGCCCTGCAGGTGGCGTACGATCTGGCGTACCGCCGCCTCGTCGGCCTCGACCCGGCGGCCACCATGTTCACGGGCGTAGGCCACCGCCTCCTCGCGGACCAGTTTCAGCAGGGCGTTGGCATCGGGCAGGCGCGGGGTGAAGCGCACCGCCAGCGCATCCAGTTCGGCCGGCAGCTCGACTTTGGCCCCGACCAGCACCAGCACGTGCGGCTGGCAGCCGCGGCGCTGGACGATGTCGCGCAGCAGGCGCTGGTGGCTGGCGTAGCCCAGGTAGGGGTGGAAATCGAGCAGCAGGTAGATCCCGCGCTGGTCGGCCTCCTGGATCGCGCGCAGCACCGAAGAAGCGTCCGGCGGGCCCTCGGCCGCGTCCTCGCGGTCCAGGTCCAGCCGGCGCAGGCCTTCGGTGATCGTCCAGCGGTGCAACGCGCGCCAGACCTGGACCAGGGACTGGCGGAACAGCTCCACCACCCGCTCCTCGTCGCGGGTTTCAATCACGATCAGCGGGGTGTTGGCCCGGATCAGGGCGGTCAGGTCCTGCAGCTGGCTCATGGGGGTTCCGGGTCGGGACCGGGGCACGATAGCAAGCGTGGCGGTGCGGTACCCGGCCGGCGCATCCGCTTCGACCTGCCGGCCCGGCCCCAAGCCGCCGCTCCGGCGCCGTTCCTACCACCACCGCAAGGCCCGGTGTACCCTGCGAGGAGCCCAACGCGGAGCCGCCGTGCGCATGAAGACGATCCTGGTCGCCTGTTCCAAGGGCGGAGTGGGCAAGACCACCATCGCCACCCACCTGGCGGCGCACGCGGCCCTGGCGGGACGGCGCACGGTGCTGGCCGACGCCGACCCGCAAGGCTCCTCGCTGCGCTGGGCCGAGCGCCGCGCCGGCCTGGACAGCGCGGTGCTGCCGGTCGACGCCAGCCGCCACAAAGCCTGGCGGTTGCGGGTACCCGAGGATGCCGACCAGGTGGTGATCGACGCCCCGGCCGGGGCCATGGCCGACGACCTGGAGGATTTCATCCAGCACGCCGATGCGATGGTGGTGCCGGTGCAGCCCTCGGCGCTGGACATCGAGGCCACGGTCGGTTTCCTCAACACCGTGGCCAAGGCCAAGCGGGTGCGCAAGCAGAAGCTGCCGGTGGGCCTGGTGCTCAACCGCGCCAAGCCCTGGACCAATGCCAGCCAGCAGGCGCTGGAAATGCTCAAGACCTGGCCGTATCCGGTGGTGGCGCAGTTGCGCGACACCCAGGCCTACGTGGTCCTGGTCGGGCTGGGCCGCAGCCTGTTCGATTACCACTCGGCCCAGGTGCGCGAGCACCAGGCCGACTGGGAGCCCTTGCTCAAGTGGCTGGGCAAGGCCTGATCCGGGACCAAGGGGGGAGTGATGCGTGAACTGATCCTGTTGCGGCATGCCCATGCCGAACCGGGTGCGGCCGGCCAGGCCGACTTCGACCGGCCGCTGTCATCGCAGGGCCTGGCCGAGGCCGAGGCCGCCGGGCGCTGGCTGGCCGACCAGGGCCTGGTGCCGGACCGGGTGCTGTGCTCGCCGGCCCGGCGGACCCGGGAAACCCTGGAAGCGGCTCTGGCGGTGGCCGGCTACGCCGAGCAGCGGCTGGAGCCGGCGATCTACGACGCCACCCCGGGCACCCTGTTCGGCGTGCTGCAGGCGCACGAGGAAGCGCAGCGGTTGATGCTGGTCGGGCACAATCCGGGCATGGAACGACTGCTGGCCCTGCTGCACAGCGGCCAGTCCGGTGACTATCGCGGGATGCCGACGGCGGCGGTGGCGGTGCTGACCCTGCCGGCCACGGCGGTGATCGAACCGGGCGCGGCGCGATTGTCCGCGTTCTGGTGGCCCTGAGGACGATGTCCGCGATGTCGGCGCGCGCCTGGGCGCCGGTCCTGGCCTTGGCCCTGCTGGCGGGCGCGCCGGGGACGGCACTGGCCCAGGCCGCGATCGACCCGGCGCACAGCTGGCTGGGCTTCGAGGTCTACACCCGTTTCGGCCAGCGCGTGGCTGGTGAGTTCCCCGAGTTCCAGGGCCGGGTGGAAGCCCTGGCCGACGGCCGCCAGCGGGTCCGCCTGCAGGTGGCGACCAGCCAGGCGCGGATCCCGGAGCGGCCGCGCTACACTTCATGGATGCGCGGTGCCAGTTTCTTCGACACCGGACGCCATCCGCTCATGGAGTTCGTGTCCGAGCCCTATCCGGTCGAGTTGCTGCGCCACGGCGGTACGCTGCGCGGCCAGCTGACCCTGCGCGGGGTGACCCGGCCGCAGCGGCTGGAGGTGCAGCCGGCGACTTGCGAGCGGCCGGGCATCGATTGCCAGATCCGGGTCAGTGGCAGCATCGACCGCAGCGACTTCGACATGCGCCAGTGGCAGCTGGCGCTGGCCGACCGGGTCTGGCTGCTGGCCCGGCTGCAACTGGACGGATCGGTGGAGTGAGCCTGGTCGCAAGACTGCTGTGCGTGCTGCTGCTGTTGTCGGCCACCGCCTGCAGCACGCTGGGCGATGCCCAGCGCGAGCGCGCCGCCGGGATCGCGGTGTCGGCGCGGCAGACCGGGGTGGCCTGCCAGGAACCGGACCGCTGTGCCGCAGCTTCCGAGCTGCATGCGCTGGGCGCGGCGGCCCTGGCCCAGTCCCAGGCCGGCGGCGAGGCTTCGCCGCGCCACTTCGTGCTGATCCTGGACGAAGGCGGTGACGCGCTGCTGGCGCGCCTGAACCTGATCCGCGCGGCCCGCGACCGCATCGACCTGCAGACCTATATTTTCGACAGGGACGACAGTGCGCGCCTGGTGATCGACGAGCTGCTGGCCGCGGCCCGGCGCGGGATCCGGGTGCGGGTGCTGATCGACCAGCTCTCGGCGATCAACGACCTGCACGTCCTGGCCGCCCTGGCCGGCGCCCACCAGAACCTGGAAGTGCGGGTGTACAACCCCAGCTTCGGGCGGGCGATCTCCAGCTACCTGGACTACGCGGCCAGCGTGATCTGCTGCTTCCGCCGCTTCAACCAGCGCATGCACAACAAGTTGCTGCTGGTGGATTCGCGGGTGGCCATCGCCGGTGGCCGCAACTACCAGGACGACTATTACGACTGGGACGCCGAGTACAACTTCCGCGACCGCGACCTGCTGGTGGCCGGGCCGGTGGCGCGTTCGATGGAGCGCAACTTCGAGCAGTACTGGAACGATCCGCGCAGCGTGCCGGCCGAGCGGCTGACGGACGTGGCCCGGCTGCTGCTGGAGGAAGGCGTGCCGCCACTGGCGCCGGCCACGCCGCTGCGGCCGGAGCGGGTGGCGCTGATGTCGCGCGCGGCCGGCGACGCCGACCTGGTGCGCGTGCGGCTGGTGCAGCGGACCTTCCCGGTGGCCGAGGTGGCCTACCTGGCCGACCTGCCGGACAAGCACGGCGAAGGACCGGGCGAGGAGTCCGGTGCGCCGGGCCTGGCCGAACTGCTGTCCGGGGCGCAGGAGCAGATCCTGCTGCAGACGCCCTACCTGGTGCTGTCGGACAGCGCGCTGGAGCTGTTCCGCGAGCTGCGCACGCATCCGGATCCGCCGCAGGTGGTGGTGTCCACCAACAGCCTGGCGGCCACCGACAACCCGATCGTCTACGCGCTCACCTACAAGTACAAGCGCCGGCACGTGCGCGAACTGGGTTTTGACGTGTTCGAGTACAAGCCGTTCCCGGCCGACCCGCCGGTGGACCCGGCGCTGGGGGCCTGGCAGCCGGGCCAGCCGGAGCCGCCTGCGCCACCGCCGCTCGAGCGCGCTGCCGGGCCCGGCGGCGTGGGCAGTGGCGCCGGGGAGGCCGGTCGCGGGCAGGCCCACGCCGATGGCCGGGTCGAGGAAAAGCTGCGGACCGAAACCCGGTCCTCGCTGCTGCGCACCAGCAGCCCGGCCAACCGTCCGCTGCCGGTGCAGGGCCAGGGTCCGCGCATGGGCCTGCACGCCAAGTCGATGGTGATCGACCACCGCATCGCGGTGGTGGGCACGCACAATTTCGATCCGCGAAGCGAGACCTACAACACCGAGGCGGTCCTGGTGATCGATGATCCGGCGTTCGCCCAGGCACTGGCGCAGAGCATCGAGCGCGACATCGCCCCGGGCAATTCCTGGGCGGTGGCCCCGCGGCAGAAGCCGCCGGTGCTGTCGGGCCTGAACTACAGCATGGGCAAGGTGCTGGAAGCTTCACCGGTGCTGGACCTGTGGCCGTGGCGCTACGCCACCAACTACGAATTCCAGCCCGGCCCGGAGTGCCCGGT
>JAGOWL010000109.1 GCA_018060215.1 Pseudoxanthomonas sp.
AGCAGGCGTGGGCGGAACGGGATCGGATTCATGCGAAGGACTCCTCTGGCGTGTGCTTGTGTTTGCGCGAACGGATCGACAACAGCGAGTAGTACAGCAGCGGGATCACCACCAGGGTCAACACGGTGGAAACCAGGATGCCGAAGATCAGCGAGATGGCCAGGCCGTTGAAGATCGGGTCGTCGAGGATGAACAGCGCGCCGCCCATCGCCGCCAGCGCGGTCAGCGCGATCGGCTGGGCGCGCACCGCGCAGGCATCGACCACCGCCTGCTCGGGCGTGTGCCCGCGGGCGAGCAGGTGGTTGATGAAGTCCACCAGCAGGATCGAGTTGCGCACGATGATCCCGGCCAGGGCGATCATGCCGATCATCGAGGTGGCGGTGAACTGCGCACCCAGCAGGGCATGGCCGGGCATCACCCCGATCACGGTCAGCGGGATCGGCGCCATGATCACCAGCGGCACCAGGTAGTCGCGGAAGTAGGCCACCACCAGCAGGTAGATCAGGACCATGCCCAGCGCATAGGCGATGCCCATGTCGCGGAAGGTCTCGTAGGTGATCTGCCACTCGCCGTCCCATTTGATCGAGAACATGGCCGTATCGGTGGGCTGGCGCACGAAGAACTGTGAAACCGCCTGCCCGCCGAGGGTGTTGTCGGCGACCTGGCCGACCAGGTCGAACATGCCGTACAGCGGGCTGTCCACCGTGCCGCTCTCGTCGCCCATCACGTACACCACCGGCAGCAGGTCCTTGTGCTGGATCGCGCCGTCCCAGGGTTCGTCGCGGACCTGGACCAGCTCCGACAGCGGCACCAGCTGGCCTTGCCCGCCGCGCACGCGCAGCGCCAGCAGGCCGTCCAGGCTGGCCTGGTCGGCAGCGGGCAGGCGCAGCCGGATCGGCCGCGGGTACTTGGAGCTGCCATCGACCAGGTGGCTGGCGTCCAGCCCGGCCAGGCCCGAGGCCAGGCTCTGGGCGATGTCGGCCTGGGACACGCCCAGGCGCGCGGCGCGCTCACGGTCGATCTGCAGCACCTGGCGGCGGGCGTCGGCCGCTTCCACGCTGGTGTCCACGTCGACGATGCCTTCGGTGGCCAGGAAGCGCTGTTCCAGTTCGCGGCCCAGTGCGCGGGCGCGGTCGTAGTCGGGGCCGTAGATCTCGGCCACGATCGGCGACAGCACCGGCGGACCGGGCGGCACTTCCACCACCTTGACCGAAGCACCGTGGCGGCGGCCGATGTCGGCCAGCTGCGGGCGCAGGGCCACGGCGATGTCGTGGCTCTTGCGCTTGCGGTCGTGGCGGTCGACCAGGTTGACCTGCAGGTCGCCGACGTTGGCGCCTTCGCGCAGGTAGTACTGGCGCACCAGGCCGTTGAAGTTGATCGGCGCGGCGGTGCCGGCATAGGCCTGGTAGTGCAGCACCTCGGGGGTGCGGTCCAGTACGCCGGACAATTCGGCCAGCAGCGCCGAGGTGTCTTCCAGGCTGCGGCCTTCGGGCAGGTCGACCACGATCTGCAATTCGGACTTGTTGTCGAACGGCAGCATCTTCAGCACCACCAGCTTGACCCCGGCCAGGCCGGCGGCCGCCAGCACCAGCGCGGCCATGGCCGCGAACAGCAGGCGGCGCCGGCGGGTGCCGCGCTGCGGCTCCAGGAACGGACCCAGCAGGCGCTGGAACAGGCGTTGCAGGCGCGCGGCCATGGAGCCGGCGGCGTGTCCGTCAGCGTGTCCGTCAGCGCGCCCAACGGCCTGCCCATCGCCGGCATGGGCGGCATCGCCCGCCGGGCCGTGGCGCTTGAGCAGCTTCAGCGACAGCCACGGGGTGACGATCAGCGCGATCAGCAGCGACAGCAGCATGCCGACCGAGGCGTTGATCGGGATCGGGCGCATGTACGGGCCCATCAGGCCGCTGACGAAGGCCATCGGCATCAGCGCGGCGATCACGGTGAAGGTGGCCAGGATGGTCGGGCCGCCGACCTCGTCCACCGCCGGCGGGATCGCCTCGCGCAGGGTTTTCCCTCCCTGGGCCATGTGCCGGTGGATGTTCTCCACCACCACGATGGCATCGTCGACCAGGATGCCGATGGAGAAGATCAGCGCGAACAGCGACACGCGGTTGAGGGTGAAGCCCATCGCCCAGGACGCGAACAGGGTCACCGCCAGGGTCAGCACCACCGCCGAGCCGATCACGATCGCCTCGCGCCGGCCCAGCGCGAACAGCACCAGCAGCACCACCAGGCTGGTGGCGAAGAACAGCTTCTTGATCAGGGTCTGGGCCTTGTCGCTGGCCGAGCGGCCGTAGTCGCGGGTCACGGTGACCTGCACGCCTTCGGGGATGACCTGGCCGCGCAGCGCTTCGATCCGGTCCTGCACGGCGGCGGTGATGTCGGCGGCGTTGGCGCCCGGCTTCTTGGCGATGGCCAGGGTGACCGCCGGGGCCACGCCGCTGGCCGGGCCGTCGCGGCCGGCCGGGGCGCCGTGCCAGACGTAGCTGGCGGGGGTGTCGGCCGCGTCGATGATGGTGGCCACGTCTTCCAGCCGCACCGGCTGGCCGCCGGACACGCCCAGCACCAGTTGCGCCACGTCGTCGCGGTCGGCCAGGAACTGGCCGGAGGTGAGCTGGGATACGCCGTCGGCGCCGACCCGTTCGCCGGCCTGGCGGGCCAGGTTGGCCGATTGCAGGGCGCCGGCCAGTTCGTTCACGGTCAGGCCGTGGCTGGCCAGGCGCGCCGGATCCAGGGTGACCATCAGCGCCCGTTCGGGCGCGCCGAGGGTGGTCACCTCGCGGGTGCCGGGGATGCGCTTGAGCTCGTTTTCCAGGCTGTGCGCCACTTCGGCCAGTTCGGCCGCGCCACGTTGCGGGTCGTCGGTCCACAGGGTCAGCGCCATCACCGGCACATCGTCGATGCCCTTGGGCTTGATGATCGGCTGGCCCACGCCCAGGCCCTGCGGCATCCAGTCCTGGTTGGAGAACACCTTGTCGTACAGGCGCACCAGCGCCGGCTGGCGCTGCACGCCGACGTCGAATTCCACCGTCAGGATCGCCATGCCCGGGCGGCTGATCGAGTAGGTGTGCTTGACCTGCTCGATCTCGGCCAGCTTCTGCTCCAGCGGGAAGGCCACCATCTGCTCGACCTGGCGCGCGTCGGCGCCGGGGAAGGGCACGATGACGTTGGCCATGGTCACGTCGATCTGCGGCTCTTCCTCGCGCGGGGTGATGGCCACCGCCACCAGGCCCAGCAGCAGGCCGACCAGGGCCAGGATCGGGGTCAGCGGGTTGTCCTGGAAGATCCGCGCCAGGCGGCCGGAGATGCCCAGGCGGGGGCTGTGCTGCGCGTCCATCTCAGTTCCCGCCCTGGCGTGCGGCCACCAGCGCCTGCAGCGCGGCCACCGGATCGGTGGCGATGACCTCGCCCGGCTTCAGTCCGGCGATGACTTCGACGTGGTCGCCTTCGCGCGCACCCAGGCGCAGCTGGCGCAGGGTCAGGCGGCCGTCGGCCAGCACGTAGACCGCATTGACTTCGCCGCGCTGGACCAGCGCCGAGGCCGGGATCCGCGGCAGGGCCGCGCCGCGCACGGCGGGGAAGGCGACCTTGGCGGTCATGCCCGGCTGCGGGGGCGTATCCAGCGGCGGCAGTTGCACGCGCACCCTGACCGCGTGGCTGGCCGTGTCCGCGGACGGGAACACGGTCACCTGCGCGGCGTCCACGCTGCGGCCATCGCCCAGGCCGATCGTGGCCACCGGATGGGCGCGGATCGCCTCGGCATCGGACTGCGGCACGCTGACCTCGATGCGCAATGCCTCCGGCGCGAACATGGTCACCAGCGGCTGGCCCACGCCCACGCTTTCACCCGGCTCGACCGCCCGGGCGCTGACGATGCCGGCGTAGGGGGCGCGGATGGTGGTGTAGGCGCTGGCCTGGCTGACGTTGGCCAGTTGCGCGCGCGCCGCATCGCGCTCGGCGCGGGCCTGGTCCAGCTGCATCTTCGACACGAACTGGCTTGCGGCCAGGCCGGACATGCGCTGGTAGGTGGCTTCGGCCAGCTTGAGTTGCGCGCGTGCGGCATCGACGCCGGCCTGCTGTTCGACCGCGCTCAACCGCACCAGCACCTCGCCGCTGTCCACGCGGTCGTTGACGTCGTGCACGACCTCGGTGACCCGGCCACTGGTCTGCGCCGACAGCGCCGCGACGCGCACCGCTTCGACCACCCCGTCCCAGGCGCGCGCGCCGCCTTCGCTGCCTGCGGCCACCGCCTGCGTGTCCAGGCTCCCGATCGGCGCCGGCGCCGCTGCGTCGTTGGCATCGCCGCTGCAGGCGACCAGCGCGGTGGCCAGCAGCAGCGGCAGGGCGGAGCGCAGGGCGAGGTGCACGCCGCCGTGCAGCGCGGCGTGCAGTGGACGGGTTGTGGTCGGCTTCACGGCATCGGCCTCACTTGAACGCGCAGCCGCTGGACAGGCCCAGCTTGCGGAACACCACCGCCGCCGGGCAGAAGCCTGTGATGCTGGACTGCAGCAGGTTCAGGCCGACGAAAGCGGTCAGCAGCAGCCACCACGGCGAAACGAAATACACCAGCGCAACGCTCAGCAGGATCATCACGCCGGCGAAGGCGAAGATGGCACGGTCCAGGTTCATGGCAGGTCTCCTTGGGGTTGGGGGATCGGATGCTCGGGGAAGGTGGCCGGTTCAGCGCGTGCGCATGATGCCCAGCAGCTTGAGTACGTACTTCTCGTACACCGGCTCGGTGTTGCCGGATTTCATCTTCATCAGGAAGTATTTTTCGAAGGCGACCTTGGCCAGGTGCACCCACTTGCCGACCTTGGCCCAGGTGACGTTGCGCGGCGGGATCTGCGGCAGGGCGACGAAGGCCGCGCCGGTATCGCCCATGTCGGCCAGGCAGATCGCGTTCCAGGTGGCCTCGGCGGTGGCCGGCTTGCCGGCCAGGTCGGCCTGGATGTTGTGCACGATGGCCGTGCACATCGATTCGATCATGAAGCCGGTCTTGGGCGCGCCGGTCGGCACCGGGGTCTGTTCCACCGGCGGGATCGCCACGCATACGCCCAGCGAGTAGATGTTGGGATGGGCCAGGTTGCGCTGGTGGCTGTCGATCAGGACGAAGCCGCGCGGGTTGCACAGGCCTTCGATGCCGCGCACCGCGTCCACGCCGGTGAACGCCGGCAGCACCATCGAGTAACCGAACGGCAGCACGTGGCGCTTCTTCGGCTTGCCGTCCTCGTCCATCTCGTCCACGTCCATTTCGCCGTCGCGGACTTCGGTGATCTTCGAGTTGACCAGCCAGCGGATGTGGCGCTGGCGCAGCTCCGATTCGAGCAGGCCCTTGGAATCGCCGACCCCGCCCAGGCCCATGTGGCCGATGTAAGGCTCGGGGGTGACGTAGGTCATCGGCACCTTGTCGCGCAGCTTGCGCTTGCGCAGGTCCGCGTCGAGGATCATCGCGAACTCGTAGGCCGGTCCGAAGCAGCTGGCGCCGGCCGCTGCGCCGACCACGATCGGGCCGGGATTGGCCAGGAATGACTGGTAGGCCGTCCACGCCGAATCGGCGTGCGCGGTGGTGCATACCGACTGGGTATGGCCGCCTTCGGGGCCCAACCCGGGAATCTCGTCGAAGGCCAGGCGTGGACCGGTGGCCACGACCAGGTAGTCGTATTCCAGGTGGCGGCCATCGCGCAGCCGCAGCCGGTTGTGCTCCGGCTCGACCTTTTCCGCGCCGACCCCATCGAAAGCGATGTGATGCCTGGCCAGGTAGGCCGGCACCTGGATCTGGATGTCGTCCGGCTTGCGCCAGCCCACTGCCACCCAGGGGTTGGACGGGGTGAAGGAGAACCGGTCGCCTTCGCCCACCACGGTGATCGACGGGCCCGGCCCCAGCACGCCGCGCAACTCGTAGGCCACGCTCATGCCGCCGACGCCTGCTCCCAGTACTACGATGTGTGCCATGACCGGCCCCTCCGGTGGCCGGCCCGGCCCCGGGAAGGGGCGGGAACACCGGCTTGCAAGTAAATTAGCATTGTCTTATATTAGCGTCAACTGATGTTTGGCGCGGAGCGTGGATCACCATGGCCAAGGCGGCGACAGCACCGGCACCGGAATTCGACCTGGAGGCGATGCACGCCCATGCCGGCGATGCGGCGCAACTGCTCAAGGCGCTGGCCAACGAGCGCCGGCTGCAGGTGTTGTGCCTGCTGGCCGCCGGCGAGCGCTCGGTGGGCGAAATGCAGGGTTTGCTGGACCTGGGCCAGTCGGCGTTGTCCCAGCACCTGGCGGTGCTGCGCGAGGAAGGCCTGGTATTGACCCGTCGTGACGCGCAGACCATCCATTACTCGCTCGCGCCCGGACCGGCTGCGGCGGTGATGCACACTTTGCACGGCATCTACTGCGCACCGGCCGGTGCGCGCAATGGCAACAGGAGCAGTAAATGATCGGTTGGCTGAAGGGCTTGTTCGGTGGCGGTGGCGAGGATATCGGTCCGCAGGAAGCAGTGCGGCGGATCAACCAGGGTGCGCTGCTGGTGGACGTGCGCGAGCCCGACGAGTTCAGCCGTGGCCATGCGCCCGGTGCGCGGCCGGTGCCACTGGGGCAGATCCGCTCGCGCGGCGCCGCCGCCATCGACGCGCTCGGCCTGCCCGCCGACGCGCTGGAGATCCTGCTGGTGTGCCACAGCGGCATGCGCTCGCGCGCCGCGCGTTCGGCACTGGCGGCCGATACCCGCCGCCGCTACGTGAACGTGAGTGGTGGCATGGCCGCCTGGGCGGCGGCCGGCCTGCCGCTGGTCAACGGCCGCCGTTGAGGCCTGGCCAGGCGCCCGATGGCGCCAGCGCCGTGTTCCCGCTTTCCACATCCCGCATCAGAAGGAGATCCACATGAGCGCAGTAACGTCCTATACCGACCTGACCCGCGCGGTTTCGCGCAACCTGACCCCGTTGCGCAGCCACAACGCCGAGGTGATGAACGGCTTTGGCGCGCTGAGCAAGGCGGCGATGGCGCCCGGGGCGCTGGACGAAAAGACCAAGGAGCTGATCGCCATGGCCATCGGCGTGGCCAACCGCTGCGACGCCTGCCTGGGCTTCCACGCCAAGGCGCTGGTGCGGCTGGGCGCCACCCCGGAGGAGTTCCGCGAGATGCTCGGGGTGGCGGTGTACATGGGCGGCGGCCCGTCGCTGATGTACGCGGCCAACGCGATGGCCGCCTACGAGGAGTTCGCCGCCGCGACCGCCTGACCCGGCGGTGGCCGATCCGCCTGCCTGGATGGGGGCGGATTCCTACACGTGCCAGCGGCGTGGCCTGCTGGTACGGCCGGTCCGCCGGCGCGATCCTGCCGGCATGGACATTCATGTCGAACAGCGCTTCAAGCACCATCACGCCCTGCGCGGAGCACGTCTGCCGATGCCGGCGCAGGCCTGGCAGGTGGTGGTGGAGACCGGTGGCCGGCAGCCGTGGTTCTCCAGCTTCCATGTCGCCTGCGAGGCGGTGCGTGCATTCCGTCGGGCCTCGGCCGGAGGCGACTGGACCCTGCTGGCCTGGGTCCTGTTGGCCGACCGGGCGCACTGGCTGCTGCAGCCGGGTGCCAGCGTGCCCTTGACGGTGGCGGTGTCGCGGATGAAGGCCACCACCGGCGCGGGCGTGAACCGGATGCTGGCCCGTGCCGGCCCGCTGTGGGAGCCGGCGTTCGACTGCCGGGCGCTGGGTGCGGCGGAGGATCTGCGCGCGGCTGCGCGCCGGTTCGTGGTCGACGCCCTGCGCGAGGGAGGCATCCAGGATCCCGGCCACTACCCCTTCTGGGATTGCGCCTGGCTGTAGGGGCCGGGGATGCCGGAC
>JAGOWL010000110.1 GCA_018060215.1 Pseudoxanthomonas sp.
GCGCCCATGAGCGTGTGGGCCATCGGCGACCTGCAGGGCTGCCATGACGCCACCTTGCGCCTGCTGGAAAAGATCCGCTTCGACCCGGCGGCCGACACGCTTTGGTTCTGCGGCGACCTGGTCAACCGTGGCGGGCAGTCGCTGGAGACGCTGCGGCTGGTGCATTCGCTGCGCCAGCGCAGCATCGTGGTGCTCGGCAACCACGACCTGTCGCTGCTGGCGATCGGCGAACGCTCGCCGGCGGAGAAGCGCAAGGTCAACCCGGACCTGCAACGGGTGGTGCTGGCCGATGACGCGGACGAGCTGCTGGGCTGGCTGCGCCGGCAGAAGCTGGTCCACGCCGACCGCCAGCTGGGCTGGATGATGGTCCACGCCGGACTGGCCCCGCAGTGGACCACCCAGCAGGCCGAGCAGTACGCCAGCGAGGTCGAGCGGCAGTTGCACGGCGAGGGTTATCGTGGCCTGTTCCGCCACATGTACGGCGACCGCCCCAACTGGTCGCCGGGCCTGCGCGGCCACGACCGCTGGCGCGCGATCATCAACTGGTTCACCCGCGCCCGCTACTGCACCCCGCGCGGGCGCATCGCGATCGAGGAAAAAGGCCCGCCGGGCACCCAGGCCGCCGGCCTGTACCCCTGGTATGAAGCCCCGGGCCGGGTCGAGCGCGACCTGAGGATCGTGTGCGGGCACTGGTCCACCCTGGGCCTGAGCATCACCCAGGGCGTACACGCGATCGACACCGGCGCAGTCTGGGGCGGCAGGCTCACCGCCCTGCAGCTGGACAGCGAGGAGCTGCGCGTGGTCCAGGTCCCCGGCCGCGATGTGGCCGCGCTGCCGCCGCACCTGCGCCGGGACTAGGCAGGAGCCCGGCTTGCGGGCGACAGCGGCGGCGGAGCCCGCTGAGCGCCGCCGGCGCCACGTCGCAGGCGCTTTTCCACGGACGCACGTCCGGCCTCCCCGGCTCCTACGCGATGCGCTGGTAGTGGGCGAACTCGAAGGCGTGGGCGTGGCGGTCGTCGGCCGGGTGCGGCTGGCGCGACAGCCGCTGCCACTGCGCCGGATCCCAGGCCGGGAAGAACGCATCGGCATCGGCGATGAGGGTATCGACGTGGGTCAGGTGCAGCGCCTGGGCGTGCGGCAGGGCCAACGCATAGATTTCGCCACCACCGATCACGCACAGCTCGCCGGCAGCCTCCCCGGCGGCCGTGGCGATGGCGTCTTCCAGCGAACCCACCGCGTGCATGCCCTCGAACGGCACCTGGCCACTGCGGGTCAGCACCAGGTTGGTGCGCCCCGGCAAGGCGCGCCCCAGCGATTGCGCGGTCTTGCGCCCCATCAGGATCGGCTTGCCCAGGGTCAGTGCCTTGAAATGCCGGAAGTCGTCCGGCAGGTGCCACGGCATCGCGTTGCCGCGGCCGATGCCGCCTTCGCGGTCCAGCGCCGCCACCAGCACCACGCGCGGCGGCGCCCTTCCGGCCACCGCTCCGCCTGCCGCCACCGACGGGCTGGCCATCAGCGGCCACCGCGCGCAGGACGCCGATACCGGTTCATCCGGGCCTCACACCGCCACCGGAGCCTTGATCGCCGGCCACGGGTCATAGCCGTCGATGGCGATGTCGTCGTAGCCGAAGGCGAACAGATCGGTCACTGCCGGGTTCAGCACCAGCGTCGGCAGCCGGCGCGGTGCCCGCGCCAGCTGCTCGCGCGCCTGCGTGTAGTGGTTCGAATACAGGTGCGCATCGCCCAGCGTGTGCACGAAGTCACCGACCTCCAGTCCGGTCACCTGCGCCACCATGTGGGTGAGCAGGGCATAGCTGGCGATGTTGAACGGCACGCCCAGGAAGATGTCGCCGCTGCGCTGGTACAGCTGGCAGCTCAGCTTGCCGTCGGCGACGTAGAACTGGAACATCGTATGGCAGGGCATCAGCGCCATCTGCGGCAGGTCGGCCACGTTCCATGCGCTGACGATCAGCCGGCGCGAATCGGGATTGCGGCCGATCTCCTCCACCACCTGGCGCATCTGGTCGATCTCGCGGCCGTCGCTGCCACTCCAGCGCCGCCACTGCTTGCCGTACACCGGGCCCAGCTCGCCGTCCGCATCGGCCCACTCGTCCCAGATACCGACCTTGTTGGCAGTGAGGTAGGCAATGTTGGTCTCGCCCTTCAGGAACCACAGCAGCTCGTGGATGATCGAGCGCAGGTGCAGCTTCTTGGTGGTGACCAGCGGGAAGCCTGCGGCCAGGTCGAAGCGCATCTGCCAGCCGAACACGCTGCGGGTGCCGGTGCCGGTGCGGTCGGACTTCTCGCTTCCGTGCTCGAGCACGTGGCCGAGCAGGTCCAGGTATTGCTTCATCGCTTGGCTTCCTTGGCCGGCGGGACGGACTGGGGCTGCAGCACCGGGGCGCTGCGCGAGCGCCACAGCAGGCACAGGCCCAGCGCGACCAGCGGCAGGCTCAGTACCTGGCCCATGGTCAGCCAGCCGAAGGCCAGGTAGCCCAGGTGGGCATCGGGCATGCGCACGAACTCGACCAGGAAGCGGAAGCTGCCGTACAGCAGCGCGAACAGGCCCGACACCGCGTAGCGCGGACGTGGCTTGGCGGAGTACCACCACAGCACGCAGAACAGCACCAGTCCTTCGAGGAAGGCCTGGTACAGCTGCGAGGGATGGCGGGCGAACGCATCCAGTGCACCGGCGTCGAACTGCGCCTTCAACGCCACCGGGTCCAGCGATCGATACGGCTCGGGCAGGCCACTGGGGAACACCACGCCCCAGTCGCCACGGGTGTACTTGCCCCACAACTCGCCGCCGATGTAGTTGCCGATGCGGCCAAAACCCAGGCCGGGGGGCACCAGCGGGGCGAGGAAGTCCATGGTGTCGAAGAAGTGCCGGCGGTGCCGCCGCGACCACAGCCAGGCCGCCACCAGCACGCCGATCAGGCCGCCATGGAAGCTCATGCCGCCTTCCCACACCTTCAGCACCTGCAGCGGATTCTGCAGGTAGGTGTTGAAGTCGTAGAACAGCACGCTGCCCAGGCGGCCACCGACGATCACGCCGATCAGCCCGTAGAACAGCAGGTCGCCGAATCCATCCTCGTCCACGCCCGGCAGGCGGCCGGCGCGGATCCGGCGCCGGCCCAGCCACCAGGCCAGCAGGAAGCCGAGCAGGTACATCAGTCCGTACCAGTGCACACGCAACGGCCCGAGGGACACGGCAACCGGATCGATCTGGTGCAGGAAGATCATCGTGGGGCCCGGGACATGACCTGGCTATTGTGCCCGAGCCGCGCCGCTTGCTACAGCAGCCGGGGACGATTGGGCAGCTCGTCGCGCCCGTGCTCGCTGGCCGGGAAGTGCCGGGCCAGCAGCACACAGATGCGCTGCACGCCCTCGATCACCGCCGCCTCGATGTCGCCATCGTGGATCCCGGCTTCCACCGCGGCGCAGATCGACTGCCACTCGGAGTCGGCAACGACCTCGTGCAAGCCGCGGTCGGCCACGATCTCGATGGCACGGTCGGCCAGCAGCAGGTACAGCAGCACGCCATTGTTGGCCCGGGTGTCCCATACCCGCAGGCTCGCGAACGCCTCCAGTGCGCGCTGGCGCGGGCTGGCGTCGGCCCGCAGCGCCGCCGCCGGCAGCACCGCCTCGACCGCGAACACCACCTCGCCGTCATGCAGCGTCTCGCCATGGCCGATGGCCGCGGCGATGCGATCCAGGCTGGCGTCCGGAAAGCGGTCGCGCGCCGAGGGCGCGAACAGGTGCCGCAGCCAGCGCGTCAACCGCCCCATCACCAGCGCCCCGAAGCGCCACCGCCGCCGGAACGGCCACCGCCGCCCGACCAGCCGCCGCCCCCGGACCCGCCACTGCGGCCACTGCTGCGACCGCCGCCGGCGCCACCGCCCCAGCTGCCGCCACCGCCGCCGCCACTCCCCCAACTGCCGCCACCCCAGCTGCCGCCACCCCAGCTGCCACCGCCGGCCCCGCCGCCCCGGGCGAAGCCGCCACCGGTCGAACCCAGCAGGCTGACCACCAGTCCGATCGCCACGCCCAGCATGCCCACCGGCAGGGCCGACGACACCAGCCAGGCGGCGCCACCAGCCGCCGAGGCCACCAGGGGTGCGCGCACCGGCCGCGACAGCCCGCCCATCAGCCCGCGCAGCACCTGCGCCACCACGAAGGCGATGAACAGGGCTGGCAGCCAGCGCCCATCGCGCGGCTCACGCACCGGGCGGTTGCGGCTCACCGGCGCCGGCAAGGGCTCGCCATCGATGATCTTCACCAGCACCGCGGTGGCATCCTCGATGCCGCCGGCGTAGTCGCCCGCGCGGAACTTCGGCACCAGGTACTCCTGGATCACCCGGTTGGCCACCGCGTCCGGAATCGCACCCTCCAGTCCGTAGCCGGTCTCGATGCGAACGGCCCGGTCGTCCGTGGCCACCAGCAGCAGGACGCCGTCGTCGACCCCGCCACGGCCGAGCTTCCAGGCCTGGAACACGCGGTCGGCGTACTGCTCGATGGAATCGGGCCCGGTGCTGGACACCACCAGCACCTGCAACTGGCTGCCCTTGCGCTGCTGCAAGGCCTGCGCCTGCGCCACCAGGCGCTGCACGCTGGCCGCATCCAGGGTGCCGGTGGTGTCGACCACGGGCGCGTCGAGCGCGGGAATGGCCGCCTGCGGCGCCGGCTGCGCCCAGGCCGCCGGCACCAGCGCGACCAGCAGCCAGGCCAGCCACGCCCGGGCCAGCCAGCGTGCCGGTGCGGGACCACCCAGCGACGGCGCGCCCACGGGCACGGCGTCAGTGCGCCGGTGCCGGCGCCGGCTGCGCGGGCGGCGGCGCGGCGGGCGCCGTGCCGAATTCCACCGCCGGCGCGCGCTGGATCTGCGCCTCGTTCTCCACGCTGAAGTTCGGCTTTTCCTTGTGGCCGAAAAGCTTGGCGGTGATCAGCTGCGGGAAGGAACGGATGAAGGTGTTGTAGTCCTGCACCGTGGAGATGTAGCGTCCGCGCGCCACGGTGATCCGGTTCTCGGTGCCTTCCAGCTGCGCCTGCAGGTCGCGGAAGGACTGGTCGGCCTTGAGCGTGGGGTAGTTCTCGCTCACCACCAGCAGCCGCGACAGCGCCGAGGACAGCTCGCCCTGGGCGGCCTGGAACTGCTGCAGCGAAGCGGCATCGTCGGCATTGACCTGGACCTGGCCCACCCTGGCGCGTGCCTCGGTGACCTCGGTCAGCACCTGGCTCTCGTGGGCGGCATAGCCCTTGACCGTGTTGACCAGGTTGGGCACCAGGTCGGCGCGGCGCTGGTACTGGTTGAGCACCTCCGACCAGCCGGCCTTGACCGCCTCGTCCTTCTGCTGGATGGCGTTGTAGCCGCAGCCGGACAACAGCATCGCCGCCACCAGCGCCACCCCACCCCTCCACCTGCGCAATCTCGCGTGCATGCCATCGCTCCTTCCACGGAGCCGGCCGGCGGCCGGCTGACGACGCATTGCAGCACCGCACCGCGGAAGGCGCAAGCGATGCCCGGATCAGGCGTGGGCCAGGTCCGGGCGCGGCATCACCACTCGCCGGCGCCAGGCACGTGCCGTTTGGCCGCATGCTGGCGCATCAGCAGGTTGAACACCTCCACCAGCACCGAGAAGGCCATGGCGAAGTAGATGTAGGGCTTGGGCACATGCACATCCAAGCCGTCCAGGATCAGCACCACGCCGATCAGCAGGATGAAGGCCAGTGCCAGCATCTTCACCGTCGGGTTGCCGTCGATGAACCGGCCCAGCGGGTTGGCCGCCAGCAGCATCACCGCCACCGCCAGCAGGATGGCGAAGATCATCACCGGGATGTGGTCGGCGATGCCGACCGCGGTGATCACCGAGTCCAGCGAGAACACGATGTCGATCACCGCGATCTGCGCGATCACCACCCAGAACACCTGCGAGCTGGGCGTGGTGCGCGGGTCGTCGTCGTGGCCGCCGGTGATCAGCTCGCGGATCTCCATCGAGCCTTTCACCAGCAGGAACGCGCCACCCAGGATCAGGATCAGGTCGCGGATCGAGATGCCCATGCCGCCGATGTGGAACAGGTCGTTCTGCATCCGCGCCAGGAACGCCAGCGAGACCAGCAGCGCGATCCGGGTGATGCAGGCCACCGCGATGCCGAAGCGGCGGGCGAAGGCGCGCTGCTCCACCGGCAGCCGGCCGACGGCGATGGAGATGAACACCAGGTTGTCGATGCCCAGCACGATTTCCAGCGCGCTCAGGGTCACCAGGGTCAGCCAGACATTCGGGTCGGCCAGGAATTCGAAACTCATCGGATCAATCCTTCACTTGCATGGTTCAAGACAGGCGCGGGCCCAGGACCAGGCCCCAGGTCAGCAAAACGTTCAACATCAGCACGAACACCGCGGCCGAACCCATGTCCTTGGCCCGTCCGGCCAGCTCGTGGTGCTCGGGCCCGTAGCGCTCGATCACCGCCTCGATCGCCGAATTGAGCAGTTCGGCCGACAGCACCAGCAGCATCGAGCCGACCAGCAGCGCCCGTTCGATCCCGTCCGCCCCCAGCCAAAGCGCCAGCGGCGCCAGCACCACGAACAGGTAGGCCTCCAGCCGGAACGAGGATTCGTGCAGCCAGGCCGCGCGCAGCCCCTGCAGGGACCAGCGGGTCGCCAGCAGGATGCGTCCGGGACGGCGTGGCAGGTGGCCGGTTTCGTCCGCCATGGCCGCGTTCAGCCGGCACCCCGCCGGCCGCCGCGCGCGCGCGGCGATCGGCGGCCGTGGCGTCCGGCCGGGCACGCGGTCGGCGCGGTCGGCACTGCGGCGTATCCGGGAGGACGGGGTTGGTGTCCGGGCCGGGACGGCGCCGGGACCTGCTCGAGGGTGGGCATGCGGCAAGAGTCGGTGGCCGAAGCGGCGATTTTGCCACAACCGCCGGACCGGACCGGTGCGGCACCCGGCCGCCACGCCAGCGCCCGCTGCCGGGCGCGTCGACCGGCACGATCCGGACCGGCCGCTCAGCCCGGCCCGCGCGAGGCGCGCAGGGCGCGCTGCTCGGCCAGGGTGAGGGCGACGTTGTCGCGCAGGTAGGCCGGTTCGACCCGCTCGGCGGCCATCGCCCCGCCGTGGGCGCAGGCGACGGCGGCCAGCCGCGCCAGATCGGCGGCGCGCGGCAATGCGGCCGGATCCAGGCGCACCAGGTCCGCACCCAGGCGCTGGCCGAGCACGCCATCGGCGGCGGCAAAACCGGTGCCCACGCCTTGCCACGGGCCGGCTGGCCCCGACTCCGGCAGGGTCACCGCCTCCGGCGCCAGCACCCGCTCCAGGTCCAGCGCGACCAGTGCCGCGCCTTGGCGCCCGAAGGCCCCGGCATAGACCTCGCCCATGCGTGCATCGATCGCCGCCAGGATCCGTGCCGGGCCGTCGGCCGGCGCGCCGGCTGCCAGCACCGCCAGGGTCGACACCGGCACCACCGGGCGGTCCAGCGCCAGCGCGATGCCCTGGGCCAGGGCGATGGCCAGGCGCACGCCGGTGAACGCACCGGGCCCGCGACCCACGGCGATCGCATCCAGTTGCGCGCGGGCGATGCCCGCTTCGTCCAGCAGCGCCTGGGCCATCGGCAGGGCCAGCTCCGCATGCCGGCGCGGCGCGACCTCGAAGCGCTCGCGCACCTCCCCGTCCAGGTACAGGGCGACCGAGCAGGCCTCGGTGGCGGTTTCGAAGGCGAGCAGCTTCATCGGCGGGCAGGTGCAGGGGATGGCGGAAGGCGCAAGGTTAAACGAAGCACCGCTTCCTTCCCGTGTGAAGGAC
>JAGOWL010000111.1:0-3054 GCA_018060215.1 Pseudoxanthomonas sp.
AAGGACGTCGCTGCAAGGGGATTTCGTCCGAGCGGTACATGGATGTACCGCGCCCGCGTGTTGGAGCAGGACGCGGAACCACGCGGCGGACGAAATCCCCTTGTAGCGGCGGCCCCCGCCCGAAGCCGGGGCTTCTGCTCTGGACTTGCAGCGACGGCCCCCGCCCGAAGCGAAGCTTTTGCCCTTGCAGCGACGGTCCCATGCCCACACAGCCGGGAGAAGAACCTTTTTCCACCTGCATTGGCGCCCGCCGTCAGGGCGCGACCTTGGCCTTGAGCGCGCGCGCCAGCGCCGGCGGCAGGTGCGGCAGCGAGCGCAGCAGCCAGGGCAGGATCCTGCGCTTGGCGCCGTTGAGCGACTCCGGGACCATCGCCTCGATCAGATGCGGGCCGGGCGTGGCCAGGGCGTATTCGAGCGCCTGGCAGAACGCCTCGGCATCGCTGGCGCGCACCGCATGCACGCCCATGCCCTGGGCCAGCCGGGCGAAATCCAGGCGCGGCCCTTCCAGGTCCAGTTGCGAGCGCGCCTTGGGGCCGACCTGGTCGGCGCCCACCCGCTCCAGCTCGACGTTGAGCACCGAGTAGCTGGCGTTGTTGAAGATGATGCTGACCACATGCAACTGCTCGCGCGCCATGGTCCACAGCGCCTGCAGGGTGTACATGGCGGTGCCGTCGCCGACCAGGGCGATCACCGGGCGATCCGGGCAGGCCACGGCCGCACCGACCGCATTGGGCAGGCCCTGGCCGATGGCGCCACCGGTCAGGGTGATCAGGTCGTGGCGCGGGCCACCGGCGGTCATCACCCCCAGCATCAGGCCCGAGGTGATGGCCTCGTCGATCACGATCGCACGCTCGGGCAGCAGGTGGCCCACCGCCTTGCACACCTTGGGCGCAGTCAGCGGCCCGCGCGGACGATCGGGGCGCTGCGCCGGCTGCAGCGCCGGCGCGCTGGCCTGCGCGCCGAGCAGGCGCACCAGCTTTTCCAGGCTGGCCACCGCATCCTCGTCGGCCGCGGCCAGGGTATGCACCTGGCAGCCTTCGGGCACCAGGTCGCTGGCCTTGCCCGGATAGGCGAAGAACGACACCGGCGCCTTGGCATCCACCAGCACCAGGTGCTTGAGCGGCGCCAGCTGCAGCTGCGCCATCTCCGCCAGGTAGGCGATGCGCTCCACCGCCGGCAGGCCGGCCCCGCGCTCCATCCGGGTCGGGAACACCTCGGCCAGCAGTTGCACGCCGCTGTGGGCGGCGATGCGCGCGGCCGCCAGCAGGCCCGGTTCGCGCAGGGCCTGCGGGCCCAGCAGCAGGGCGGCGGGCTGGCCACTGCGCAGCAGGTCGGCCAGGGCCTGCACGCGGGCGTCGTCGGCCACCGCCGGCGCCGCGGCGGCCGGCATCGCGGCCGGCTGCGCGCCCTCGCCCCAGGACACGTCGGCCGGCAGGATCAGGGTGGCGACCTGGCCGGGCAGGCCGCGCGCGGCGGTGATTGCCTCCACCGCATCGGCGCTCAGCTGGGCGGTGCTTTGCGAGGTGCGCACGAAACCGGGCGAGACGTTGCGCGCCACCGTCTCGATGTCAGACTGCAGCTGGGCGTCGTAGCGGGTGTGGAAGGTGGCGTGGTCGCCGACGATGTTGACCACCGGCACCTTGCCCTTGCGTGCGTTGTGCAGGTTGGCCAGGCCATTGCCCAGGCCGCAGCCCAGGTGCAGCAGGGTCGCGGCCGGCTTGCCGGCCATGCGCGCATAGCCATCGGCCGCGCCGGTGGCCACGCCTTCGAACAGGGCCAGCACCGCGCGCATGCGCGGCTCCGAATCCAGCGCGGCCACGAAGTGCATCTCGCTGGTGCCGGGGTTGGAGAAACAGACCTCGATGCCGGCATCGGCCAGGGTCTTCATCAGGGCTTGTGCGCCGTTCATCGGGGGCCTCCTGGGGTGCGTGTCAGCGGTTGCGCCAGAGCATCAGGTCCAGCATCCTGCCCGCCAGCCCGGCGTAGGGCGGCTGCAGGAAATCCACGGTGCGCAGCGGTCCCTGGCGGAACACCGGGCGCAGCTTGGAGAACGTGAGGAAGCCCTCGCGCCCATGGTAGTGGCCCATGCCGCTGTGGCCCACGCCGCCGAACGGCAGGTGGTGCTGGCCGGCATGCAGCAGGGTGTCGTTGAGGGTGACCCCGCCCGAGAGCGTCTGCGCCAGGTAGTGCCGCTGCAACGCGCGCTGGTGGCTGAACAGGTACAGCGCCAGCGGATGCGGGCGGTCGTTGATGTACTGCACCACCTGGTCGTGGTCGCGGTAGCCCAGGATCGGCAGCAGCGGGCCGAAGATCTCCCGCTGCATCACCTGCATGCCGTCATGCACGCCCAGCAGCGCCACCGGCGGCATGATCCGCCGCTGCGGATCGCCCGGCTGCCCGGGCGCCAGCGGCACCGCCTGCGCGCCCTGGGCGATGGCGTCGGCCAGCATCTCCTGCAGCCGCTGGTATTGGCGTGCATCGATGATGGCGGTGTAGTCGCCATTGCCCAGGTCCGGGTAACGCTGCTGCACGATGCGCCGGGCATGTTCGATGAAGGCCTGTTCCTGGCCGGCCGGCACGAACAGGTAGTCGACATTGGTGCAGATCTGCCCGGCGTTGAGCATCTTCACCCAGAGGATGCGCTCGGCCGCCTTGTCCAGCGGATAGTCGGCGGCGACGATGGCCGGCGACTTGCCACCCAGTTCCAGGGTGACCGGGGTCAGGTTGGCCGCGGCGTTGGCCATCACCGCCTTGCCGGTCTGCGGCGAGCCGGTGAAGAACAGGTGATCGAACGGCAACTGGGTGAACAGCGGGCCGATGCTCTGGCCCTGCCCGCCGGCATCGGCATCGGCATCGGCGAACAGGCTGACCTTGTCGGCCGGGAAGTATTTCGGCAGCAGCTGCTGCAGCAGCTGCGCCAGCTGCGCCGAGTTCTCCGACATCTTCACCATCACCCGGTTGCCGGCCGCCAGCGCGCCGATCATCGGCTGCACGGCCATGGCGATGGGAAAGTTCCACGGCACCACGATGCCGACCACGCCCAGCGGCTGCGGC
>JAGOWL010000111.1:3154-7777 GCA_018060215.1 Pseudoxanthomonas sp.
AGCGGCTGCGGCAGCCGTAGTCGCGGTTGACCGCATCCACCAGCGCCTGGCGGTTGTCCACCAGCAGCCGGTGCAGGGCGCGCAGGTCGGCGCGGCGCTGCTCCAGGCCCGGATTGCGCTGGCGCTGGAAGGCGTCGCGCTGGGCGCTGAAACACGCGCGCAGGGCCTGCGGGATGTGGGGCGGAAGCGGGGTGGGCGGCGTGGGCATGTTCATCGGCGGGTCTGGGCGGCGCGCAGGGCGCGGGCGGCGATGCGGTCGCCGATCCGGCGCGACAGGCGCGGGGCGTGGCGGGACAGGAAGGCGGTCAGCGCCGGGCGCGGGCCATCGACGATCTCGAACCTGCGCCGGGCGATGCCGGACAGCAGCACCGGCACCGCATCGTCCAGGCGCGCGCTGCCGGCGAAGGCCTTGAGCGCGGCCGAGACCGGGTGCTGGTCGCGCTTTTCCTCGGCCACCATCGGGGTGAGGATCTCGCCCGGGCAGCACAGGCTCACATCCACGCCCCGCAGCTTGAGCTCGTAGCGCAACGCCTCGGCCAGGCCGCGCACGCCGAACTTGGACGCGCAGTAGGCGGTGTAGGCGAAGTTGCCGGTGAGCGCGGCCAGCGAGGCGACGAACACCAGGTGGCTGCCCGGGCGCAGGTGCGGCAGCACGGCGGCGGCGAAGTTGCGCGAGCCCTTGAGGTTGATGTCGATCACCCGGTCGAAGTCCTGCGCGCTGGCCTCTTCCAGCGGCCGGGCGTGGATCACCCCGGCGCTGTTGATAGCCAGGTCCGGCGCGCCCAGCTCGGCCACTGCCTGGTGCACGGCGACCTCGATGCTGCCGGCCTGGGCCACGTCGGCGCGATAGCAGGCAAATCGCTGCGCCGGTTGCCTGGCGGCGGCGCGCAGTTCGGCCAGCACGTCCTCGGCAGCGCTGCGGTTGAACAGGGCGATGTCGGCCCCCTCGGCGGCCAGCCGTCTGGCCATGTCGCGACCGATGCCGCTGCTGCCGCCGGTGATGAACACCACCCGCGGCGCGCCGTGCTTCCAGCGGTAGGTGCCGCTCATCGCCAGTCCTCGCCCAGCATCGCCGCGCCCTTCTCGCCGACCATGTAGCTGGGCGCGGTGGTGTTGCCGCCGGGGATGGTCGGGAAGATCGAACTCTCGATCACCCGCAGGCCCTGCAGGCCATGCACGCGCAGCCGCGCATCAACCACGCTGTCGGCCGCATCCGGCCCCATCCGGCAACTGCCGACGGGGTGGTAGTTGGTGCCGGCCACGCTGCGGCACCACTGTGCGAAATCCTCGTCGGTGCGGCAGTGGGCGGTGCGCAGGTCGGCCTTGACCCGCGCGCGCAGGGTCGGGGTGTCGAACACCTCCAGCACCCGGCGCACGCCCTTGACCATGGTGGCCAGGTCGTCGGGATGGGAGAAATAGCGGAAGTCGATCCGTGGGTCGTCCTGCCAGCGCGGGCTGGCCAGCTGCACGCTGCCGCGGCTCTTCGGATGCAGCAGCAGCACGTGGGTGGACAGGCCATGCCTGGCGTAGGTCTTGCGGCCATGTTCCATCGCCAGCACCACCACGAATTCGTACTGGATCTCCGGCATCGGCGCCGCCGGGTCCAGCCGCATGAAGCCGGTGACCTCGGCGAAGTTGGTGGTGCACATGCCGCGGCGCTCCTGCCGCCAGCGCCGCACGGCCTGCCACAGACTGCCTGCACCGGTGGGCGAGATCCCGACCAGGTGCGGGTCGCCCGGGATGTGGTGGCCCAGGATCACGTCCAGGTGGTCCTGCAGGTGCTGCCCGACGGCCGGCAGATGCGCCACGCTGGCGATGCCCAGCCGCTGCAGGGCCGCGCCATCGCCCACGCCCGACAACTGCAGCAGTTTGGCCGAAAGCAGGCCGCCGCAGCTGACGATGACCTCCTTGCGCGCACGGATCTGGCGCAGCTGACCGCCCTGCATCACCTCCACGCCGACCGCGCGCGTGCCTTCGAACAGGATCCGGGTCACCGGGCTGTCGCACTGCAGCTGCAGGTTGGGGCGCTTGCCCAGGTGCGGCAGGATGTAGGCCTGGCCGGCGTGGTGGCGTTCGCCCCCCTTCATCATCACCTGGGTGGGACGGAAGCCGTCCTGGGTGGCACCGTTCAAGTCCGGGTTGTAGGGCCAGCCGGCTTCCTCGCAGGCCTGGCGCAGGGTCGCGTGCCAGGGATTGTCGGTGCGCAGTTCCTCCACCCAGACCGGCCCGCCCTGGCCATGCCAGGGATCGTCGGGCGCGGTGAAGGTCTGGTTGTCCTCGCACTGCTTGAAGTAGGGCAGGACCTCGTTCCAGCTCCAGCCGGGATTGCCGGCCTGCGCCCAGCCGTCGTAATCCAGCCGGTTGCCGCGCATGTACATGAGCATGTTGAGCGCGGTGCCACCGCCCAGGCCGCGACCGGCCGGATGGTAGGCGCGGCGACCGTCCAGGCCCGGATCGGGGGGCGTGTTGAAGCCCCAGTTGTAGGCGCTGCGCCTGAGCCCGTACACCAGTGAGGCCAGCGCCGCATTGCTGCCCATGATGCCCTTGCGCTGGCCGGGACCGGCCTCCAGCAGCAGCACCTGGTGGCGCGGATCCTCCGACAGGCGCGAGGCCACCGCACAGCCGGCCGGGCCGGTGCCGACCACGATGAAGTCGTGGCTCGCGTGCGCGTCCATGCTTCAGCCTCCGCCGGCGATGTCGCGCGCGGCCGCACGCGCGGTGAGGATGCAGCCGGGCAGGAAGGTGCCTTCCAGCGAGCGCTTGCCGCTGGCGCCACCGCCGCCGAAACCGGCCGCCTCGCCCACGCAGTACAGGCCCGGAACCGGCGCGCCGGCGGCATCGAGCACGCGGCTGTGCAGGTCGGTCTGCAGCCCGCCCAGGCTCTTGCGGGTGATCAGCTGCATCTGGATGGCGATGAACGGGCCGGCGCCCTTCATCTGCAACGGCGCCGGCTTGCAGGTGCGCAGCTTGTCCGGTCCCCACTGGCGCGCGTGCAGGATGCGGCGGATCTGGTCGTCGTTCTCCAGCCGGGTGCCGTGGGCGAAATTGGCGTCGAACGCATCGGCGGTGGCCTGCAGCACTTCGGGCCGTACGTCGTGCGAGGCGGTCAGGGCATTCATCTTCGCCGCCAGCCCGGCCAGGCTGTCGTCGACCAGGAAGTGCGGGCTCTGGTCCCGCATCTGCCGGACCAGGCGGTGGTTGCCCAGCAGCGTTTCCTTCAGGAAGGCCGGGAACTGGCGGTCGCGGATGCGCGGGTTGTGTTCGGCCCCGGAGATGGCGAACTCGCGCGCGGCGATGCGCCAGTTGAGCAGGTGCCAGGTCCAGGGCTGCTCCTGCGCCGCCACCTGCTGGCACAGCCAGTGGGTGTCGAAGCCGGTCACCAGCGGCTGCGGACCGATGCGCTGGCCGCGATGGTCGAGCCACAGCGCCGACTTGCAGGGAATGGTGGACAGGCCGTGGCCGGGAAAATGCGGGAACGGATGCGGGTAGCCGGCCGCGTAGTTCCACATTTCGCCGGCATGGGTGATGCGCGCGCCCAGCTGGTCGGCGGCGTGGTGGTGCAACTCGCCGTCGGCGAACGGATGGGCGCCATTGAGCATGCGCGCGGGCATCGGCCGATCGCGCGGCCAGTTGCGCCGCGCCTCGGCGTGGCCGCCGTTGATGCCGCCCATGGCCAACACCACCACCGGCGCCTGCAGCTGTACCTGCTGGCCGCTGGCTTCGTCGGTGGCGACCGCGCCGGCCAGCACGCCGCCGGCATGCACCAGCCCGGTGACCCGGTGCCGATGCAGCACGGTCAGCTTGCCGCCGGCCCCGGCCGCACGCAGCTGTTCGATCAGGCGCAGGGTCATGTGGCGCGAGGTGCCCCACACCACGTGATAGCGCGGCAGGCTGTTGCCGTCGCCATTGAGGCCACGCTCGACCCAGTTGACCGCGGGCATGAAGTCGATGCCCTCGCCCAGCAGCCAGTCGTAGACCTGGCTGCGCGAATGCTCCACGTAGTGGCGCGCCCAGGCCAGCGGCCAGTGATCGTCCGGATCGAGTTCGCCAAAGCGCAGCCAGTCGGCCAGCGCACGCTCGGGGCTGTCGGGAATCTTCTTCCTGGCCTGCAGCGGCGTGCCCACCAGGGCCATGCCACCGAAGGCCCACAGGGCCAGGCCACCGAGGCGTTCGGGCGTGTCCCGGTCCACCAGGGTGACGCGGCGGCCGGCCCGCAGCAGTTCCAGCGCCGTGACGATGCCCGCCAGGCCCCCACCGATCACCAGCACATCGGACTTGGTCATCAACCGCCCTCCCTGGCCGCCACGATAGCCGCGTATGATGGCTTCGCATTGACTTTGGAGGCCATCGCAATGGCGTTGGAGGCCAGCTCCTCGATCAGCTGGGTCACCACGGTGCTCGATGCGGCCCAGCGCCATGGGGCGCCCCAGGCCCAGGTGCTGGCCCTGGCTGGAATCGACCCGGCCGAGCTGCAGCTTCCGCGCTGGCCGATCGACCACATCGCCCGCCTGTGGCGCGCCGCCGTCCAGGCCACCCAGGACCCGGGCTTCGGCCTCAAGGTCGGGGCCAGCGTGCAGCCGGCCAGCCTGAACGTGGTCGGCTACCTGCTGCAGTCCGCGCCCA
>JAGOWL010000016.1:0-20098 GCA_018060215.1 Pseudoxanthomonas sp.
CCAACGGCCTGGTGGCGACCAACCACCACTGCGCCTACGGTGCGATCCAGCTCAACTCCACGCCCGAGAACAACCTGATCCGCAATGGCTTCAATGCGCCGACCACCGCCGACGAACTCAGTGCCGGCCCCAATGCGCGGGTGTTTGTGCTCGACAGCATCACCGACGTGACCGGACAGGCGCGGGCCGCCATCGCCGCCGCCGGGGACGATGCGCTGGGCCGCACCCGGGCGCTGGAGGCGCTGGAGAAGCAGCTGATCGCCGCCTGCGAGGCTGATGCCGGCTTCCGCTGCCGGCTGTACAGTTTTTCCGGCGGCAACAGCTATCGCCTGTTCCGCAACATGGAAATCCGCGACGTGCGCCTGGCCTACGCGCCCCCGGGCAGCGTGGGCAAGTTCGGCGGCGACGTCGACAACTGGATGTGGCCGCGCCACACCGGCGATTTCGCCTTCTACCGCGCCTATGTCGGCAAGGACGGCAAGCCGGCGGCGTATTCGCCCGACAACGTGCCGTTCAAGCCCAGGCACTGGCTGAAGTTCGCCGACCAGCCGCTGGGCGAAGGTGATTTCGTCATGGTCGCAGGCTACCCGGGTTCGACCAACCGCTATGCGCTGGCGGCCGAGTTCGACAATGCCGCGCAGTGGAGCTATCCGGCCATCGCCGGCCACTTCAACAACCAGATCGCGCTGGTGGAGGCGGCGGGCAAGCTCGATCCGCAGGTCCAGGTCAGGTACGCCAGCTCCATGGCCGGCTGGAACAACACTGCCAAGAACTACCAGGGCCAGCTCAGCGGCTTCAAGCGCATCGACGCGGCCGGGCAGAAGCGTGCCGAGGAGGCGGCGGTGCTGGCCTGGTTGAAGGGGCAGGGCGCCAGGGGCCAGGCCGCGCTGGACGCGCATGCGCGGCTGCTCGCCCTGCTCGAGCAGAGCCAGGCCACGCGCGAACGCGACCTGGCCCTGGGCATGTTCAACAACACCGCCATGCTGGGCACCGCCAGCCAGCTGTACCGGCTGGCGATCGAACGCGCCAAACCCGATGCCGAGCGCGAGTCCGGTTACCAGCAGCGCGACCTGCCGGCGATCGAGGGTGGGCTCCGCCAGCTGGAGCGCCGCTACGTGGCCTCGATGGACCGCCAGCTGCAGGCGTACTGGCTCGACCAGTACCTCAAGCTGCCGGCGGCCCAGCGCGTGGCCGCGATCGATGCCTGGCTGGGCGGCAACGACGCGGCGGCGGTCAAGCGTGCACTCGATCGCCTGGCCGGGACCGCGCTGGGCAGCACCGACGAGCGCCTGAAGTGGCTGTCGGCCGACCGCGCCGCGTTCGAGGCCAGCACCGATCCGGCGATCCAGTACGCGGTGGCGGTGATGCCGACCCTGCTCAAGCTCGAGCAGGAGCGCAAGACCCGCGCCGGCGAGAACCTGGCCGCCCGCCCGGTCTACCTGCAGGCGGTGGCCGATTACAAGAACAGCCAGGGCGAATTCGTCTACCCGGACGCCAACCTGTCGCTGCGCATCACCTTCGGCAACGTCACCGGCTACGTGCCCCGCGATGGCGTGAAGTACACCCCGTTCACCACACTGGAAGGCGTGGTGGCCAAGGAGACCGGTGCCGATCCGTTCGACTCGCCGCAGGCCCTGCTCGATGCGGTGGCCGCCGGCCGCCACGGCGGCCTGGCCGATGCGCGGCTGGGTTCGGTGCCGGTGAACTTCCTGTCGGACCTGGACATCACCGGCGGCAACTCCGGCTCGCCGGTGCTCGACGCGCACGGCAAGCTGGTCGGCCTGGCCTTCGACGGCAACTGGGAATCGGTGGCCTCCAACTGGGTGTTCGATCCGGCGATGACGCGGATGATCTCGGTCGACCAGCGCTACATGCGCTGGATCATGCAGGAGGTGTTCCCGGCACCGCAGTTGCTGCGCGAGATCGGCGTGGCCCCGGCGCAGGTGCCGGGCAGGTTATGATGCGCGCCCGTGCCGGACTGGCCGGGAACCCCCACACGGAACCGTTGCATGCGCATCCTGCTTGCCCGCCATGGCGAAACGCCATGGAACGCCGAAGGCCGCTACCAGGGCCAGATCGACATCCCGCTTTCCCCGGTGGGCGAAGCCCAGGCGCGTGCGTTGGGCGAGCGCCTGCGCGAGGTGGAGATTTCACGTGCGGTGGCGTCGCCGCTGTCACGTGCGCGCCGCACCGCCGAACTGGCGCTGGGCGAGGCGCGCGCGCCGCTGCTGGCGCTGGAGCCGGATGTGCAGGAAATCGCCCACGGCGAGTGGGAAGGCTTGCTGGCCAGTGAGATCGGCGAGAAGGATCCGGCGCGACTGCGCGCCTGGCGCGAGGAGCCCGACAGCGTGCTGATGCCCGGCGGCGAGTCGCTGCGCCAGGTGCTGGACCGTTCCTGGCGCGGGCTGGCGCGTGCCACCGAAGGCCTGGGCGAGGACGACACCTTGCTGCTGGTGGCCCACGATGCGGTCAACCGGGTGCTGCTGTGCCGGATCCTGGGGTTGCCGATCGGCAAGCTGTGGACCTTCCGCCAGGCCCCGACCACGCTCAACCTGCTCGAAGGCGCGGACCTGGAGAGCCTGGAGGTGGTGCGCCTGAACGACTGCGCCCACCACACGCCGTTCTTCGGCGAAGCCCGGCACCGGGCGCTGTAGGCGGCAGCCGGCGCGGGGCCACGGGCATGGACCTGTCGCAATGGCTGGAGTACATCCAGCGCCAGCATCCGGAGTCGATCGAACTGGGGCTTGACCGGGTGCGCGAGGTGGCCACCCGGCTCGGCCTGGGGCGGCCGGCCGCCCAGGTCATCACCGTGGCAGGCACCAATGGCAAGGGGTCGACGGTGGCCTTCATCGAGGCCATCGCCCGTGCCGGTGGCTGGAAGGTCGGCGCCTACACTTCCCCGCACCTGCTGCGCTACAACGAGCGCGTGCGCATCGAAGCTGAAGAGGTTGCGGACGATGCCCTGGTCGCAGCGTTCGCTGTGGTCGAAGCGGCACGCGGCGACACGCCACTGACCTATTTCGAATTCGGCACCCTGGCCGCGCTGTGGCTGTTCCAGCGCGCGTCGCTGGACCTGGTGGTGCTGGAGGTCGGCCTGGGCGGACGCCTGGACGCGGTCAACCTGGTGGATGCGGACGTGGCGGTGGTGACCACCGTGGACATCGACCATACCGGCTGGCTGGGCAGCGACCGTGAATCGATCGGGCGCGAGAAGGCCGGGATCGCGCGGGCCTGGAAGCCGCTGGTGCTGGGCGAGGTGGATCCGCCATCGAGCGTGCTGCGCCACGCCTATGCGATCGGCGCCAACGCGATCCGGCTGGGCAGCGATTTCTTCCACGAACCGGTCGATGCCGCGCACTGGCGCTGGCGCGAAGTCGGGGCCGAGCTGCGGTTGCCCGCGCCGCGGCTGGCGGCACCGCCGCAGCGTGCCAACGCGTCCACCGCCATCGCCGCCCTGCGCGCCCTGCCACGGGCCTTGCCGGAGGCAGCCTTCGCCCAGGGCGTGGCTACCGCGACGCTGCCGGGCCGGCTGCAGTGCCTGCAGCGCGATGGCGTGGAAATCGTGCTGGACGTGGCCCACAACCCGCAGGCCGCACGCGAACTGGCCGCCTGGTTGCGCCGCCGGTCGCCGGCGCCGACGGTGGCGGTGTTCGCCGCCCTGGCCGACAAGGACGCTGCGGCGATGGTGCAGGCGCTGGACGGACAGGTCGGGCACTGGTACCTGGCCGGGCTGGAGCAGGCCGGGCGCGGCCAGGACGTGGACAGCCTGGCCGCGCGCCTGGCCGGCACGGTGGCCGGCGTGGCCACAGGGGTGAGTAGCGGCGACGCACGCGTGGCCGATGCGCTGGACCGCGCCATCGCCGCCGCCTCGCCGGCCGGCCGGGTGCTGGTGTTCGGCTCCTTCCACACCGTGGCCGAGGCGCTGCAGGCACTGCGTTCAGGCCATTGAGCGCCGGGTCGCCGGGGGGCGACCTATAATCGCCACGGCACTCCCGCCGCATCGGTTCGGGTCGAAGTGGATACCAAGCTCAAACAACGCCTGATCGGCGGCGCCGTGCTGATCGCACTGGCGGTGATCTTCCTGCCCATGCTGGTCCACGGGCCGGCGCCCGACAGCGGCGTGGGCGATGTCTCCACCCGCGTGCCAGATGCGCCGGCCGGCAAGTTCGAAACCCGTGAGCTTCCGCTGGGCCCGGCCGCCGGCCAGGCCGCGCTGCCTGCACCGGCGGCCAGCGCACCGGCACCGGCGGAACCCTCCACCGCGCCGACCGAGGCGCCGGGCAAGGCCGCCACGGTTCACGCGCCGGCGGACCCGGATGTGGCCGCAGGCCAATGGGCGGTCAGTTTCGGCGCCTATGCCAGCGCGCGCGATGCCGACGCGGTGCTGTCGCGCCTGCGCCAGGCCGGGCTGGAAGGCTTCCGGGAGGAGGCCGAACTCAATGGGCGCCAGGCCTGGCGCGTGCGCGTGGGCCCGTACCCGGATCGTGCCCTGGCCGAAGCCGGCAGGCTGCAGGCGGTGCGCATCCGCAACGACGTCAACGCCCAGGTGATCGCGCTGGATGCCGGTGCCGACGCCGCACCGGCAGCGGCGAGCGCAACGGCACGCCCGGCGCCCGCGCCCGCGGTGGTTCCGGCTGCGACCCCGGCCGTGGCCAAGGCCACGCCGGAGCCGACGGCTCCGGTCGAGGCCAAGCCGACGCCGCGGCCTGCGGCGGCCAGCGTCGAGCCGCCCAAGGTCGCCCCGGCCACGCCTGCGGCGGCCACGCCGGCCCCCAGGCCGAGCGCGCCGGCCGCCTCCGATGTCGGCTTTGCCGTGCAGCTGGGCGCCTTCGCCAGCCAGGCCGAGGCCCATGCGCTGCGTGATCGCCTGCGCGCGGCCGGCTTCAGCGCCATCGTGCAGCCGGTACCCACCGCCAAGGGCACCCTGAACCGGGTCCGGGTCGGACCCGTGGCGACGCGCGCCGAAGCCGAGCAGTTGAAGTCGCGCCTGGCGGCCGGATTCGGCAACGGGAACGTGGTGCAGCACCCGTGAACCGCGCCGCCGGCGCAGCGGCGCGGTGCGCGGCGTGGACATGAATCCGATCGACCTGGCCGTGCTGGTGGCGATCGCCGGCTCGGCGTTGCTGGGGCTGCTGCGCGGCCTGGTGGGTACGGTGGCCTCACTGGTGGCCTGGCTGGCCGCGGGCTGGATCGCGTTCCGCCACGGCGCGGCGCTGGCGTTCTGGTTCAGCGACGACGGCGCTCCCGGGGCGACCGAACTGCTGGGCGGCTACGCGGCCGCCTTCGTCGCGGTGCTGGTGCTGGTCAACCTGGTGGGCTGGGCGGTGCGCAAGCTGGTGCATTCGGTCGGCCTGTCGGGCCTGGACCGCTTGCTGGGGCTGGCCCTGGGCGCGGCCCGTGGTGCCCTGGTGGCGTGCATGGGCCTGCTGCTGATGGCCTTCAGCAGCCTGCCGCAGGAGCCGGCCTGGGCCGGTTCGCGGGCGGTGGTGGTGTTGCTGCCTGGCGCCCAGTGGATGGCGCGCTGGCTGCCGGACTGGGCAGCGCAGGAACTGGATTTTGGCAATGGCCGGCCGAGCGGCGATAATGCGCTGGTCGACCAGGCCGGCGCCATGTTCGAAGCCATCACCGGCGCCTTGCCGGTGCCGGTGGACGAGCAAGGACCCGAGCCAGGCGCGGAGCCGCCACCGCCATCCCATCCGCCTGACCCCGGTCGCTGAGACCGCAGCGAGAATTCCCCCATGTGTGGCATCGTCGGAATCGTCGGCAACCAGAACGTCGCCGGCCAGCTCTATGACGGGCTGACCGTCCTCCAGCATCGTGGCCAGGACGCGGCCGGCATCGCCACCGCCGATGGCAGCCGGCTGCGCCTGCACAAGGCCAACGGGCTGGTGCGCGACGTGTTCGACGCCAAGGCCATGAGCGTGCTGGAGGGGCGGGTCGGTATCGCCCACTGCCGCTATCCGACCGCCGGCTCCGAAGGCCTGGACGAGGCGCAGCCGTTCTACGTCAATTCGCCCTACGGCATCGCCCTGGCGCACAACGGCAACCTGATCAACACCGACGCCCTGCGCCAGCAGGTGTTCGTGCAGGACCGGCGCAACATCAACACCGATTCGGACAGCGAAGTTCTGTTGAACGTGTTCGCCCACGAGCTGGACGTGCAGGGCACCCTGGATCCGGACGCGGCGATCCGCGCGGTGGCCGGGGTGCATCGGCGGGTCAAGGGCGGCTATGCGGTGGTCAGTGTGGTGCTGGGCCTGGGCCTGGTGGCCTTCCGCGACCCGCACGGCATCCGTCCGCTGGTGCTGGGCCGGCGCGAGCACAACGAGGGCGTGGAATACGTGGTGGCCTCCGAATCGGCGGTGCTGGACATCCTCGGCTTCGCCCGCGTGCGCGACCTGGAGCCGGGCGAGGCGCTGGTGATCACCGCGCGCGGCGAGCTGTTCAGCCAGGTCTGCGCCGCGCCGGCCGAGCGCGCGCCGTGCATCTTCGAATACGTGTACTTCGCCCGCCCGGACTCGATGATCGACCAGGTCTCGGTGCACAAGGCGCGCATGCGCATGGGCATCAAGCTGGGCGAGAAGATCCTGCGGCTGCGCCCGGACCACGACATCGACACGGTGATCCCGATTCCGGACACCTCGCGTGACGCGGCCCTGGAGATCTCCAACGTGCTCGGGGTGAAGTACCGCGAGGGCTTCATCAAGAACCGTTACGTCGGCCGTACCTTCATCATGCCCGGGCAGGGCGAGCGGGTGAAATCGGTGCGGCGCAAGCTCAACCCGATCCACCTGGAGTTCCGCAACCGGGTGGTGCTGCTGGTGGACGATTCGATCGTGCGCGGCACCACCAGCCAGCAGATCGTGCAGATGGCGCGCGACGCCGGCGCACGCAAGGTGTACCTGGCCAGTGCCGCGCCGCCGGTGCGCCATCCCAACATCTACGGCATCGACATGCCGTCGCCCGACGAGCTGATCGCCCACGGCCGCAGCATCGAGCAGATCGAGGCCTTGCTCGGCTGCGACTGGCTGGTCTACCAGGACATCGAGGACCTGGAAGCGGCCGTGCGCGAGGGCAACCCGGAACTGCAGCGCTTCGACTCGTCCTGCTTCGACGGCCAGTACGTCACCGGCATCGAGCCGGGCTACTTCGAGCGCATCCAGCAGTTGCGTTCGGACGAGGCCAAGAAAAAGCGGCGCGTGGCGTCCTGAGGCATCGCACCGGGCCGCTATCTGGGGTCGGAGCATCGTTCCAGCGCCATGACATCCCTGTTCGAAGCCGCCCGCCAGTGCCTGGATGCCGCCGACCCGGCGGACAAGGTCGCGCTCACCCATCGCCATGCCGCCGCGTTCCTTCGCGGCGAGTTGGCCATCCCGGCCGATGCGCCGCCGCCGGAGCCGATCCGCATGCCGGGGCGGCCGCTGCGGCCGCGGCTGGTGCATCCGCGCGAGTTGCCCAGGCGCGGCCTGGGCAGCGACGAAGGTCGGGCCGCGTTCCTGCACGCCATCGCCCATATCGAACTCAACGCCATCGACCTGGGTTGGGATGCGGTGTACCGCTTTCGTGGCCTGCCGGCGGACTTCTACCGTGACTGGGTGCAGGTGGCCGACGACGAGGCGCGGCACTTCGTCCTGCTGCGCGATCGCCTGCGCGCGCTGGGCTACGACTATGGCGACTTCGACGCCCACAACGGCCTGTGGGAAATGACCGAAAAGACCGCGCACGACGGCCTGGCGCGGATGGCGCTGGTGCCTCGGGTGCTGGAGGCGCGCGGGCTGGATGTGACCCCGGGGATGATCGAGCGGCTGCAAGCGCTCGGTGACACGCGCACGGTGGAGATCCTGGAGACGATCCTGCGCGAGGAGGTGGCGCACGTGGCCGCCGGTTCGCGCTGGTACCGCTGGCATTGCCAGCGCGCCGGGGTGGAGCCGCGCGCGCGTTTCCGCGAGTTGCTGGTCGAGTACGCCAGCGGCTACCTGCGCGGCCCGTTCAACATCCAGGCGCGCCTGCTGGCCGGGTTCGACGAGGACGAGCTGGCCTCGCTGCAGGCGTTGGCCCCGTAGGAGCCGGGGAAGCCGGACATGCGTCCGTGGAGAGCGCCCGCGTCCATGGTGTGCGGGTCGCCCGCGCTTTCCTCGGACGCATGTCCGGTCAGCTGGACTCCTACAATGGCAGCGCTTGCAGGTCGCAATGGCCGGGGGACACCCGCAGCACCGAGCCCTGTTCGTACCAGTCGCCGAGCACGATGCGCCGGCCTTCGCGGTCGCCGATGCGAACGGCATGCATGGCCGGGCGGTGGGTGTGTCCATGGACCAGGGTGGCCACGCCGAAGCGGGCGAAGGTGGCTTCCACCGCCTGCGGATTGACGTCGGTGACGGCCTCGAAGCTGGCCCGGTCGCCGTCGATCATGTCCTGCTGCCGGCTCATGCTCGCCTGCCGCGCCTGGGCGGCGAAGGCCTGGCGCGCGGCCAGCGGCTGGGCCAGGAACATCGCCTGCCAGTGCGGGTCACGGGTCTGTGCACGGAAGGCCTGGTAGGCGTGGTCGTCGGTGCACAGCAGGTCACCGTGCATCACCAGCACCGGTTCGCCGTAGAGGGACACCACCGCCGGGTCGGGCAGGATGCGCATGCCGGCGCGGCCGGCGTAGTCCTGGCCGACCAGGAAATCGCGGTTGCCGTGGACGAAGTACACCGGCACGCCGGCGTCGGCGAGCCGGCGCAGACCGTCGGCCACCTGCTGGCCGGTTGACGACGGATCGTCATCGCCCACCCAGGCCTCGAACAGGTCGCCGAGGATGTACAGCGCATCGGCGCTGGCGGCCTCGCGTTGCAGGAAGCGCAGGAACAGCGCCGTGATCTCCGGCCGGGCCGGGTCCAGGTGCAGGTCGGAGACGAACAGGGTGCTCATGGGCCGATTGTAGGCCGGCCGGAGTAAAATGCCCGGATTCCCCGGACCTGCGCCCCTCCATGACCTGCCGCACCCGTTTCGCCCCCAGTCCCACCGGCTACCTGCACATCGGCGGCGCACGCACCGCGCTGTACTGCTGGCTGGAGTCGCGCCACCGTGGCGGCGACTTCATCCTGCGGATCGAGGACACCGACCGCGAGCGCAGCACCCAGGCCGCGATCGACGCGATCCTGGAGGCGATGGACTGGCTGGGCCTGGACTACGACGAAGGCCCGGTCTACCAGACCGCGCGCATCGACCGTTACCGCGAAGTGGCCGAGCAGATGATCGCGCAGGGCAAGGCCTACTACGCCTACGAAACCCGCGAGCAACTGGACGCCATGCGCGAGGCGGCGATGGCCCGCCAGGAGAAGCCGCGTTACAACGGCGCCGCGCGCGAAGCCGGCCTGGGCCACCGCGACGACCCCAACCGCGTGATCCGCTTCAAGAACCCGCTCGAGGGATCGGTCGTGTTCGACGACCTGATCAAGGGCCGCATCGAGATCGCCAACAGCGAACTCGACGACATGGTGATCTTCCGTCCGGACGGCTACCCGACCTACAACTTCGCCGTGGTGGTCGACGACTGGGACATGGGCATCACCGAGGTGATCCGCGGCGACGACCACATCAACAACACCCCGCGCCAGATCAACATCTACGAGGCCCTCGGCGCACCGGTACCGAAGTTCGCGCACATGCCGATGATCCTGGACGAATCCGGCGCCAAGCTGTCCAAGCGCACCGGCGCGGCCGACGTGATGCAGTACAGGGACGCCGGCTACCTGCCGCATGCGCTGGTCAACTACCTGGCGCGGCTGGGCTGGTCGCATGGTGACCAGGAGATCTTCAGCCGCGATGAGCTGGTGGAACTGTTCGATGTGCGCAATTGCAATTCCAAGGCCGCGCGCCTGGACATGGCCAAGCTGGGTTGGGTCAACCAGCATTACCTGAAGTCCGACGACCCGGCCACGATCGCCCCGCAGCTGGTCTACCAGCTGGAGAAGCTGGGCCTGGATGTGGCCGCAGGTCCGGCGCCGGTGGACGTGGTGGTGGCCCTGCGCGAGCGGGTGCAGACGTTGAAGGAAATGGCCGACAAGGCGCAGGTCTGGTACCAGCCGCTGGAGCACTACGACGAAGCGGCGGTGGCCAAGCACCTCAAGGCCGGCGCCGACGCGCCGCTGGCCAAGGCGCGCGAGCTGCTGGCCGCGCTGCCGCAGTGGAACGTGGAGGCGGTTTCGCAGGCCCTGCACGATGCGGCCGCCGCGCTGGAACTGGGCATGGGCAAGATCGCCCAGCCGCTGCGGGTGGCCATCACCGGTACCCAGGTCAGTCCGGATATTTCCCATACCGTGTACCTGGCCGGTCGCGATGAGGCCTTGAAACGCATCGACGCGGCGCTTATCAAAGTACCCAGGGACTGATTCCGGAGGCGCCATGTCCGCCAGCCACGCCTGCACCGATCCGCACCACCACGTCGACAGCGCCGATGCGTTCGTGCGTGTGGTCGAGCGTGCATGCAACGAGCGCGGCCTGCGCCTGACCCCGATCCGCGCCAACGTGCTGCGCCTGATCGCCGATGCCGGCAAGCCGGTCAAGGCCTACGAGCTGCTTGAGCAGGTACGCGAAGGCAAGGGTGCCGGCGCCGATGCGCCGCCGACGGTGTATCGGGCGCTGGATTTCCTGATGGCCAACGGCTTCGTGCACAAGCTGGCCTCGGTCAACGCCTTCGTTGCCTGCCACCATCCCGACAGCGACCAGCATTCGGTGCCGTTCCTGATCTGCGACCGCTGCCACAGCGCGGTGGAGCTGGAGGACCGCGAGGTGGTGTCGCAGCTGGAGGCGCGGGCCCGCGCACTGGGGTTCAGGCCGCAGGCCCAGACCCTGGAAGTGCACGGCCTGTGCGAGCGCTGCGCGGGCGACTGAGCGGCGCAGCGGCTCAGGCGGCAACCGGTTCCAGCGCACGCTCGCGGATCGGCAGGTTTGCTGCCGCGGCCAGCAGGGCCAGGACGATGTCCGCGTACCACATCCACTGGTAGCTGCCCGAATGTTCCAGCGCCACGCCGCCGAGCCAGGCGCCGAAGAAGCCGCCGATCTGGTGCGTGAGCAGGGTCAGGCCGAACAGCGTGCCCAGGTAGCGCGGGCCGAACAGCTTGCCGACCAGGCCGGCGGTGGGAGGCACCGTGGCCAGCCAGCTCAAGCCCAGGCCGGCGGCGAACAGGTAGAAGGTCAGTGCGCTCGGAGGCGCCAGCAGGTACAGCACGATCAGGAGCGCGCGGCTGGCGTACATCGCCGCCAGGATCCACTTCATCCGGAAGCGTTCGCCGAGCTTGCCTGCTGCCAGGCTTCCGGCGACGTTGAACAGGCCGATAAGGGCGATGGAGGCCGCCGAGACACTGGCGGGCAGTCCGCACAGCGCGATCTCGCCGGGCAGGTGGGTGACCAGGAAGGCGATGTGCACGCCACAGGTGAAGAAGCCCAGGTGCAGCAGCCAGTAGCTGCGGTCGCGCACGGCGACCCGCAACTGGTGACGCAGGCCGCGGTCCTCGAACTCCGTTTCATGGACGATCACCGCCTCGCCGGGGTGGCGTCGGAACACCCGCGCCAGTGGCAGGGTCAGCAGCGAGGTCGCGGCCATGCCGAGCATCGCCACGGTCCAGCCGGCCGCGCCGATGACCAGCTGCAGCAACGGGGCGAACACGAACTGGCCCAGCGAGCCGCCGGCATTGATGAAGCCGGCGGCGAACGAACGCCGCTCTGGTGGCAGGCGCCCGGCGGTGGCGCCGATCAGGATCGAGAAGCTGCCTGCGCCGGCACCGGCGGCGGTGAGTACGCCCAGGGTGAGCATCAGGCCCGGACCACTGGGCAGGAATGGCGCCAGGGCCAGGCCGGCGGCAAGCAACAGGCCGCCGGCGACCAGGACCGGTTCGGCGCCGTGGCGGTCGGCGATCGCGCCGAACACCGGTTGCACCGCACCCCACACGAACTGGCCGATGGCCAGGGCCAGGCTGATGGTGGCGATGCCGACGCCGGTGTCCAGATGGATCGGGGCCACGAACAGCCCGGTGGTCTGGCGCACGCCGAAGGTCAGCAGCAGCATGGCTGCTGCGGCCAGGACCAGTCCGGTGCTGCTGGCGGCGCGTGCGGAATTCATCTTCAGAACCAGGCGCGGAGGCCGAAGGCCACTGCCCGGCCGGGCAGTGGCGCGTAGTCGCGCAGCAGCGAGGTGTGCGGGCGGACTTCCTCGTTGCCGAGGTTGTTGCCGTGCAGGAATGCTTCCCAGCTCGCACCCGTGCTGCGTTCCCAGCGATAGGCCAGGTGCGCATCGACCAGGGTGTAGGCCGGGCTGGGTTCCTCGTTCACCGCCACCCGGTCCTGCTTGAAGTAGCGCACCGCACCGAGCGAGGCACGCCAGCCGTCCCGCTGCCAGGACAGGTCGGCGCCGAAGCGGCCCGGTGCGATCCGCGGCAGGTGGCCTTCGTTGGCCAGTTCGACGCTGTAGTGGTGGGCGTGGTCGCCGTGGGGGACATCGAAGTCGACGTTGCGCGTGCCGCTTCCGTCAAGTTCACCGCGTACCAGGTCGCCGAACAGGCGCAGGTCCCACAGGCCGCGTTCGCCGTCAGCCAGGTGCAGCACGGCCTCGGCCTCGGCGCCGGTGAACACCGCGTCGGCCTGGGTCCACAACCGCACCGGAGTACCGTGTTCGGCGATGCCGGTGTCGGCCAGGTGGATGAAGTCGGCGAAGCGGCTGCGGTAGGCGGCGAGCTTGAAGTCGACGCGGTCGCTGTGTGCGTGCAGGCCGATCTCGCCGCGCAGCGCGCGCTCGGTGGCCAGGCCGTTGTCGCCGATCTCGATCGAACCGGTGGCCACGTGCAGGCCGCCGGCGTACAGCTCCTCCTGGGTTGGCGCACGCTCGGAGCCATCGATGCCCAAGCGCAGGTCGATGGCGTCGGTCACCTTCCAGATCGCGGCGGCCGACAGGCTGGTTGCATCGAACTGTCGCGACGGCTGTGCATCGGCCGGGTCCAGGTCGACCCGGTCGTAACGCGCACCCAGTTCGAGCTTGACCGGATCGAAGTCGCGCTCCTGCACCACGAACAGGCCCCAGCTGTCGGTCACGGTCGCCGGGACGAAGGCTTCCTCTCCGGCGGCCTTGAAGTCGACCTGGCCCAGTTGCAGGCCGAAGGCACCGCGCCAGCCACCGAACGGCTTCTGTACCGCCTGCAGGCGCGCGTCATGGCCGGTGCTGGTGAAACGCGTGCCGACCTGGCGGCCTTCCAGCTCGACATGCTCGTAGTCGCTGATCGCGCCGTGCAGTTCCAGGCTTTCCAGGAACGACAGCGGCGCGACCACGCCGGCCTTCAGCTCCACCCGGTTCTGGGTCATGTCGATGCGTACATCGCCGTGCTCTTCGTCATGGTCGTCGTGATCGTGGTCATGATCATCATCGTGGCCGGCGTGGACGTGGGCACCGGCGGGGATGCCGTAGTTGCTGTTCCAGGTGCTGGCGGACAGGCCGAAATGGCCACCTTCGCCCAGCCAGGTCGCGCCCACAGCACCGGCCCAGGTGCGCAGCGCGCTGTTCTCCAGGCGGCCGCGGACCGGGTCATGGTCATCCTCATGGCCGGGGTCGTCATGGTCGTCGTGCGCGAGCGCGGCCTGGCCGGGGATTCGGTAGTCGCCGGTGTCGCGCAGCAGGCCATCGACGTGGATCACCCAGTTTCCGTTGACCCCGTCGAGGCGGAACATGCCGGTGCGCTCGTCGTTGACGGTGTTGCCGCGGATCTCGGCGCGGCCGCCCAGCGGCGCTTCGGGCAGGTCGCGGGCGATGCGGCCGTCGACGACATTGACCGCGCCACCGATCGCACCGCTGCCGAACAGCAGGGTGGCCGGGCCCTTGAGTACTTCGATCTGGTCGGCGAGGAAGGGCTCCACGCTGGTGGCGTGGTCGGAGCTGACCGTGGAGGCATCCATGGAGCCCAGCCCGGCGGCCAGTACCTGCACGCGCGGGCCGTCCAGGCCGCGCAGGATCGGCCGGCCGACGCCGGGGCCGAAGTACGAGGTTTGCACGCCGGGCAGCTTCTCCACCGTCTCGCCCAGGGTCGCGGCCTTGGCCCGGTCCAGGGCTTCGTCGCGAAGCACCTCGACCGGCCGCGCCAGCGATTCGGCATCGCCGGCCAGCGGCGAGGCGGTGACCTGGACGGCGTCCAGTTCGGTCGGGTCGTGCGCGGCGGCGGCCAGCGACGTGGTCGCGCAGGCCAGGGCAAGGGCGAGGGACCGGGGGCGAGGGAGGGGGCGGCAGGCGGGGAGATGCATGTTCGGCAGGGGGTCCGGTGAGGGGATGACGAATCGATGCGAATGTTATAATATATCCCAATGTCAAAAACAGCCCCTTTCGACAGCGCCGTCTGCCCGATGAGCCATCACGACCACCACCACCCTCCCCAGCAGCACGACCATGTCCCGCCCTCGGCGCTTGATCGCGTCGGTGCCACCGGTTCGCTGCTGTGCGCGGTGCACTGCGCGCTGACGCCATTGCTGCTGGCGAGCCTGCCGGCGTTGGGGGTGACGGTGTGGTTCAACGGCAGCCTGGAATGGGCGCTGGTGCTGTTCGTGACCCTGCTGGGCCTGTTCAGCCTGGGATGGAGCTATCGCCGCCACCGTGCGCTGCACGCCCTGGCCCTGCTGGTGCCGGGCCTGCTGGCGCTGTGGGCGGGCCTGCTATACCCCCCCTTGCACGAGTCGGTGGTGCCGCATGCGGTGGTGATGACCTTCGGCGGCACCCTGGTCGGCCTGGCCCACCTGGTCAACCTGCGCCTGAACCACGGCCACGTCCACGACGCCAGCTGCGCCCATTGAGGTCCGCGTGATAGCCTTGGCGGTCAGGCGCGCGCGGTGCGCGATCTATTGATCGAAGTGAATTGAAGGAGTCGACAGATGGGCAAGGGTGACCGCAAGACCGCCAAGGGCAAGCGTTACAACGCCAGCTACGGCAACGCGCGCAGCCATGTCGGGACCCGCACGGCCGCAGGCGCCGCTGCGCCGGCGGCGAAGAAGACTGCGGCCAAGCCGGTGGTGAAGAAGGCCGTGGCCAAGAAGACCGTCGCCAAGGCCTGACCGGCCCACCCGCGATGGACGAAAACGCGGCGCCTGGCGCCGCGTTTTTTTTTGGTTTTTCACCAGCTTGAGGGGGCAGGGGGCCACTGCTGCAAGGCCAGAGCGAAAGCATCGTTTCGGGCAGGGGCCTTCGCTGCAAGGGGTTCGCGTTCGCCGCGTGGTTCCGCGTCCTGCTCCAACACGCGGGCGCGGCACGTCCCTGTGCCGCTCGAACGCGAACCCCTTGCAGCGACGTCCTTCGCGACCGTGGTGTTCTCTGCTTCGGCGAGGCATGCCGGGGCCGGCTTCAACGAAGCCACGGACCTTCAGGTGGCGAAAGACGTGGCAGTGCGGGGATCGGGCGCAAGCAGGCCATGGATGGCCTGCGCTCGCCTGTTGGAGCCATGGACGGCGCAATCAGGCGATGCGCCCGATCCCCGCACTGCCGCGGCTCCCCCCCGAAGCCAGCGGACTCCGTCGCATCTAAACCTGGCCGGATCCGGCATCCCACATTTGGAGAAGAACCCTTTCGGGTGCCGGTCAGGCCGGCAGGCGGCGGCCGCCGATCCAGCTGGCGTGGCGCAGGTCGCCACCGAGCCAATAGGCCAGTTCGGCCGGCTGGCCGATGTCCCAGAGCACGAAATCGGCGCGCAGGCCCGGTTGCAGGCGGCCGCGGTCGTGCAGACCCAGGGCCAGGGCACCGTTGACGGTGGCCCCGCGCAGCGCTTCTTCGGGCGTCATGCGGAAGTGGGTGCAGGCCAGCGACATGGCCAGGCGCAGCGACTGCAGCGGCGAGGTGCCCGGGTTGCAGTCGGTGGCCAGCGCCATCGGCACGCCCTGGGCGCGGAACTCGTCCAATGGCGGCCGCTGCGTCTCGCGCAGCACATGGAAGGCGCCGGGCAGCAGCACCGCCACGGTGCCGGCCGCGGCCATCGCCCGCACCCCGGCTTCGGTGGTGTGTTCGACATGGTCGGCCGACAGCCCGTCGAACCCGGCCACCAGCGCCGCGCCGCCGCCGTCGCTGAGCTGGTCGGCGTGCAGCTTCACCGGCAGGCCCAGCGCGCGGGCGGCTTCGAACACGCGCCGGGTCTGGGCGGCATCGAAACCGATCCGCTCGCAGAACGCATCGACGGCATCGACCAGGCCTTCGCCGTGCAGCTGCGGCAGCCAGGCGCAGACCGCGTCGATGTAGGCGTCGGGCCGGCCGGCGAATTCGGGCGGCAGCGCGTGGGCGCCGAGGAAGGTGGTGCGCACGGTCATGCCGAGCACCTCGCCGATGCGGCGCGCAACGCGCAGCATGCGCCGCTCACCGTCGAAATCCAGGCCGTAGCCGGACTTGATCTCCACCGTGGTCACCCCGTCGGCCCGCAGGGCGCGTGCACGCGGCAGCGACTGCGCCAGCAGGGCATCCTCGTCGGCGGCACGGGTGGCGCGCACGGTGGAGACGATGCCGCCGCCGGCGCGGGCGATGTCCTCGTAGCTGGCGCCGCGCAGGCGTTGTTCGAACTCGCCGGCGCGGTCGCCACCGAACACCAGGTGGGTGTGGCAATCGACCAGGCCCGGGGTGATCCAGCGGCCGCCGGCGTCCAGCACCTCGGCCGCCAGCGCCTCCGGTGCCGCGGGCAGGTCCGCACGCGGGCCGGCGAACACCAGCCGGCCATCTTTCCAGCCCAGGGCGCCGTCCTCGACGGTGCCGTAGCCGGCCTCGCCCTGCAGCGTGGCCAGGTGGGTGTTGACGATCAGGCCGTCCCAGCGCAGTGCGTTGTCCATGTGCCGATTCTATCGGCAGAGGCGGGGCAGGGACGGGAATCGCCAACGCCGGCGGTTCGCGCCAGAATGCACCGATGGATACCCCGCACGACGTTTCGCTGCTGTGGACACGCGCCGGTTGGCGCGGCGATGCCGGGCTGTCCGTGGCCGCAGGCCGCGTCGCCGCCCAGGTGGCGGCCGCACCGGGCCAGACAGGCCGCTGGCTGCTGCCGGGAATCCCCAACCTGCATTCGCATGCCTTCCAGCGGGCGATGGCCGGGCTGGCCGAGCGCCAGACCCATCCGCAGGATTCGTTCTGGACCTGGCGCGAGACCATGTACCGGATCGCCGCGCGCTTCGATCCGGACAGCCTGCAGGTGGTGGCCGCGCAGCTGTACGCGGAGATGCTGGAGGCCGGCTATACCACGGTGTGCGAATTCCACTATCTGCACCATGCGCCGGACGGGCGACCCTATGCCGATCCGGCGGCGATGTCGCGGGCGCTGATCGCCGCCGCGCGCGACACCGGCATCCGCCTGACCCTGCTGCCGGTGCTGTACATGAGCGGCGGTTTCGACGGCCGGCCGCTGGCCGAACGCCAGCGCCGCTTCGGCCACGACCTGGACGGTTTCCTGCGCCTGTTCGAAACCCTGCGCGCGCTGGAGGATGAAACCCTGCGGGTGGGCGTGGCCTTCCACAGCCTGCGCGCGGTGCCGCCGGAGGCGATGTCCGCGGCGTTGGCCGCGCTGCCGGCGGGGACCCCGTTGCACATCCACATCGCCGAGCAGATCGGCGAGGTGCAGGACTGCCTGGCGCTGCGCAATGCGCGGCCGGTGGAATGGCTGCTGGATCATGCGCCGGTGGACCGGCACTGGACCCTGGTCCACGCCACCCACCTGACCGCCGAAGAGACAGCGGGTATAGCCCGCAGCGGTGCCACCGTGGCGATCTGCCCGACCACCGAGGCCAACCTGGGTGATGGCCTGTTCCCGCTGCGCGCCTACCTCGACGCCGGCGGGACCTGGGGCATCGGTTCGGATTCGCATATCTCGGTGTCGCCGGTGGAGGAGCTGCGCTGGCTCGAGTACGGCCAGCGCCTGCACACCCGCCATCGCAACATCGCCGTGGACGGGGTGGGCCAGAGCGTGGGCGAGAGCCTGCTGCACGGCACCCTGGCCAGTGGTGCCCACGCCAGCGGGCAGGCGGTCGGGGTGCTGGCGCCGGGCATGGCCGCCGACTGGATCGAACTGGAGGCGTCGGCACCGACCTTCGCCGGCGCGCGGCCGGAAGACGTGGTCGACCGCTGGCTGTTCTCCGGCAACCGCAACCTGGTGCGCCAGGTGCACGTGGCCGGGCAGGCGGTGGTGGTCGACGGCCGCCATCGCCAGGCCGAGGCGATCACGGCACGCTACCGGCAGGTGGTGGCGCGGCTGCTGGCCGACTGAAGCGGACCATCGGTGCGCTGGCCCGGTTCGTCGCCGGCGCGGGCGCATTCGTCGCAAACCCCGGCCGACCACGCGCGCCTGCCGGAACATGGTGGCATCCCGATACAGGAGTGGTTGCATGAACGTCACACGTACTTGCCTTGCTTCGCCGAAACTGGCCATTGCACTGGCGCTGGCCGCCAGCTGCGCCAGCCTGCCCGCTGCGGCCCAGGCGCTGACCGATGCGCAACTGGCCCAGGTGGTCGGCCAGCGCCTGCATGGCGACCGCACCGGCGCCTGCATGGCCGTGGCGGTGATCCAGGGCGATCAGGTCGTCCGCAGCTACCAGTGCGCCAACGAGGCCGACAGCGGCCGCATCGGCCCGGACGCGGCCTTCGAGATCGGCTCGGTCAGCAAGACCATGACCGCCACCCTGCTGGCCGACCTGATCGCGCAGGGCAAAGGCTCGCTCGACGACACCCTGGCCTCGTGGCTGCCGGCGGGCACCCGGGTGCCCGACTACCAGGGCCAGCCGATCCTGCTGCGCCACGTGGTCACGCATACGTCGGGATTGCCGGCGTTGCCGTCGCGGCTGGGTGCGACCGGCATGGACGATCCCTACGCCAACCTCGACGAGGCCGCGCTGCTGGCGTCGCTCGCTGATGTGAAGCTGGCCGCCGCGCCAGGCACGCAGTTCGAATACTCCAACTTTGCCTCGATGCTGCTGTCCTACGCGGTCGCACGCCGGGCGGGCACCGATTTCGAGACCCTGGCCCGGCGCGAGCTCTTCACGCCGCTCGGCATGAGCCATGCATACATCAACGATCGTCCGGCAGGCGTGCGCGCCGCGGTAGGCCACACGCCCAATGCAAAGCCCACTTCGGCCTGGAATTTCCCGACCAATCTGGCTGGCGTTGGCGGTGTGCGCGCCACGCTCGATGACATGGTCCGCTATGTGCAGGGCGGATTGGGCCAGGTCGATGTGCCGATCCGCAAGGCACTGGAGGCCACCCATGCGGCCGTGTCCGGGCAGCCGCCGATGGGCATGAACTGGATGCGGGTGCCGGTGAAGGACCGCACCGTGCTGATGCACGAGGGCGGCACCGGTGGCTTTTCCTCCTTCGTTTCGATCGACCCGCAGCGCCAGCGTGGTGTGGTGATCCTGTCCGACACCACCTGGAATTCGATCGGCAGCCTGGGCAGCCTGGGCCTGCATCTGGTCGACGACTCGTTCCCGCTGGGCAAGCCACGGCACGAGGTGGCGGCCGACCCCGAGTTGCTGGCGGCACTGGCCGGCGAGTACCAGTTGCAGGGCGGGATGAAGATGACCCTGCGCGCGCGCGACGGCCAGCTTCATGGGCAGGCGCAGGGCCAGCCCGAGTTCGTGATGGGTCATGACGACGCCGGCGACTTCTTTCCGCGGGTACTGGATGCGGTGCTGCGTCCGCAGCGCAAGGCCGATGGCAGTTATGCGTTCACCTGGACGCAGATGGGTGCGGTGATCCCGGCCAGTCGCATCGATGCAGCAGCGGCCAAGGCGCCGTCGCTGACGCCGGCCGAACTGGCCGCCTACGTCGGCACCTATCCGCTGATGCCTTCGTTCTCGCTGCAGGTGAGCGAGCGCGACGGCCGTCTGTACGCGCAGGCGACCGGGCAGGGGGCGTTTGCGCTCGAGGCGGCCGCCAGCGATGTGTTCGAGGCGCCGGCATTCGGAATCGAGATCCGCTTCCTGCGCGGAGACGACGGCACGGTGCAATCGCTGCAGCTGCACCAGGCCGGGCAGGTGCTGAACGGCGTGCGCGAGCACTGACGGCACGCCGCGTCCACCCGCGCGTTCAGAACAGCAGCGAGGCCATCTTCCTGCGGTACTGGCCGACCAGGTC
>JAGOWL010000016.1:20198-23119 GCA_018060215.1 Pseudoxanthomonas sp.
CCGCCGACCAGCAGGAACACGGTCGGCACCGAGCGGATCTGGAACGCGGCGGCGACCTGCTGTTCCTTGTCCACATCGACCTTGGCCAGGACGAAGGCGCCGCCGTACTCGCCGGCCAACTTCTCCAGCACCGGGCCCAGCGACTTGCACGGCCCGCACCAGGTCGCCCAGAAATCGACCAGCACCGGCGTCTGCAGCGAGCGTTGCAGGACTTCGGTCTCGAAGGTTTCGGTGGTGACGTCGATGACGTGGGGCAGGCTGTCCATGGGTCGATCCGGAGGCGGGAGTGGCGGGGAGATGGTGCCGGGGCGGGCAGCTTACAAGAAGATGTAAGGTGTACTTGACATTTCGCATGCTCGATGTAATGTATATATTACATTTTGTCGAACAGGATTTACGTCATGAAGGCTGTCGGGACGTGGTGGCTCCTGCTGTTGCCGCTGGCCGGGTTCGGGCTGTGGACGATGCTGGCCAGTCCGCGCGAGTTGTTCGGCATCGATCCCGGCCCCTTGGGGATGTTCGCCCTGGTGGCCAGCACGGTGGCGGCGCTGTCGCTGCTGACGCGCATGTCGCTTGAGCACCTGGACGCCGCATCCCCGGCCGAGTGGAAGGCCTGGATCGGCACCGGCTTCACCCTGGTCGGGGTGATCTATTTCCTGGCCCGGATCCCGCTGTTCGTGGTGGCCGACTGGCGCGACCCGCACGTGGGCGCGGTGTCGCGCAACCTGGTGCTGCTGCTGGTGGCCTGGATCGCGCTGTCTTCGGTGCTGGCCGCGCGCTGGAAGGGACGGGTAGGCGAGGACGAGCGCGATCGCGAGATCGCTGCGCGTGCGGCCGGCTGGGGTCGGGGAGTGCTGGTGGCCTGCCTGGTCGGTCTTGCGGTCACGCTGGGCTTCTCGCCGCCGGAACGGCTGCAGTGGGCCACCCATTTCATGGTCGCCAACCTGTTGGTGCTCGCGTTGATGGTGCATTGCCTGGTGGAGTACGCGGCAACCACGCTGATGTACCTGCGCGACCGGAGGGCGGCGGCATGAGCGTGCGCGATCTGGTCGCGGCGATGAGCCGGCGGGAGCAAGTCGCCTGGCTGGCCTTGGCGCTGCTGGTTCCGGCAGCGGGGTACGTCGGTTGGTGGCTGTTCTTCGATCCGTCCGGGCAAACCGGGGGGGTGCCGCGGACCGTGCGGCAAGTCGGCAGTGGCGCCTGCCTGGTGTTCGTCCTCGCACGCATGTGGATCGTACAGCGCGGCAGGGGGGTGCTGACGGACGAGCGCGACCGGCAGATTTCAGCGCGGGCGGTCGCCAGCGGTTATGCATGGTTGGCGTTGGCGGTATTCGTCACCTCGGCGATCGTCGGCCTGGACTCCTGGCAGGGCTATCTGGCGTCGCGTTCGCCAGCCTGGGTCGAGTCCTTCCTGCTGTTCTGCTTGTTGTCCTCGTTCGTCGTCATCGCCATGGTCCAGGCCGCGCACTACTGGCGAGATCGCCGATGACCGATACCCCGATCGGCAACGAGATCCGCCGCTGGCGCTTCGAGCGCGGCGAGATGACCCAGCAAGCGCTTGCCGACGTCTGTGGCGTCACCCGGCAGACGATCATCGCGCTGGAGGCGGGACGCTATGCGCCTTCGCTGGAGCTGGCGTTCCGCATCGCCCGTGCGTTCGGAGTGGGGGTCGAAGAGGTATTCCACTGGAAGCGCTGAGCGGGCGAACGCGCTAGGCCCGTCCGCTGGGCTCACATCCCCTTGCGTCGCAGGTCAACGCAGGCGGCGCGGCTCAGCCGTGGCGCAGCTTGAGCGCCAGGATCACCAGCGCCAGGGCCAGGGTCACGACGTTGGACAGGAGCATCGGCCAGGAGCCGAGCACGATGCCGTAGGCCAACCAGAAGCACAGGCCGACGGTGAACACCACGTACATCCCCAGCGAGATGGAACGGGTGTCGCGGCTGCGCAGGGTCTTGAGCGCCTGCGGCACGAACGCCACGGTGGTCAGGGCCGCGGCGACATAGCCGACCCATTCGCCGCTCACGGTGTACCGCCCGGCGCCTTGTAGATCACGCCGTCCTTCATCACGAAGGCCACGTCCATCACCACGCCGATGTCGGCCAGCGGATCGCCGGGCACGGCGACCACGTCGGCGCGCTTGCCGGGTTCCAGTACGCCCTGATCGTCCACGCCGAGGACTTCGGCGGCGTACAAGGTGGCCGATTGCAGGGCATGGGCGGGTGGGATCCCGGCTTCGACCATGTAGATGAATTCGCGTGCGTTGTCGCCGTGCGGTCCCACCCCCATGTCGGTGCCGAACGCGATCTTCACCCCGTCGCGATAGGCCTTGGCCGCCGTGTCCTGGATCAGTGCGCCGATCCGCGCGGCCTTCGGCCGCACGATGTCGGGGAAGTACCCCGGCTCCCTGGCCTTTTCGGCGACGAAGCGGCCGGCATGGATGGTGGGCACGTACCAGGTGCCCTTCTCCTTCATCAGCTTCATCACCCGGTCGCTCATGTAGGTGCCGTGCTCGATGCTGGTCACGCCGCCGGCCACGGCGCGGTACATGCCTTCCTCGCCATGCGCGTGCGCGGCCACCCGGTAGCCGTAGTCCTTCGCGGTATCGACGATGGCCTTGACCTCGTCCACGGTGAACTGCGGCGCGTCGCCGGACCTGGCGTAGCTGAGCACGCCGCCGGTGGCGGTGATCTTGATCAGGTCGCTGCCGTCCTTGTAACGCTGGCGCACGGCCTGGCGGGCGTCGTCGACGGAGTTGATCACGCCTTCGGTGGGGCCGGGCGGACCGAGCAGGTGCGAGAGGTGGTCGTTCAGGCCGTTGCCTGGATCGGCATGGCCGCCGGTGGTGGCGATCGACTTGCCGGCGGCGAAGATCCGCGGGCCCTTCACCAGGCCCTGGGCGATCGCATCGCGCAGGTGCGGGG
>JAGOWL010000017.1 GCA_018060215.1 Pseudoxanthomonas sp.
GCGCCCAGGGCAAGGCAGCCAAGGTCGCCCTGGTCGCCGTCATCCGCAAGATGCTGGTCATCCTCAACGCCCGGATGCGGGACGAACTGAACGGCGTCCCGGCCTGAAATCGAACACAGTTGCTACAACGGCTACGGCCAAAGCGCGCACCGGAAGCGGGAGTCCCTAAGCTCGCAGAGGACGTCGCTGCAAGGGGTTTCCGTTCGAGTGGCACAGGGATGTGCCACGCCCGCGTGTTGGAGCAGGACGCGGAACCACGCGGCGAACGGAAACCCCTTGCAGCGACGGCCCCCGACCGGAGTCGGGGCTTTGGCAACGCCCGTCAAGCCTTGTCCATGCCCTCCCTCGCCGGTACCCTGCTGCGGGCATGTCCGCCTTCGTCCACCTCCACCTGCATACCGAGTTTTCGCTCGCGGACTCGACCATCCGCGTGCCGGAAAAGCCCGACCACGCCGATCCGGCCAAGGCCAAGCAGGCCAACCTGCTCAGCCGCGCGGTGGAGCTGGGGCTGCCGGCGCTGGCGGTCACCGACCTGAACAACCTGTTCGCCCTGATCAAGTTCTACAAGGCGGCCGAGGCGGTCGGGATCAAGCCCATCGCCGGTGCCGACCTGGCCGTGGCCGCAGGCCCGGGCGAGGCGCCGTGGCGGATCACCGCGCTGTGCCGCGACCATGGCGGCTACCTGCAGCTCTCGCACCTGCTGACCCGGGCCTGGATGGAGGGCCATCGCAGCGAAGGCGGGGTGGCGGTGCGGCCGGAATGGCTGCGCGAGAACGCGCAGGGATTGATCCTGCTGGCCGGTCGCGACAGCCTGGCCGGACGCCTGGCCGGCGAACACCGCCACGACCTGGCCGGGCAGCAGCTGGCCGACTGGCAACGCAGCTTCGGCGACACCCTGTGCCTGGAGCTGACCCGCACCGGGCGCGAGGGCGAAGACGCCTTCAACGCCTTTGCCCTGCACGCCGCCGCCGAACGCGGGATCGCGGTGGTGGCGTCCAACGACGTGCGCTTCCTGGACGCGGCCGGTTTCGACGCGCACGAGGCACGGGTGTGCATCGCCTCCGGACGCGTGCTCGACGATCCACGGCGGCCGCGCGACTACAGCGACCAGCAGTACCTGAAGTCGGCCGCGGAGATGGCGCAGCTGTTCGCCGACGCGCCCGATGCGATCACCAACACTGTCGACCTGGCCCGGCGCTGCAACCTGGAACTGACCCTGGGCAAGTACGCCCTGCCGGCCTACCCGGTGCCCAGCGATGAAACCCTGGACAGCTGGATCCGGTCGCAGGCGCACGCGGGACTGGAGGCGCGACTGGCGAAGAACCCGCTGGCCGAGGGCCGCAGCCGCCAGGACTACATCGACCGCCTGGATTTCGAGCTCGACACCATCATCGCGATGGGCTTTCCCGGCTACTTCCTGATCGTGGCCGACTTCATCCAGTGGGGCAAGAACCAGGGCATCCCGATCGGTCCAGGCCGTGGCTCGGGCGCCGGCTCGCTGGTGGCCTGGGCGCTGCAGATCACCGACCTGGACCCGATCCCCTACAACCTGCTGTTCGAGCGATTCCTCAATCCCGAACGCGTATCGATGCCCGACTTCGACATCGATTTCTGCATGGACCGGCGCGACGAGGTGATCGACTACGTGGCCGGCAAATACGGCCGCGACCGGGTCAGCCAGATCATCACCTACGGCACCATGGCCGCCAAGGCGGTGCTGCGCGACTCCGGGCGCGTGCTCGGCTTCCCCTACGGCTTCGTCGACTCGGTGGCCAAGCTGGTGCCCAACATCCTGGGCATCTCGCTGGCCGACGCAATGGGTGAAGGCAAGGGTGGCGCCGGCAGCGAGATGGCCGCCCCGGAACTGATCCAGCGCTACGGTGCCGAGGAGGAGGTGCGCGACCTGATCGACCTGGCGCGCGAGCTGGAGGACCTGACCCGCAACGCCGGCAAGCATGCCGGCGGCGTGGTGATCGCGCCCGAACCGCTGCACACCTTCTGCCCGCTGTTCGCCGAACACGACCACGACGGCCTGGGCCGCAACCCGGTCACCCAGTTCGACAAGGACGACGTCGAGGCCATCGGCCTGGTCAAGTTCGACTTCCTGGGCCTGCGCACCCTGACCATCATCGACTGGGCGGTCAAGGCGATCAACGCGCGCCACGCGCGCGCCGGGATCCCGCCACTGGACATCGCCACCCTGCCGCTGGACGACGCCAGCGTCTACCGCGACATCTTCGCCAACGGCAACACCGGATCGGTGTTCCAGTTCGAATCGGCCGGCATGCGCCGGGCACTGAAGGATGCCAAACCCGACCGCTTCGAGGACCTGATCGCACTCAACGCGCTGTACCGCCCCGGGCCGATGGAGATGATCCCCTCGTTCGTGGCGCGCAAGCACGGCACCGAAGAATTCGCCTATCCGGACCCGCGCACCCGCGCCATGCTCGAGGAGACCTACGGGATCATGGTCTACCAGGAGCAGGTGATGCAGATGGCGCAGATCGTCGGCGGCTATTCGCTCGGCGGCGCCGACCTGCTGCGCCGGGCGATGGGCAAGAAGGTGCCGGCGGAGATGGCCAAGCACCGTGAAATCTTCCGCCAGGGTGCGGCCGCCGGCGGCGTGGGCGAGGGCAAGGCCGACGAGATCTTCGACCTGATGGAGAAGTTCGCCGGCTACGGCTTCAACAAGTCCCACGCCGCAGCCTACTCGCTGGTGGCCTACCAGACCGCGTGGCTGAAGAAGCACTATCCGGCCGAGTTCATGGCCGCCACGCTGTCTTCGGACATGGACAACACCGACAAGGTGGTCGGCTTCCTGGCCGAGGCGCGCGGCCTGGGGCTGGCCGTGCTGCCGCCGCAGGTCAACGATTCGGACTACATGTTCGTGGCGGTGGCCGCCGACACCGTGCGCTACGGCCTGGGCGCGATCAAGGGCGTGGGCCGCGGCCTGTGCGAGGCGATCGTGGCCGAGCGCGACCAGGGCGGCGACTACGCCGACCTGCTCGACTTCTGCCGCCGGGTCGAATCGACCAAGCTCAACCGGCGCGCGCTGGAGGCCCTGGTCAACGCCGGTGCGCTGGACGCGCTGGGCCGCAACCGTGCCACCTTGATGCTGCAGCTGCCCGAAGTGCTCAAGGCCACCGACCAGTTGGCCCGGGAAGCGGCCGCCGGCCAGGTCTCGCTGTTCGGCATGCCTGCCGGCGACGCCGGCGGTGCGGCGCTGAAGCTGGACCTGCCCGAATCGGCGGAGTGGTCGCTGCGCCAGCTGCTGGATGGCGAGCGCGACACCCTGGGCCATTACCTGAGCGGTCATCCCTTCGACCCGTACCGCGAGGAAGTGAAGCAGCTGGTCGGCAGCGACCTGGGCGAACTGGACCGGCTGTGGGGTGCGGCGCCGCAGGGCGAAAAGCGCGGCTGGCGCCCGGAAGTGCAGGTGGTGGTGGCCGGCCTGGTGGTGGGCATCCGGCGCAAGGGCGACAGCCAGGTGTTCGTGCAACTGGAGGACGGCCGCGGCCGGCTCGAATGCGGCGTGTTCGCCGAGGCGGCCGCCGAGCTGTCCAGCCTGCTGGTGCGCGACCGGGTGCTGGTGGTCCAGGGCGGCCTGCGCGAGGACGAGTTCAATGGCGGCTGGAGCCTGCGCCTGAAGCAGGCCTGGGACTTCGAACAGCTGTGCGCCAACCATGCCCAGCGCCTGTCGCTGAAGGTGGACCTGCACGACCCGGCGGTATGGCCGCGGATCGACGCGGTGCTGGCCGGCCACCGCCCCGGCCCCACGCCGCTGCGCCTGCACCTGCAGGTACCGGGCAATGGCCAGGCCGCCAACGGCGTGCTCGACCTCAACGGCGCCGCTTCGGTACGGGTGGACCCGCCCCTGCTCGATGCCTTGCGCGCCCAGCCCGGGGTGCGCGCGGTCCGGCTCGCCATCGGCCGGCCCTGGGGCCACTGAAGCCGGACGTGCGCGACTGCGCCACTCCATACCGTACGGTCCGGTCGCGCCGGGTCCGTTCGGCTACACTCCCCTGCTTCATGCACTTTCCGGCCTGGCCGGCTTCCGGATGAACCCGAACTACCTCGATTTCGAGCAGCCCATCGCCGACCTGGAGACCAAGATCCAGGAACTGCGCAGCGCCAGCACCGGCCCGGCGGTCAACGTGGACACCGAAGTGCGCGCGCTGCAGGACAAGCTGCGCAAGCGCACCGCCCAGATCTTCCGCGACCTCAGCGCCTGGCAGGTCTCCCAGCTGTCCCGGCACCCGGCCCGGCCCTACACCCTGGACTACGTGCGCGAGTTCTGCGACGAGTTCCACGAACTGGCCGGCGACCGCGCCTTCAGCGACGACAAGGCCATCGTCGGTGGACTGGCCCGGATCGACGGCCGCCCGCTGATGGTCATCGGCCACCAGAAGGGCCGCGACACCAGGGAGAAGGTGCGCCGCAACTTCGGCATGCCCAAGCCGGAGGGCTACCGCAAGGCCCTGCGCCTGATGAAGATGGCCGAACGCTTCGGCCTGCCGATCCTGACCTTCATCGACACCCCCGGTGCCTGGCCGGGCATCGACGCCGAGGAGCGCGGCCAGTCCGAGGCGATCGCCCGCAACCTGCTGGAAATGGCAGAACTCAAGGTGCCGGTGATCTGCACGGTGGTCGGCGAAGGCGGCTCCGGCGGCGCGCTGGCGATCGGTGTAGGCGACTGCACGATCATGCTCGAGTACAGCACCTACTCGGTGATCTCGCCCGAAGGCTGCGCCTCGATCCTGTGGAAGGACGCGGGCAAGGCCAAGGACGCGGCCGAACAGCTGGGCATGACCGCCAAGCGCCTGCTCGGCCTGGGCCTGGTGGACAAGGTGGTGCGCGAACCCACCGGCGGCGCCCACCGCAACCCGCGGCAGATGGCCAGGCGCCTGAAGGCGGTGCTGCTCAACGAACTCGACGCGCTGCAGGCACTCCCGATCGAGGCGCTGGTCCAGCGCCGCTACGAACGCCTGCGCAGCTACGGCGCCTACGAAGCGTCCCCCGCCCCGTAGGACCCGGCGAGACCGGACACGCGTCCGTGGAAAAGCGCCCGCGACCGGGGCAACCACCCGGCTACGATAGCGGCATGCCCACCCGCCCACCGGCTACCGACCCTTTCCCTTTGCCCACGCTTGCGGCCGGGGCCAGCGGTGCGCTGGTGGTTGCCTTCAGTGGCGGCCTGGATTCGGGCGTGCTGCTGCACCGGCTGGCCAGCGAGCCGGCACTGCGCGCACGCGGCCTGCGTGCGGTCCATGTCCACCACGGCCTGCAGGCGGGCGCCGACGACTGGGCGGCGCATTGCCGCCGCCAGGCACGGGCGCTGGAGGTCCCGTTGCAAGTGATGCAGGTGACGGTGGATCGCCGCAGCGGCCTGGGCCTGGAGGCGGCCGCACGCGCGGCGCGCTATGCCGCGCTGCAGGCGACCATGGCCGCCGGCGAGGTGCTGGCCACCGCCCACCACCTGGACGACCAGGCCGAGACCTTCCTGCTGCGCGCCCTGCGTGCATCGGGTACCGACGGCCTGGGCGCGATGCGGCCGCTGCGCCGGTTCGGCACCGGCTGGCACTGGCGTCCGCTGCTGGCACTGCCTCGCCTGACCCTGCGCGCCTATGCCGATGCACACGGCCTGGACTGGATCGAGGACCCAGGCAACGCCACCCCCGACCCGGAACGCAATTTCCTGCGCCTGCAGGTGCTGCCCCTGCTGCGCAGCCGCTGGCCGCACGCGGCCACCGCGCTGGCGCGCAGCGCAGGCCTGTGTGCCGAAGCCGACGCCCTGCTGGCGCAGGAGGACGCGCGCCTGCTGGATGCAATGCAGGTCGCCGGGGACCGGCGCAGCCTGCACCTGCCCGCCCTGTTGGCAGCACCGGCGCCGCGCCGCGCCCGCCTGCTCCGGCGCTGGCTGGCCGGTCTGGACCTGCCGCCCCTGCCGGCACGCGGCGTGGAATGGATCGAGCGCGACCTGGTGGCCAGCCGCGCCGATGCGCAGCCGGCCTTCGCCTGGTCCGGCGCCCGGGTGTTGCGCTGGCGCCAACTCCTGCATGCCGATCGGGTCCGCGCACCGCTGCCGCCGCACTGGAGCACCACCTGGGACGGGCGCGCGCCCCTGCCATTGCCCGAAGGCGGCTGCCTGTCCCTGCACGATGCGGCCGGCCAGGCCGTGGCCGGATTCGCGCTGCCGGTGCAGGTGCGCGCACGCCGCGGCGGCGAGCGCATCGTCCTGCCCGGTCGCAGCCATTCGCATGCGCTCAAGCACCTGTTGCAGGAGTACGGCGTGCCTCCGTGGCGGCGCGCCCAGCTGCCCCTGCTCGCCGATGCGCAGGACCGGCTGCTGGCCGCCGGCGATGCCATCGTCTCGGCCGAACTGGCCAGCTGGCTGCAGGCGCGCCACTGGCAACTGGCCTGGCAGGCACCCGGTGATCCCGGGGCGGCGCGTTGACCCCCCACCACCGCCACGCGCACACTTGCCCCATGCCGAAGAAAGACACCCCCGACGCCTCGCCGGTGGCCCGGTTCGAACACTCGCTCGACGAACTGGAACAACTGGTCGAAAAGATGGAACAGGGCGAAATGAGCCTGGAAGATTCGCTGGCCGCCTACGAACGCGGCGTGGGCCTGTATCGCCGCTGCCAGGCCGCGCTGGAACAGGCCGAGCTGCGCGTGCGCCTGCTCACCGATCCGGACCAGCCCGACAACGCCCAGGCCTTCGCCAGCCCCGATGGCGAGTGAGGCCCTGGCGCGCTGGGCCGCGCGCACCGAAGCCAGCCTGGAACGCCTGCTGCCGGATCCGGCGATCGAGCCGGTGGGCCTGCATGCGGCCATGCGCCACGCCACCCTGGGCGGCGGCAAGCGGATGCGCCCCTTGCTGGTCTACGCCGCCGGTGCCGCGACCGGGGCGGACGAAGCCCGGCTGGACGCACCGGCGGCGGCGGTGGAACTGGTGCACGCCTACTCGCTGGTGCACGACGACCTGCCGGCGATGGACGACGACGACCTGCGCCGTGGCCGCCCCACCGTGCACGTGGCCTTCGACGAAGCCACCGCGATCCTGGCCGGCGACGCCCTGCAGACCCTGGCCTTCACCACCCTGGCCGCGGCCGATGCGCCGGCACAGCTGCGCATCGACTGGGTGCAGGCACTGGCGGCCGCCTCCGGCGCGGCCGGCATGTGCGGCGGCCAGGCCCTGGATATCGACGCCACCGGGCAAGGACAGGAACCCGGCCTGCGCCACCTGCGGCCCGCGACCGGCGACCCCGATTCCGCTCCGGCTTCCCTGCTCCGGCTCGAACGCATGCACGCGCTCAAGACCGGTGCACTGATCGGCGCGGCGGTGCGCATGGGTGCGCTGGGCGGCGGCGCCGACGCGGCCACCCTGGCGCAGCTGGACCACTATGCCAGCGCGCTGGGCCTGGCCTTCCAGATCCGCGACGACCTGCTCGACATCGAAGCCAGCTCCGAGCAACTGGGCAAGACCGCCGGCAAGGACGCGGCCCAGGCCAAGTCGACCTATCCGGCCCTGCTCGGCATCCAGGGCGCACGCGCACGCCTGGACCAACTGGCCGCGACGATGCGTGAAGCCCTGGCCCCGCTGGGCGCTCGCGCCGGGCACCTGGCCGCACTGGGCGAACTGGCGGTCAAGCGCTCGCACTGAACGCCACGACGGCGCCGGCCTCGGCCGGCCGTGGGCCCGGCGTCAGGCCAGCAGCCCGTCCAGCGCGCGCACCTTCCGGCTGTCGGGAAACACCTGCGTCTCCAGCACCGATTCGGTCAGGCCCAGGTGGGGGCCCAGCACGCCCTTGAACAACGCGCGCAGGTCGCTGGTGGCACGCAGGTCGCGGCCTTCGTTCAGCTCGGCCGGCGCAAGCCCCGGCCAGTCGCCTGCCACCCGTCCACCGCGCACCGCACCGCCGGCGAGGAAGGCCACGCCACCGGTGCCATGGTCGGTCCCGGCGGTGCCATTGGCTGCGGCCGTGCGCCCGAACTCGGTGACCACCGCCACCACCGTGCGCGACCAGCCCGCGCCGCTGCCGTCGCGGAACGCCCGCAGACCGGTATCCAGTTCGGCCAGCTTGCGCGCCAGCACCGGCGCCTGCTGGCTGTGGGTGTCCCAGCCCGAATCCTCGACGAAACCCAGGCGTGGACCATCGGTGGCGGCCATGAATCCGGCCGCCACCTCCATCGCCCGGGCCAGGCGACCGCCGCGTATCCCTGCGCCGGCATCGACCCTTCCGTCCTCCAGTGCGCGATCGAAATCACCCGACAGCACCGGGTCGGCCGCGTACAGCGGCTGCAGGCGCTGCAGCAGCAGGGGATCGACCTGCTGCGGCAGCGGCGGCGACCAGCCACGCACCGCGCCGGGGCCGCGCACGATCAGTGGCGTCACCGCGGCCATGGCCAGCGCCTCGCCGGCCCCCAGCGCCAGGCCGCAGCGGTTGAGCCAGCCGGTGGATGCCCCATGCGGTCGTGCGGTGCCGTTTTCCAGGCAGTCCTGCGCATCGAAATGCGAACGCTGCCGGTACGGCGGCGCCACCGCCAGCACCGGCAGCAACTGGCCCTGGGCATACAGCCGGGCGAACGTGCCCAGCGCCGGATGCAGGCCGAACCCGCCCTCCAGCGGCAGGGTTTCCTGCACCGCCAATGCGCCACGCAGGCGCGTGTAGTGCGGATCGTGCAGGGGCGGCATGGCGTGCAGGCCATCGAGTGCGCCTCGCAGCAGCACCACCAGCAGGCGCGTGCCCGCAACCGAGGCAGGCGTGGCCTGCCCGGGCAGGGACGGCCACAGCACCAGCGAGGCAGCCGCGCCCATGCTGCCGAGGAAATGGCGACGGGTGATCCTCATTTCAGATTCTCCACTGGAACGCGGGACTGGCGAACAACAGCGCATAGCCCTCGCCTGCCGAACCGGCACCCCGCAGGGCCGACAGCAAGGCATCATCGGCCTGCCCGCCCAGCGCCTCGCGCGCCAGCTGCAGCGCCGGCAACTGGCCCGCGGGCACCGCCTCGCCCAGTGCGCTGGCCGCCTGCATCCGCTTCCACAACGCATCGCCGCCGGCCCAGTCGGCCACGGTGTCGGGCCAGCCTGCCGGCGAACGCGGCGTGAAGGGCGGCTGGCCCAGGCGCACCTGCAGGTCGAGCTGACGTCGTGGATCGTGTTCGATCGCCGCCGCGCGCACGGCCGACAGCAGGTAGTCATCGGGCGACTTGAACTTGCGCGCCGTCGGCGCCCAGGCCTCCGGGCTTTCGACCAGGACCTGGTACACCGGCACCAGCGCTCCGCCTTCGCGCTGCCAGGCCTGCGCCATCCGCTGTACCAGCGCCGGCGGCGGGTCATCGCTGACGAAATGCCGGGCCAGCTTGCCGCACAGGTGCAGGGCCGTGGCCGGATGCACCGCCAGGTCGGCGAGGATGCGCTGGCCCTGGGCCAGGCCGGCGCTGGCGTAGCGCCGGCCCAGCACGCTGCGCACGCCATCCTCGTGGGCCGACTCCCGGAACAGGAACGCGGACTGCGGGTTGCCACGGGCGAAATCGCGCGGCAACGGCACGCTCCAGCCAGTGATCGCGCGCGCCAGTTCGGTGACATCGCCCTGGCCATAGCCGCCATCCACGCCCAGGGTGTGCAACTCCAGGATCTCGCGCGCCAGGTTCTCGTTCAGTCCGGCCCGGCGCACCGGCATGCCGCTGGCCGATGCGCGCCGCCGCGCCCGCTGGCCCACCGGCGAGTCCTCGCCGATCGAGGCGGCGTTGTCCAGGTAGCGCAACATCGCCGGATGGGTTTCCACCGCCACCAGCAGCGCGTCGAAGCGGCCGAACAGGTTGGGCCGCACCGCCTCGCGTTCCATCGGTGCCGCGTACAGCGCCGCGGTGCGCTTGTCGACCGAGACGGCGAAATGGTTGGACCAGAACCGCACCAGCCGCTCGGCGAAACCGTCGGGCGTGGCTGCGGCGTGGCGATGGCGCAGGGCCAGTTCACGCCGGGTCGATTCCCGCAGCAGGCGGACCCGCGGATTGGCCGCTGCCGGCTCCGGTTCAGCGGAGGCCTCTGCCGGCCCGCGTTCGCGCATCCGCGCCTGGCGCGCGGTCATCTCCTCGCGCAGGTAGTGCAGGCTGCCGGGCAGGCCGGAAAACGCGCCGGCACCGGCATCACCGTGCAGTTGCGCCCGCAGCCAGGCCGCAGGACCGGCCGCGATGCGGCGCAGTTCGCCCGGCCGCGCACCCAGGCCGAAGCGGTTGGCGGCACTTGCCGCAGTGTCCGGGACCATGCTCGCGCTCCAGCGTCCGATGCATGATCCAACGCCCGGGCGCCGCCCCGGTTGACCGCCGCCGCGCAGGGTGCGACGGCATGTCTGGACGAAACGGGGGGCCGGCCGCGGCCGCCCCCCGCTGCATGCCTTGCGCTGGCGCCTACTTCACCAGCCGCAGGGTGAACGGATAGCGGTACGCCACGCCCTCGTTGGCCTTCATCGCCGCCATGATGGTCAGCACCAGCCAGGCGATGCCCAGCAGGATGCCCAGCGGGATGGTGATGAACGCGGCGATGAACAGCGTGAACACGGTCACCAGGATCAGCACGATGCTGGCGATCAGCAGGGTGATGTTGAAGTTCAGCGCTTCCTTGGCCTGGTCGGCGGCGAAGGGCATGGTGTCCTTCTTGATCAGCCAGATGATCAGCGGGCCGACGATGTTGCCGATGCCACCGGTGAACAGGCCGGCCAGCGAGGACAGGTGGCCAAACAGGCCCCACTGCCGCTCTTCGGCGCTGGGCGTGCCCGAAGGCGCCGGCGGTGCTGCGGTATAGGATTCGAAATCGCTCATGGCGTTCCCCTTGCGTTGGTGATTGGACCGGGACGGTGCCGTTCCCCACCGACGGCCTCCGCTGCCAAAGGATACGTCATTGCCCGCCGGCCACGGTCATCGAGCCGACCAGGATCGGGCCGCTGCGGATATGCGAGCGCGGATCGGCCTCGCTGCCCACCGCCTCGATCGCGGTGAACATGGTGCGCAGGTTGCCGGCGATGGTCAGCTCGTCCACCGGCCAGGCCAGCTGCCCGCCCTCCACCCAGAACCCGGCCGCACCGCGCGAGTAGTCGCCGGTGACGCTGTTCACGCCCTGCCCCATCAACTCGGTCACCAGCAGGCCGCGGCCCATGCCGTCCAGCAGCTGCTCCAGGCTGCCGGCGTTGGCGGACAGCTCCAGGTTGTGCACGCCGCCGGCATTGGCGGTGGTGGCCAGTCCCAGCTTGCGCGCCGAATAGCTGCCCAGCACATAGCGCTGCAGCACCCCGTCGACCACCAGCGGGTTGTCGCGCGTGGCCACGCCGTCGGCGTCGAAGGCGGTCGAGCGCAGTCCGTGGCGCAGCAACGGGCGCTCGTGGATGGAGAGCCAGTCCGGGAACAGCTGCGTGCCCAGGCTGTCGAGCAGGAAGCTGGCCTTGCGGTACAGCGCGCCGCCGGACACCGCGCCCAGCAGGTGGCCGACCAGCGAGCGCGCCACCTCGGCCGAGAACAGCACCGGATACTGGCCGGTGGGTACGCTGCGCGGATCCAGTCGCGCCACCGCGCGTTCGGCGGCACGGCGTCCGATCGCCACCGGCGACTCCAGGTCGCCGCGGGCCAGGCCGATGCTGTACCAGCCATCGCGCTGCATGCCCTCGCCCTGGCCGGCGATCAGGGCCAGGCCCAATGAATGCTGGGTCTCGCGCTCGCGGCCGATGAATCCGTGGCTGTTGGCGTACACCGACAGGCTCTGCCCGCTGCCCAGCGAGGCGCCATCGGAATTGGCCACGCGGCCGTCGGCCTGGCGCCCGGCCGCCTCGCAGGCCAGGGCCAGGTCGATCGCCTGGTCGGCGTCCAGCCGCCACGGGTGCCAGGTGTCCAGGTCCGCGAAGCTGCCGTCGGCCGACGGCTGCGCCATCAGTCCGGCATCGGCCAGGCCGGCGGCCGGATCATCCTCGGTGTGGCGGGCGATCGCACAGGCCTGCTCGACCGTGGCTTCCAGGCTCGACTCGTGCAGGTCGGCGGTGCTGGCGCTGCCCTTGCGCTGGCCGAAGTAAACGGTCACGGCGATGCCACGGTCGCGGGTGGATTCAACCGTCTCCACCTCGCCCATGCGCACCGACACGTTCAGCCCGCGCTCCTCGCTGCAACTCACCTCGGCCTGGCTGGCGCCCAGCGCCTTCGCCCGCGCCAGCAGGCGCTGCGAAATCTCCGCCAGCCGGTCCAGCCGCTCGCGGCTGTCGTCGTTGCGCGCAATCTCATTCACTGCTCATACCTCGGATATCCATGATTCAACAGACGAAAGGCATTGGCTTCGGCCGGGGGCCACCGCTGTGCTGGCGTGCCACCCGCACCATTGCAGGTAAACTTCGCGGCACCAGACCACCCCGGACGCCCCATGCGCGGTCGCGACGAAGACACCGGCGAGTTCCTCTCCCCCAGCCGCAGCCAGCAGCGGCGCCAGGCGCTGGGCGTGCTGGAACTGGCCGAGAAGCTCGCCAGCCTGACCCCGACCCAGCTGGGCAGGTTGCCGATCCCCGACAGCCTGCAGCCGCACCTGGAGCAGACCCGCCGGATCACCGCCCATGGCGCCCGCAAGCGCCAGCTCGCCTTCCTGGCCAAGCAGATGCGGCGCGAGGATGAAGAGACCCTGGACGCGATCCGCGACGCCCTCGACGAGGACGGGCTCGCCGCCCGCCGCGAGGTCGCCGCCCTGCACCGGGTGGAAACCTGGCGCGAGCGCCTGCTTGCCGAAGGCGATGCCGCGTTGGCCGAGCTGCTGGAGGAACACCCCGGCGCCGACCGCCAGCACCTGCGCCAGCTGGCCCGCAATGCGCACGAGGAAAAGCTGCGCAACAAGCCGCCGCGCGCGTTCCGGGAACTGTTCCAGGAACTGCGCGCGCTGCTGGCCGACAACGGCGCCGGCGACACCGACGACGAGGCTGGCCTGGACGAAACCGGCGACGAAACCGGCTTCGACCCGCGCCACGCCTGAGCGTTCCAGCGCCGGCCATCGCTCGCGCAGCGTGCGCGGTTGCTCACGCGCGGGTGCCGCCCACGGTCAGGCCGTCGATCAGCAGCGAGGGCTGGCCCACGCCCACCGGTACGCTCTGCCCGTCCTTGCCGCACACACCCACGCCCTCGTCCAGGGCCAGGTCGTGGCCGACCATGCGCACCTTGCGCATGGTCTCGGGCCCGTTGCCGATCAGGGTGGCGCCCTTCACCGGCGCGGTGACCTTGCCATCCTCGATCAGGTAGGCCTCGGTGGCCGAGAACACGTACTTGCCGCTGGTGATGTCGACCTGGCCGCCGCCGAAATTGACCGCGTACAGGCCCCTCTTCACCGAAGCGATCATCTCTTGGGGATCGTGGCTGCCGGCCAGCATGTAGGTATTGGTCATCCGCGGCATCACCAGGTGGGCGAAGGACTCGCGCCGGCCGTTGCCGGTGGGCGCCATGCCCATCAGCCGCGCATTGAGCGAATCCTGCATGTAGCCCACCAGCACGCCGTCCTCGATCAGGGGGGTGCAGCGCGTGGGTGCGCCCTCGTCGTCGATGTTGAGCGAGCCGCGGCGTCCGGCCAGGGTGCCGTCGTCGACGATGGTCACCCCCGGCGCGGCCACCCGCTGGCCCATGCGCCCGGCGTAGGTGGAGGTGCCCTTGCGGTTGAAGTCGCCCTCCAGGCCGTGGCCCACCGCCTCGTGCAGCAGCACGCCCGGCCAGCCCGGGCCAAGCACCACCGGGAAGGTCCCGGCCGGCGCATCGATCGCCTCCAGGTTGACCAGCGCCTGGCGCAGGGCCTCGTGCGCCAGCGCCTGCGGCCGACCACCGGAGAACAGTTCCTCGTAGCCGTAGCGTCCGCCGCCACCGGCGTAGCCGGATTCACGGCGACCGCCCTGCTCGACGATCACCTGCACGTTCAGCCGCACCAGTGGACGCACGTCGGCCGCCAGCACCCCGTCGCTGCGCGCCACCAGCACCGTGTCCACGCCGCCGGACAGGCTCACCGAGACCTGGACCACGCGCGGGTCGGCCGCGCGCAGCCAGCGGTCGAGCGCACGCAGCTGTTCGACCTTGTGTTCGTTGTCCATGCCATCGACCGGATCCAGTGCCGGGTACAGCACATGGCCGCCGGTGTGCACCAGCTGTCCCGGCACGTGCGCGGCGCCATCGCGGGCGATCGCACGCGCCGAACCGGCGGCCAGGCGCAGGGCGTCGGCGTTGATGTCGTCGGAGTAGGCGAAACCGGTCTTCTCGCCGCTGATCGCGCGCACGCCCACGCCCTGTTCGATCGAATGCGCGCCGTCCTTGACGATGCCGTCCTCCACGCTCCAGCTCTCGCGCCGCGCATGCTGGAAGTACAGGTCACCGAAGTCGATGCCGGGGCCGAGCAGCGCGCCGAAGGCACGGTCCAGGCCGGAGGGATCCAGCCCACCGGGGACGAGCAGGCGGGTCTGGGCGAGGGTCAGGGTCGATTCGGTCATTGGACAGAGATGGGGGCGAACGCCACGCAGGGCAAGCGACGCCTATGATGACAGCCGGCACCGGGCCCGGCCCGCGCCGCGCCCCGCCGTCCCGTGAAAGGCCCATGAAACTCACCGCCCACGTCATCGATGGCCACACCCTGGACATCCGCCCGGCCCCGCGCGAGCGCGACTGGATGGACCGCACCGCCCAGCACTACGCCTACCGCTGCCTGCCGCTGGACATGGCCAATGGCCACGGCTGGGAGCTGCTGTGCCAGACCGGCTTCAGCGCGCAGTGGAGCGGCGGCGACGGGCTGGACGCCGTGCAGGTGACGCCCGACCCGGGCACCGTCGCCCCGGCGGTGAGCCACTTCGGCCATGGCGTGCTCACCTTCCACGTGCCCTGCCTGTTCCGCACCGATGCCTCGGTGGAGCTGATGGTGACCGGGCCGATCAACCGGCCGCGCGACGGCATCGCCGCCCTGACCGGCGTAGTGGAGACCGGCTGGAGCCCGTATCCGTTCACCATGAACTGGAAGTTCACCCGCCCCGGCCAGGTGCGTTTCGAGGCCGGTGAACCGTTCTGCCACCTGCTGCCGCTGCACCGGCCGCTGCTGGACCAGGTGCAGGCCACGTGGCGGCCACTGTCGGAAAGCCCGGACCTGGACGCCCAGTACCGTGCCTGGACCCGCAGCCGCGGGGATTTCCTGCACCAGCTCCCGGACCCGCAGTCGCAGGCCTCGCGCGAGCAGTGGCAACGCGGCTATTTCCGCGGGGTGGACATGCACGGCTGCCCGGCGCCGGACCACCGGGTCCGGTTGCGCCTGCCGGATTTCGTGCGCGGCCACGACGAGGACGGCGCGACCTCGGAGTGATTCAGGGCGAGGGCTGCGGCGGCTTGCCGGCCTCGTCCTGGCGACGCGCCGGCTCGCGGCCGATCACTTCCACCTTCGGATCCTTCCACGGACCACTGACCCTGTAGGTCTTGGCGCCCAGTTCGCCCAGGGGCTTGGCCAGTACCGCGTTGGCCGCCGCCCCCACCGCCGCGCCGACCGGGCCGCCGGCCACCGCGCCGACCACGGTCAGCAGGTTGCCGGATCGGGGCAGCACGTCGATGGTCTGGTCGAACTGCTGGGTGCGCAGGTCGGCCTGGCCGCGGATGCGGATCTGCGCGGCCGGACCATCGATCAGCATGTCCTCGGTGCGGGCCTGGCCGTCACCGAAGTGGACATTGCCTTCGATCTTGTCGAAGGCCAGGCCCTTGGAGAAGAAATCGCGGAAATCGAACATCAGCCGGCGCGGCAGCTGGGCCACCCCGAACAGGCCCAGCACCCGGCCGGCACCGGGCTCCACCTCCAGCAACTGGCCATCGCGCACATCGACCTGCACGTTGCCCTGCAGGCCGGCCAGGTTGAAGCCGGCCGGGGTTCCCGGCCAGGTGGCGTCGAAACGCAGCTGGCCTTCGCCGCGCGCCAGCGTCTTGCCATACCCCAGGCCGTTCATGAGTGCACCCATGTCGTCGCTGTCCACCTGCAGCAGCAGCCGGGTGCGCGCGGCATCGCCGCGTCCCAGCCACTGGCCGGTGGCGTCGATCCGGTGGCCCTTGCCCTGCACCTGGATGCGCTCGACCTGCATGCCGCCGGGAATCGGCCGGGTGCGCAGCGTGGCCTGGCCCAGCGCGGCATCGCGGTAGTGCAGGTCGGCGATGTCGATCGCCAGCGGCGCGATCGTGGCCGGATCAAAACCGGAATCGATGGCGGCCGCGGCAGGCGCGCCCAGCGCGCCGGCGATGCCCGCCGTGCCTGCCGTGCTGGCGGGTCCGGCCGCTCCAGTATCGCCCTTGCTGCCGCTGGCACTGGCCACACCACTGCCCGCTGCGACCGCCGCACCGCCGGACCTGGCCACGGCCTCGCCGCCGTCGCGCTTGCCGCCGCTGGGTTGCCAGTGCAGGCGCGCGAACTGGCCCTTGAGCACCGCTCCGGCCTGGTCGGGAACGAACACGCTGCCGGCCAGGGCCGGGCCATCGACCTCCACCCGCAGGCCGTGGGCATCCGGGCGCAGCTTCAGCCGCGTCTGTGCAAAACCGCCACCGAGCAACTGCAACTGCTCGGCCAGCACGTCGACCTGGCGCAGCGGCAGGCCACCTTCGCCGCCGCGGGCCAGTCCGATCCATTCCAGCGCATCCAGCGCGGCGGTCTGCCCGGTCACCACCAGTCCCGATGGCGGCGGCGGCGCATCCACCGAAGCGGCGCCGAGCTTGACCCGGACCCCGGTCTGTCCGTTCCTGCGCTGCGCACGCACGGCCACGCGCTCGCCGAAGGCCACGTCGATGGCGCCACTGCCCAGGGGCAGGGCCAGTTCCACCGTGGCCGGCAAGGCCTGGTCGGCCGGCTTGGCCAGCGGCGCCGGCAGGTCCAGGAGGGTGCCGACCAGGTTCGACTGCAGGCGCAGGGTACCGACGCTGTCGCCGACGGCCTGCCGCGGCAAGGCCACCTCCAGCCGCCAGGGCGAGCGCCCGCGCACCCGCGGCGCCAGCCAGTCCAGCTCCGGTGCCCGCGCAAACAGGTCGGCCGCGTCCATCTTCGCGTCCAGCGCGGCTTCGAAGGCATGGCTGCGCTCGCGCACGTGCCGGCCCGAACGCAGGGCCAGCACGCCGTCCTGGCCGCGATGGCGCACTTCCAGCTGCGGCGCGTCGAAACCGTCGCCGTCGTAGCGGGCCTGCCCGCGCACCTGTTCGAACACCAGGTCCCAGCGCTTCTCGGCCAGGCGCACGCCCTCCAGGCCCACGCTGCCGTCGATCTTCGCCGGCCCGCCGCCCGCGTGCAGCGGCAGCGCCATGGCAAACACGGTCGATGCCGGCCCGGACGCCTCCAGGTTGGCGAAGGTGTCCCGGTTCGCGCTTTCCAGCGGACTGCGGCGCAGCAGCCCGAGCATCTGCGCCGCATCGCCGCGCGCCTGCGCGCGCACCTGCAGCGGCGCGGCGCCGAAATCGGCCATCCCGGCCTGCAATTGCTGCACCGGCAGGCCGGCGATGCTGCCCTGGCCCTGTACCTGGAAGCCGTTGCCGATGAAGGCCACCTGCGCCTGCATCGCCTCCAGCGCTGGCCAGTCGCGCTGGAACAGGATGTGTCCGTCGCGGATGTCCGCCGTGGCCTCGAAACGGCCGTCGTGCTGCAGGAACGGCCAGTCGTCCAGGTCGCCGGACACCAGCCCGCGGCCGCCGGTCACCGTGCCACCCTCCAGCGCCATGTCCAGCCAGGCCACCGCCGCTTCCGGCATCTGGTGGTGGATCCAGAATTTCTTCGCCGCCGGTACCGGGGTGTCGCCGATTTCGGCGGCGATCCCGATCCATGGCCGGGTGCCATCGCCCTGGAACCACAGCCCGCCGCGCAGGTCGGCGGCATAGTCGCCCCCATCCACGTGCAGGGCCGCGGTGCCGACCTCCCAGCCGGCACCTTTGCGCCAGGCCAGCAACTGCCCGTCCATCGCCAGTTCGTGGACCACGCCGAAACCGCTGGGCCAGTCGAAACGCAGCGCGCTGCGCGGATCCAGCGCCAGCCGCCAGCCATCGCCATCGCCTTCGAATTCGCCGGCCAGGCCGTCCAGGCCCGGCGCATCGCCGACCGGCGCGAAGGCGATCCGTTCCAGCCGCCCCTGCGCGTGCATTGGCCCGCCGCGACGGCCGACCACCTCCACCCCGGTCAGCCGGGCCTGCGGCGCGGCCTGGTTCATCCAGGCGCGCAGCGACTCGGGCAGCACGTCGGCCAGCGCCGCCACGGCCAGCAGCGCGCTGGCGTCCAACTCCCGGGCCAGCAGCGCGTAGCGCTCGCCGCCGGCCACCACCAGCCCGTCCAGTGCCTGCTCGCCGCGTGCATCGGTGATGCGCAGCTGCGGTGCGTCCAGGCGCCAGCCTCCGTCCACGGCCTGCCAGCGCGTGCGCCCGCGCAATTTCTCCAGGCGCAGCTGCGGCAGCTTGCCGTCGGCCAGGGGCGCGCCCGACAGCAGCAGGTCCTGCCACTGGAACTGGCTGTCGACCTCGACCACGCGATGGCCACGCAACACCGCCCAGGCCTGCGCCTGGCCGCGGCCACCGACCGGGGCGATGCCGAAGTGGTGCAGCAGCGGCGCCCAGGCACCCACCGCATCGGTTTCCAGCCGGGCCCAGCCGCGGCCATCGCCGGCCTGGCGATCGAAGCGGATCGCCAGCTCGGCCGGCGCCTGGTCGGGGCGGATGAAGGCATGCGCGCCGGCCTCCACGCGGCCGCCGTCCACGCGCACGCGCAGGTCCACCCGCGGGATCCGCGTGCGCAGGCCCAGCTCGGGCGCGCGCACCTCCAGCACCCCGCCAATGACCTGCAGTTCGCCCAGGCCCTCCAGATAGTCCAGCGGATCGGTGGTGCCGGTCATCGGCAGGCCACGCACCGACCAGCGGCCATCGCCGGCCCGCTCCAGGGTCAACGACGGGCCGCGCAGGCGCAGTTCGGTCAGCGAGCGTCCCGGCAGCAGGCCGGCGTAGACCGACACCAGCACCTCGGCCTGGCCGATGTGCACGCCCGCATCGGCCGCGCCGATGTGCAGGCCTTCAAGCTGCAGCAGCGGGCCACGCCGGGTCCAGCGCGTACGCACGCTGTCGAAGGCCACCGGATGGCCGGCCTTCTGCCCCAGCCAGGCGGCGATGCGCTCGGGATTGCGCTCGGCCAGCGGCAGCACCTGGCTGGCCGCGCCCAGCAGCAAGGCCAGGGCCACCAGGGCGATGGCCAGCAGGTAGGCGGCCCAACGGCGCGCCAGGCGCAGGCGGCGGCGCAGCGGCGTGGGCATCAGGCCCCCGCGCCGCGCCCGGGTTCACAGCAGGACCACATCGAACTGCTCCTGCAGGTATTGTTCGTCGGCCTGGAAGCGGATGCTCTTGCCGAGGAATTCCTCCAGCTCGGCCACCGCCGCCGATTCCTCCTCGGTGATCCGCGCCACCACCTTGGGCGAGGCGATCACCAGCAGGCGCTCGGCATCGAACTGGCGCACCGCCCGGGTGATCTCGCGGAACACCTCGTAGGTCACCGTCTCGCTGGTCTTGACCGAACCGCGCCCGCTGCATTGCGGGCAGGTTTCCGACAGCTGGCGCTCCAGGCTGTCCACCGTGCGCTTGCGGGTCATCTCCACCAGGCCCAGCGGCGAGAAGTCGTACACGGTGGTGCGCGCATGGTCGCGCACCAGGGATTTTTCCAGGGTGCGCAGCACCTGGCGGCGGTGCTCCGGATCGGTCATGTCGATGAAGTCGATGATGATGATCCCGCCCAGGTTGCGCAGCCGCAGCTGCCGGGCCACGGCCTGCGCGGCCTCCAGGTTGGTGCGGTACACCGTCTCCTCGAGGTTGCGCTGGCCCAGGAACGAACCGGTGTTGACGTCCACCGTGGTCATCGCCTCGGTCTGGTCGATCACCAGGTAGCCGCCGGACTTGAGCGGCACCTGCTTGTCCAGCGCGCGGCCGATCTCGTCCTCGACCCCGTACAGGTCGAAGATCGGGCGGTCGCCGGTGTACAACTCGACCTTCTCGGCCAGCACGGGCATGTACTTGGCGACGAAGGCCTGCAGGCGCTCGTAGGTGTCGTGCGAGTCGACCCGCACCTTTTCCACGTCACGCCGCACCAGGTCGCGCACCGAACGCTGCGGCAGGCTCAGATCCTCGTAGATGATGGCGCCGGCGGCCGATTCGCGGCCGCGCCGCTCCACCACATTCCACACCCGCGCCAGATAGGCGATGTCCTCGGCCAGGGCCTCGACTGGCTGGCCTTCGGCATTGGTGCGCACGATGTAGCCGTGGCCGCCGTGGGCGGCCGACAGCTCGGCCACCAGCGACTTCAGCCGCTGGCGCTCGCCTTCGTCCTCGATCCGCGCCGACACCCCGATGCTGCGCGATTGCGGCAGCAGCACCAGGTAGCGCGAGGGAATGCTGATCTGGGTGGTCAGGCGCGCGCCCTTGGTCCCGATCGGATCCTTGACCACCTGCACCACGATCTCCTGGCCGTCGCGCAGCAGCTCCACGATCGAAGGCGTGGCCTGCGGCGCCTCCTCGGCCAGCCCAGCCTCGACCTGGGTGGGGCGGATCACATCGTTGGCGTGCAGGAAGGCGGCCCGTTCCAGCCCCACTTCCACGAAGGCGGCCTGCATGCCCGGCATCACCCGCTGCACCCGGCCCTTGTAGATGTTGCCCACCACCCCGCGGCGCCAGCCGCGCTCGATGTGCAGCTCCTGCAGCATGCCGTTTTCGACCACGGCCACGCGGGTTTCGCGCGGGGTGACGTTGACCAGGATCTCCTCGGACACGGCCGCCCTCACCCGGCCACGGCGACGCGGTCGGCGTCGGCTTCGGTGGCCGCCGGGCCGATGCCCAGCAGGCATGCGGTCTCGTGCAGGGGCAGTCCCATCACCCCGGAGTGGCTGCCGGACAGGTGCGCGACGAAGGCCTCGGCGCGGCCCTGGATGGCGTAGGCGCCGGCCTTGCCCATCGGCTCGCCGGTAGCCACATAGGCGGCGATGGCCGCTTCGGACAGCGCTGCGAACCGGACCTCGGTGGTCGACAGCGCCTCGCGTTCGCCACTGGCATCGACCAGCGCCAGCGCCGACAGCACCACATGGCTGCGGCCCGACAGCCGCCGCAGCATGGCCGCAGCATCGGCCGCATCGCGAGGCTTGCCGAACACTTCCTGACCCAGCACCACCTCGGTGTCGGCGCCGAGCACGCGCGCACCCGGCTCGCCGGCGACCCGGGCCCAGCCGGCGCGCGCCTTCTCGCGCGCCACCCGGCGCACGTAGTCGGCCGCGCCCTCGTCCGGCGCCCGGACTTCCGGGACATCGACCTCGAGCACACGGTGGGGCTGGTCGAGCCGGTCCAGCAGTTCGGCGCGACGCGGGGATTTGGAGGCCAGATACAGCATCGGCACAGGATAACCCGCGGCAACCGGCGCGACCGCCGCCACCGCCCCGGAACCGGGCCTGACCCCGATCGGGCTCACCGCGCGTTCATCCATCCGGGCCGCCCCTGCGCACGCGCCGCGCAACGGCCACAATCCCCCCATCCCGGACCCGGAGTTCCCCATGCGCCAGCCCCTCGCCACCCTGCTTGCCGCCTTCGCCATGACCGCCGCCCCCGCCACCGCCCTGGCCCAGGCCGCCCCCGCCAGCGACGGCACCCTGCTCTCGGTGTCCTCCCGGGCCGAAGCGCGCAAGGCGCCGGACATCGCCACGTTCTCGGCCGGGGTGGTGACCCAGGCCGCCGACGGCAACGCCGCCCTGCGCCAGAACGCCGAGCAGATGAACCGGGTACTGGCTGCGATCAAGGCCGCCGGCGTGGCCGACAAGGACGTGCAGACCAGCGGCATCAGCCTCAACCCCCAGTACCGCTACGAGGAAAACCAGCCGCCGCGGATTACCGGCTACCAGGCCAGCAACACGGTGAACGTGAAACTGCGCGAGGTGGCGAAGATGGGCAAGGTGCTCGATGCGCTGGTGGCCAGTGGCGCCAACCAGGTCAACGGCCCCAGCTTCGGCATCGACGATCCCGAGCCGCTGTACGACCGCGCGCGGCTGGACGCACTCAAGGCCGCCCGCGCCCGCGCCGAAACCTATGCCGGCGCCCTGGGCGTGCGCGTTCGCCGGATCGTCAGCATCAGCGAGGGCGGCGCGGCGATGCCCTCGCCGATGCCACGCATGGCGATGATGAAGGCCGAGGCCTACGACTCCACCCCGGTGGCCGCGGGCGAAAGCAGCGTCTCGGTCAACCTGGACGTGGTGTTCGAACTGGGGCGCTGACGGCGGCGGGCACGCGCCATCGAACCGGCCCGGCGCCGTTCAGCCGCGGTGGTAGGGGTGGTTGGCCAGCAGCGCGGCGGCGCGGTAGAGCTGTTCGGCCACCAGCAGCCGTACCAGCATGTGCGGCAGGGTCAGCGGGCCCAGCGACCAGGATTCGGAGGCGGCGGCCAGCACCTCGGGGGCATGCCCTTCCGGGCCGCCGACCAGGAAGGCCAGGTCGCGGCCCTGCTGGCGCCAGTGCTCCATCCGCTGCGCCAGCTGTTCGGACGACCAGGCCTTGCCGGGCACGTCCAGCGCGACCACGTGCGCGCTCCTGGGCAGCGCCGCCAGCACCCGCCGGCCCTCGTCCTCGATCGCGCGCTGCCGGTCGCGGCCCTTGCCACGCAGGCCCGGCTCCACTTCCACCAGCTCCAGTGGCAACCAGTGCGAGAGCCGCTTGCGGTATTCGGCGAAGCCTTCGGCCACCCAGGACGGGGCGCGCTCGCCGGTGGCGATCAGTCGTGCCTTCATGGTCGCGATGATAGCCGCGCCCGGGCACCGCGATCGCCAGCCTGACGCGCGGACGCCGGTTTCAGGACGGGTCGACGGCGTCCGGCGCCTGGGCCGGTTCGCCCACCGTCCACAACCGCTCCAGTGCGTAGAACTCGCGCACCCGCGGCAGCATCACGTGCACGATCACGTCGCCCAGGTCCACCAGCACCCATTCGGCCTCGCGTTCGCCTTCCACGCCCAACGGCATCACCCCGAGCTTCTTGGCGAAGCGGGTGACCTCGTCGGC
>JAGOWL010000112.1 GCA_018060215.1 Pseudoxanthomonas sp.
GCTTCGATCCGGCCGACCCGGCCATGCGCGCGATCTTCATCGACCGCGGCCCCTCGTTCCGCGCCGGCACCACGATCCCGGCCTTCGACAACGTCGACGTCTACCCGCTGCTGGTGCACCTGCTCCGCATCCCCGCCGCGCCCAATGACGGCAACCCGCAAACCCTGCTGCCGACGCTGCGCGAGGCGGCACCGCCCGGTCACTGACCGACGCCGGGCCCGCGGAGCACGCCCGTCCGGCACGCATGCCGCAGAGCGCCCGCAAACGGGGCCGGAATGCGGCGCAGGCCGCGATCCCTGGCTGGACTCAATGCTCGACCTTGTACACCTGGCCATTGCCGATGACGCAGGCGCCGACACCGTAGGTTTCGCGCCTGACCCGGCTGCCGGTACCTTTCAGGCAATTGTCCCGGGTCCCCGGATCGGTGCCGACTTCCCGGTACATCGCCGAAAACCGCATCTGCGGGCGATCCTTCGACTCGGCTGCGACCATCCTGCTGCGACGGGCATTTTCAGGCGCGCCGGTGGCAGGGGCGACACCCCGGTCACGGTCCCCGGCCTGGTCCGGCGCCACCGGCAGGGGCTTGGCCGCGACGGTCTCCCGGTCCTCGACAGCGGCATGCGCGGCGAACGCAGGCAGCAACAGGCACAGGCACAGGCATGTACAGGCAATCCGTCCCATCGTGAGCCTCCCTCTTTGCAGCCAAAGCGGCGCCCGCAGGATCGCCGGCGACCGGTGACCGGTCAAGTGCGATCGGCCCTGCATGGCCAGAGGCCTTGGCGAGCCCAAGCACATGTCCGAAAACGGCCAGTCCGGTTCGGGTCCCGGTGCTAGCCTGCACCCATGTCTGCTGGCCCCTGCCCCGCTTCCCGGATCCCCGACGCGCTCACCTGCGAACGTGCGCGGCGCAGCCGCGATCCGCGCTTCGACGGCCTGTTCTTCACCGCCGTGCGCAGCACCGGGATCTACTGCCGGCCGGTATGCCCGGCGCCCGCGGCCAAGGCGACCAACGTCGACTACTACCCCAGCGCCGCCGCGGCCGAGGCCGCCGGGTTCCGGCCCTGCCTGCGCTGCCGGCCGGAACTGGCGCCGGACCAGGGTGCCTGGCGTCGCGGCGACAATGCGGTGGCGCGCGCGCTCGCGCTGATCGACCAGGGTTTCCTGGCCGAACAGCCGCTCGACGCACTGGCCACCCGCGTCCACCTGGGTGAGCGCCAGTTGCGTCGCTTGTTCGTCGAACGCCTGGGCGCGGCGCCGGTGCGCGTGCACGGCACCCGCCGGCTGCTGTTTGCCAAGCAACTGCTGACCGAAACCGCCTTGTCGATCACCGAGGTGGCGCTGGCCGCCGGCTTCTCCAGCCTGCGCCGCTTCAATGCCGCGTTCCTGGAGGCCTACCGGATGGCGCCGGGCGAACTGCGCCGGCAAGCACGGCGGGGATCGGCGGCCGCGGGGGCGGCGCAAGTGCTGGTGCTGCGCCTGGGCTACCGGCCACCGTTCGACTTCGCCGCCACGCTCGGGTTCCTGGGCGCGCGTGCCCTGCCCGGTGTCGAGGCGGTGGATGCACGCAGCTACGCGCGCACGATCGGCACGCCGGCCGCGCCGGGATGGCTGCGGGTGAGCCCATGGCCGGGTGGCCGCGACGGGCGCACGCATGCGCTCAAGCTTGAACTCCAGAACGTGGCACCGGCGCAACTGGCCGGGACCGTTGCCCGGGTGCGACGGATGTTCGACCTGGACGCCGATCCGGAGGCGATCGCCGCGGTGTTGTCCGCCGATCCACGCCTGAGGCCGCTGTTGCGCAAGCATCCGGGCCTGCGTCTGCCCGGCGCCTGGGACGGCTTCGAGACGGCGGTACGGGCAGTGCTCGGCCAGCAGGTCAGCGTTGCCGCGGCGCGCACCCTGGCCACGCGCGTGCTGGAGCGGCACGGGCATGCGCCGGCCACGCCGTTGGCACCAGGGTTGTCGCGGCTGTTTCCCACGCCGGAAGCCCTGGCCAGCGACGGGCTGGAAGGCCTGGGCCTGACCAGCGCACGCGCCGCTGCCGTGCGCGGCATGGCGGCTGCACACCTGGACGGACGCGTCGGCTTCGACCCGGCGCAGACCCTGGACGACTTCATTGCCGCCTGGAGCGGTCTGGCCGGGCTGGGACCGTGGACCGCGCACTATCTTGCGCTGCGCGCGCTCGGCCATCCGGATGCGTTCCCCGCCGAAGACCTGGTGCTGCAGAAGGCGATGGCTTCCGCCGGCGGCCGCCTGACCACGCGCCAGCTGCGCCTGCATGCCGACGCCTGGCGGCCCTGGCGCGCCTACGCGGCGATCCACCTGTGGCGCGATGCGCCGGCATCGCCCCGCCCCACGGAGAAGAAACGATGAGCACGATCCGCTTTCGCCACATCGACAGTCCGGTCGGCGCGTTGACCATCGCCGCCTCGGATGCGGGCCTGCACGCGATCGAGTTCCCCGGTGACAGCTACCTGCTGCCGCGTCGGGACTGGCGCGAGGGTGACCATCCACTGCTGGCGCGTGCGCAGGCGCAACTGGACGAGTACTTCACCGGCAGCCGCAAACGCTTCGACCTGCCGCTGGCACCGCAGGGCACGCCGTTCCAGCGCCAGGTCTGGTTCGCATTGGCCACCATTCCCTATGGCCAGACCCGCAGCTACGCGCAGATCGCCGCGCAGCTGCAACGGCCGACCGCGACCCGGGCGGTCGGCGCGGCCAACGGCCGCAACCCGTTGCCGATCGTGCTGCCCTGCCACCGGGTGATCGGCGCCGACGGCTCGCTCACCGGCTTCAGCGGCGGCCTGCCGACCAAGCGTTTCCTGCTGGAGCTGGAAGGCGCCCTGCCGCGCCAGGCACCAGCGCCGGACCTGTTCGCCGGCAGCGCCTGACCGGGCCGAAGGATCCGTCCACCCTCCCCGCCCATGCAGGAGCCCAGCTTGCGGGCGACCGCCTTGCCACCCGTCGCGGGCGCTTTTGTACGGACGCCTGTCCGGTCTCCCGAACTCCTACGCGGAGGCGTCCAGGGCTTGCCGCAGCGGCGCCAGGAAGGTGCTGGCGCACGCTGCGGCCTGGTCGGGCGATTCGGCACCGGCCATCGCCGCCACCAGTGCACTGCCGACCACCACGCCATCGGCATCGACCGCCATCGCCGCCGCGCTGGCGGCATCCTTGATCCCGAATCCGGCCACCACCGGCACCCTGGCCGCCGCCCGCAACTGCGCCAGGCGCTGGCCGGCGACACCGGCATCCAGGTGGTCGGCACCGGTCACCCCGGCGTAGCTGACGTAGTACAGGTAGCCCTGCGCCTTGGCGCACAGCATCGCCGCGCGCTCATCCGTGGTGGTCGGCGAGGCCAGCATCACCAGCGCCAGGCCGGCCGCATCGAAAGCATCCTGGAACGATGCCGCCTCCTCCGGCGGCAGGTCCACCAGCAGCACCCCGTCCACGCCGGCGGCCACCGCTTCGGCGGCATAGCGCGCCGCGCCGTGGATCTCCACCGGGTTGAGGTAGCCCATCAGCACCACCGGGGTGTCGGCATCGCGCTGGCGGAAACGGCGCACGCAGTCGAACACGTAGCCGGTGCCGGCGCCACGTTCCAGTGCACGCTCGGAACTGCGCTGGATCACCGGACCGTCGGCCATCGGGTCGGAGAAGGCTACGCCCAGTTCGATTGCATCGGCACCGGCCTCTACCAGCGCGTGCATCACCGGCACGGTGGCCTCCAGCGCCGGATCGCCGGCGGTGAAGAACGGGATCAGCGCCTTGCGGTTGCCGGCGCGCAGGCGGGTGAAGGTGTTCTCGAATCGGTTCATGGTGCTCACAGCTCGATCCCCTCGCGCGCGGCGATGGTGTGCACGTCCTTGTCACCGCGGCCGGACAGGTTGCACAGCACCAATGCGTCCTTCGGCAGCTCGCGCGCCAGCTTGATCGCCTGGGCCACCGCGTGGCTGGACTCGAGCGCCGGCAGGATGCCCTCGGTGCGGGTCAGGCGGTGGAACGCGGCCAGCGCCTCCTCGTCGGTGACGCCGACGTATTCGGCGCGGCCGGTGTCCTTCAGGAACGCATGCTCCGGACCTACGCCGGGATAGTCCAGGCCGGCGGAAATCGAATGGGTCTCGGTGATCTGGCCGTCATCGTCGCAGATCACATAGGTGCGGTTGCCGTGCAGCACGCCGACCCGGCCGGCGGCCAGCGAGGCGGCGTGGTGGCCAGTCTCGATGCCCTCGCCCGCCGCCTCGGCACCGACGATGTGCACGCCAGGGTCGTTGAGGAAGGCATGGAATAGGCCGATGGCATTGCTGCCGCCGCCCACGCAGGCGGTGATCGCGTCGGGCAGGCGCCCGTAGTCGGCCAGCATCTGCGCCCGTGCCTCGCGCCCGACCACCGCGTTGAAATCGCGCACCATGCGCGGGTACGGATCCGGGCCAGCGACGGTGCCGATGATGTAGAAGGTGTCGGCCACGTTGGTGACCCAGTCGCGCATGGCCTCGTTGAGCGCGTCCTTGAGCGTGGCCGAGCCGGAGGTCACCGGCACCACCTTGGCGCCGAGCAGCTTCATCCGGTAGACGTTGATCTTCTGCCGCTCGATGTCGGTGGCGCCCATGTAGACCACGCACTCCAGGCCCAGGCGCGTGGCTACCGTGGCGCTGGCCACGCCGTGCTGGCCGGCGCCGGTCTCGGCGATGATCCGCTGCTTGCCCATGCGCGCGGCCAGCAGCGCCTGGCCGATGGTGTTGTTGATCTTGTGCGCGCCGGTGTGGTTGAGGTCCTCGCGCTTGAGCAGGATCTGCGCCCCGCCCACTTCGCGGCTCAGGCGCCGGGCGTGGTAGATCGGGCTGGGCCGGCCGACGTAGTGCTTGAGGTCATCGTCGAAGGCGGCGATGAAGGCCGGGTCGACGCGGGCGGCGTCATAGGCGGCGGCCAGTTCCTGCAGCGGGCCGATCAGGGTCTCGGCGACGAAACGGCCGCCGTGACGGCCGAAGTGGCCGTTGGCGTCGGGATATTGGCTGTAGTCGATGGCCGCGCGCGGCGCGGCGGAAGCGGAAACGGACACGGGATACTCCAAGGCGCGATGCAGCCCGGGGGGCTGCGCAGGATCGATGCGGATGCCGGGGGAAACCGGCCTGCGTCACCTGACGGCGGCGGCGGGCACGCGGCGCCAGCGGCGCAGCGAGCGGCCAAAAGGTGCGCGGGGACGTTTGCAGGCGCTCATGGTGGCCCAATCCTACACAATTCGCGTCGCCCCGGGGACCGGTCGCGGCCAATCCGGCAGCCGCGATCGGGAGCCCGGTACCCCGGCCGTCTTGGGCGCCGGGGAGGCCGGACATGCGTCCTTGGAAGAGCGCACGCGACCCGGCCCCTGTCACGCCGCCTGCGCCTGTGGCCGCAGCTCCTGAACGATCCTGCCCTGCTCCATCACCAGCACACGGTCGGCGCTGGCAATGGTCTCGGGCCGGTGGGCCACGATCACCTTGGTCAAGGCCAACTCGCGCACCGCCTGGTTGACCAGGCGTTCGTTGGCCACGTCCAGATGGCTGGTGGCCTCGTCCAGGAACAGCAGCTTCGGCTCGCGGTATAGCGCACGCGCCAGCAGCAGGCGCTGCTTCTGCCCGCCCGACAGCGAACTGCCCATGTCGCCGATCAGGCTGTGGTAGCCCATCGGCATCGCCGCGATCTCCGCATGCACCGCCGCCAGCCGCGCGGCGTGCTCGATCCGAGCCGGGTCGTGATGCTGGTCGAAGAAGGAGATGTTGTCGGCCACGCTGCCGGCGAACAACTGGTCGTCCTGCATCACCGCCCCGGCAATGGCGCGTACCGTGCGTGGCCCGACCTTGCGCAGGTCCTGCCCGCCGATCCGGATCGTGCCCTCGGTGGGCACCAGCAGCCCCAGCAACAGCTTGACCAGGGTGGTCTTGCCGCAGCCCGACGCCCCGACGATGGCCACCGACTCGCCCGGCTCGATCGTGAAGCTGCAGTCCTTGAGCACCCACGGCTCGCCTTCGGCGTAGCGGAAGCCCAGGCCTTCCACTTCGATCCTCGCGTGCACCGGCGATGCGGCCTCGGGCAGGTCTTGCGCGTCTTCGGGCGGCGTCAACACAATGTCGGCCAGCCGCTCGCCATGCAGACGCAACATGCGGAACTCGATCCACTTGTCGATCAGCCCGGCCGCGCGCCCGGCGAACTGGTCCTTGTAGGCCAGGTAGGCGATCAGCATGCCCACCGAGAACACGCTCTGCATCGCCAGCGTTGCACCGATCCAGATCACCGCGATGCGTTCGACCCCGAACACCAGCTGGCTGGCGCTGTTGAACCCCAGCCCCATCTTCGCCAGCCCGATCTCCTGGTTGACCGTATCGACCATCAGGTTCTCGTAGGTGGCCCGCCGCGGCGGCTCCTGTCCGGCCACCTTCAGGCTCTGCATCCCGCGCAGGGATTCGAGCAGGTGGGACTGTTGTTTAGCCGCGGCCACCAGCTGCTTCTCGGTGCGGTCACGCACCGGCCGGTAGGCCAGCGCGCGGATGCCCAGGTACAGGCCCACCGCCAGCAAGGTAACCAGCGCCAGCTTCCAGCTGTAGACCAGCATCAGGCCCAGGGTGACCACCGCCATCAGCCCGTCGATCAGCGCCTCGACGAAACTGGTGGTCAGGGTACGCTGGATCGCCTGCACCGAAGCCATGCGCGAGGTGACATCGCCCAGATGGCGCTTCTCGAAGAAATCCAGCGGCAGGCGCAGGGCATGGGCGAACACATTGCCCATCCATTGCAGCCCCAGCCGCGAGGACAGCACCACCACCGACCAGCCGCGCAGCAGGCCGATGCCGATCTGCAGCAGCAGCGCCAGGCCAAAGCCCAGGCCCAGCACCGTCAACAAGTCGCGGTCGGCCGAAACCAGCACCTGGTCCACCACCCACTGCATGAAGAACGGGGCCAGGACCACGAACACCTGCAAGGCGATGGACAGTGCCAGGATCTGTCCCAGCGCCGGCCACAGGCCGCGGATCGGCCCGGTCAACTGGCGGGCCGACACCGAGGGAGCCGCCTTCTGCGGCTTGAACTCGGCCGTCGGCGCCAGCTCCAGGGCCACGCCGGTGAAGTGGTCGGAAACTTCGGACAGCGGCATCCTCCGCTCGCCAAAGGCTGGATCGAGAACCGTGACCTTGTCCTTGCCGACCTTGGCCAACACCACGAAATGGTTGAGATCCCAGTGCAGGATGCACGGCAGCTTGAGCTTGCCCAGATCCTCCATGTCCAACCGCAGCGGACGGGTGGAGAACCCCAGTTGCTGGGCGATGCGGATCAGGTGGTCCAGCCGCGCACCCTTGAGCGAAAGCGAAAAGCGCCGACGCAGCTCCGGCAGGCCCACGCGCAACCCATGCGCATCGGCCACCATCGCCAGCGAGGCCAAACCACACTCGGCCGCTTCGGACTGGATGATCGGCTTCATGGCTCAGGCCCAATCCACTGCAGCACCCGGCTCGATCCGGCTGGCGTCAGTCGGCGGGCGCGGCCGATGCGGCCGGCTGGCGCACTGTGTCCGCGTTGTCCTGCGTGGCCATTCTCTCGCCAA
>JAGOWL010000018.1 GCA_018060215.1 Pseudoxanthomonas sp.
GCCAGCCTGATCGCGCCTGCCGTGCGCGTGGACGAATTCGACCGCACCCTGGGCAAGGCCGTGCTCAGGACCGAGACCAAGCTGCTGGTCGCCAACCTGACCGATGCGGCCGAGCGCGCCGACCCCACCTGCAAGCCCTACGGCCACTCGTTGCTGTATCTGGTCTCGCGCTCGTTCGAGGACCGCAAGGAAACCCCGATCCTGGGCCTGGAGCGCGACCTGGTCCCGGCGCGCGCCACCCTGCCCTGGGGCGCACGGATGATGGCCGTATCCAGTCCGCAAACGACCCCGGCGCGTCTGCCCAGCGCCACCGGCCTGGACGGTGGCAGCCTGTCCACCGAGGCCACCACCCACGGCAGCCTGGACGACGACAAGGCGTTGCAGCGGCTGGTGTTCGATTTCATCGGCAAGGCGTAAGGCAGGCCTGCCACGGCCTCCCCGCGGGCTGCTCGCATCGATGCTGCTATGATGTTTTGATGTAACGCCCACCGAGGGATGATTGCGCCATGCGTACAACCCTGAACCTGGAAGAAGACGCCCTGCTCGTCGCGCAGGCACTGGCACGCCGCCAGCGGATTTCCCTTGGCGAAGCGGTGTCACGCCTGATTCGCGCCGCCACACAGTCCGCTCCCACGCCTGGCCCCACCGCGCCCCTGCGCGGCCGCTATGCGCTGGCGCCGGTACGCGACGAACTCATCACGGTGGCGCACGTCCGCGAACTGATGGAACGCGAAGGCATCTGATGCGCCTGTTGCTGGACGTCAATGTCTGGGTTGCCCTGCTCGACGACGCGCATGTGCATTCGGCGGCGGCCAATGCCCTGCTTGCGCAACCCGGCCTGCGTATCGCCACCTGTCCGCTGGTGGAAAACGCGGTGATCCGTGTCCTGAACCTGCCGGCCTATGGACGCATCGGGCCGTTCGGGCTCGCGCGCGTGCGCGACCAGATCGCCCGCGCCTGCAGCGACCTCGACCACGAGTTCTGGGCCGATGACATCAGCCTGCGCGACACCGGCCTGGTGAACTTCGACCGCGTGCGCGGCCACAACCAGATCACCGATCTGTACCTGCTGGCCCTGGCCGTCCGTCATGGCGGCAGCCTGGCCACCTTCGACCAGGGCATCGCCCTGAGTGCGGTGGTCAACGCCCAGCCGAGGCATCTGACGCTGTTGTGAATCCCGCCATCCAGAAGGAAACGCCCGGCAGTGGCCGGGCGCTCCTTGTGGTGCTTTTGGCCTGGGTCAGGCCGCCACGGTCTTCGCCACGTCCTGGTATTCCTGGATCTGGTCGAAGTTCATGTAGCGGTAGATCTCGGCGCCCTTGTCGTTGATCACGCCGATGTCGGCCATGTACTCGGCCCTGGTCGGGATCCTGCCCAGGCGCGAGCAGATCGCGGCCAGTTCGGCCGAGCCCAGGTAGACGTTGGAGTTGCGGCCCAGGCGGTTGGGGAAGTTGCGGGTGGAGGTGGAGAACACCGTCGCACCCTCGCGCACCTGGGCCTGGTTGCCCATGCACAGCGAGCAGCCGGGCATCTCCATGCGCGCACCGGCGGTGCCGAAGGTGCCGTAGACGCCTTCCTTGGTCAGCTCGCTGGCGTCCATCTTGGTCGGCGGCGCGACCCACAGCCGGGTGGGAATGTCGCGCTTGCCTTCCAGCAGCTTGGCCGCGGCGCGGAAGTGGCCGATGTTGGTCATGCACGAACCGATGAACACTTCATCGATCTTGGTGCCGGCCACGTCCGACAGGGTCTTCACGTCGTCCGGGTCGTTCGGGCAGGCCAGCAGCGGCTCGTGCACGTCGGCCAGGTCGATCTCGATGACCGCGGCGTACTCGGCGTCGGCATCGGGCTCGAGCAGCTGCGGGTCGGCCAGCCAGGCTTCCATCTTGCTGATCCGGCGCGCCAGCGAACGGGCGTCGGCGTAACCCTCGGCGATCATCCACTTCAACAGGGTGATGTTGCTGTTGAGGTACTCGATGATCGGCTCCTTGTTCAGGCGCACGGTGCAGCCGGCGGCCGATCGCTCGGCCGAGGCGTCGGACAGTTCGAACGCCTGCTCCACCTTCAGGTCCGGCAGGCCTTCGATCTCCAGGATGCGGCCGGAGAAGATGTTCTTCTTGCCGGCCTTGGCCACGGTCAGCAGGCCGGCCTTGATCGCGTAGTACGGGATCGCGTTGACCAGGTCGCGCAGGGTCACGCCCGGCTGCATTTCACCCTTGAAGCGCACCAGCACGCTCTCGGGCATGTCCAGCGGCATCACCCCGGTGGCCGCGGCGAAGGCGACCAGGCCCGAGCCTGCCGGGAACGAGATGCCGATCGGGAAGCGGGTGTGCGAGTCGCCGCCGGTGCCGACGGTGTCGGGCAGCAGCATGCGGTTGAGCCAGGAGTGGATCACCCCGTCACCCGGGCGCAGGGAGATGCCGCCGCGGGTGGAGATGAACTCCGGCAGGGTGTGGTGGGTCTTCACGTCAACCGGCTTCGGGTACGCGGCGGTGTGGCAGAACGACTGCATCACCAGGTCGGCACTGAAGCCCAGGCAGGCCAGGTCCTTCAGTTCGTCGCGGGTCATCGGGCCGGTGGTGTCCTGGGAACCGACCGAGGTCATCTTCGGCTCGCAGTAGGTGCCCGGGCGCATGCCCTGCCCCTCCGCAAGACCGCAGGCGCGGCCGACCATCTTCTGGGCGAGGCTGAAGCCCTTGCCGGTATCGGGCGGCACCACCGGCAGGCGGAACAGGTCGGTCGGCGCCAGGCCCAGCGACTCGCGCGCCTTGGCGGTCAGGCCACGGCCGATGATCAGCGGGATGCGGCCACCGGCGCGCACCTCGTCCAGCAGCACTTCGCTCTTGAGCTGGAAGCTGGCGATCTGCTTGCCGTCCTTCAGCGCCTTGCCTTCGTACGGACGCAGCTCGATGACGTCGCCATGCTCCATCTGCGACACGTCCAGCTCGATCGGCAGGGCGCCGGCGTCTTCCATGGTGTTGTAGAAGATCGGCGCGATCTTGCCGCCCAGGCACACGCCGCCGGCACGCTTGTTGGGGATGTGGGGGATGTCGTCGCCGGTGAACCACAGCACCGAGTTGGTGGCCGACTTGCGCGAGGAGCCGGTGCCGACCACGTCGCCGACATAGGCGACCAGGTGGCCCTTGTCCTTGAGCTTGAGGATTTCGGCGATCGGGCCGCGCTTGCCGTCCTCTTCGGGCACGAACGGCGCGTCAGGCCGCTTGTTCTTCAGCATCGCCAGGGCGTGCAGCGGGATGTCCGGGCGGGTGGTGGCATCGGGGGCCGGCGACAGGTCGTCGGTGTTGGTCTCGCCGGGCACCTTGAACACGGTGATGGTCAGGCTCTGCGGCACTTCCGGGTGGCGGGTGAACCACTCCGCGTCGGCCCAGCTCTGGAGCACGGCCTTGGCATTGGCATTGCCGGCGCGCGCCTTCTCCTCCACGTCGTGGAACTGGTCGAACACCAGTAAGGTGTTCTTCAGCGCATCGGCGGCGATCGCGCCCACCTGGGCGTCGTCGAGCAGCTCGATCAGCGGGGCCACGTTGTAGCCGCCGAGCATGGTGCCCAGCAGTTCGGTGGCGCGCTCGCGGCTGATCAGCGCGTTGCTTTCGCTGCCGAAGGCCAACGCGGCCAGCCAGGAGGCCTTGACCTTGGCCGCGTCATCGACGCCGGCCGGAACCCGGTTGACGATCAGGTCAAGCAGGAACTGCTCCTCGCCAGCCGGCGGGTTCTTCAGCAGCTCGATGACCTGGGCGGTCTGCTGCGGGTCCAGCGGCAGCGGCGGGATGCCGAGGGCGGCGCGTTCGGCGGCGTGGTGGCGGTAGGCTTCCAACATGGGGGACTTCTCCGGAAAGATGCAGCGTGTGGATGCGTTCAACTGGCCTTGGGCACGATGACCTTCAGGCCCTTGTAGTAGTCGCGGAAAAAACCGGCGTCGCGGGTGATCAGGGCGTCGCATTGCAGCAGCGCGTGCGCACCGACCAGGAAATCGGCGACCACGCGCTCGCGCTGGCCGCCACGGGCGCGGAAGCGCTGGCCCATGTGGCCGGCGCGCATGGCAGCGGTCTCCGACAGCGGTTCGTAGCGGATGCCCAGTGGTGAGAGCATGTCCATGAGATTGGCCGAGGTGTCGAGCATGGCCTGTACCTCGGCCACCACCGCCTCGCACACGACCACATCGTCATGCGCCAGCGCCTCGCCGATGCATGCCTCCGAGGATTCGGCGTAGGTGCTGTCACCGATCAGCAGGTCGATCAGCACATTGGAGTCCAGGGCGATCACGGCTTGCCTTCCGGCTTCCAGTCCGCGGGATCGCGCAGCACCTCGAACGGCTCCAGTGGATCGCCGGGCGCGCGGCCACGCAGGGCGCGCATGGCCTCGTCGGTACTGCAGAATCCTTCGGCCAGCTTGAAGCTGCCGCGCACCTTGCGCAGCGCCTCGCTCACGTCCTTGCGCAGGATGATGCGGCCGCCATCCAGTTCGACCTTCAAGGTGGTGCCCTTGGTCAGGCCCAGGGCATCGCGCACGGCCTTGGGCAGGGTGATCTGCCCGCGTTCGGCGACGGTGGCTTCCATGGCGGGATCCTCCACGAAGGGTATGCATGAATTATACATACTTGTCCGCGCATACCCAACCCGGGTCCCCGATTGGCGCGACAATGCGGGCGGTACCCACTCCCAGGAGCCGACCATGCGCGATTCCTTCGCCACCCGCAGCCAGCTCGAGGTCGCCGGCCAGTCCTACGCCTATGCCAGCCTGCCCCGCCTGGGCCAGCGCTTCGACCTGGCCCGCCTGCCCTATTCGATGAAGATCCTGCTGGAGAACCTGCTCCGGCACGAGGACGGGGTGAACGTGCTGCCGGCGCACATCGAGGCGGTTGCCAGCTGGGACCCCAAGGCCGAACCGGATACCGAGATCGCCTTCATGCCCGCGCGCGTGGTCCTGCAGGACTTCACCGGCGTGCCCTGCGTGGTCGACCTGGCGGCCATGCGCGACGCGGTGGTCAGGCTTGGGGGCAATGCCGCGCAGATCAACCCGCAGATCCCCTCCGAACTGGTGATCGACCACTCGGTGCAGGTGGATGTGTTCGGCCGCCCCGACGCGCTGGACATCAATGGCCGGATCGAGTTCGAGCGCAACCGCGAGCGCTACGGCTTCCTGCGCTGGGGCCAGAACGCGTTCAGCGACTTCAAGGTGGTGCCGCCCAACACCGGCATCGTCCACCAGGTCAACCTGGAGCACCTGGCGCGGGTGGTGATGACCGGCGACAGGGATGGCCAGGCCTGGGCCTATCCGGATACGGTGTTCGGCACCGACAGCCACACCACCATGATCAACGGCATCGGCGTGCTGGGCTGGGGCGTGGGCGGAATCGAGGCCGAGGCGGCCATGCTCGGCCAGCCGTCTTCGATGCTGATCCCGCAGGTGGTCGGCTTCAGGCTCACCGGCATGCTGCCCGAGGGCGCCACCGCCACCGACCTGGTGCTGACCGTGACCCAGATGCTGCGAGCGCACGGGGTGGTCGGCAAGTTCGTCGAGTTCTTCGGCGACGGCCTGCAGCACCTGCCGCTGGCCGACCGCGCCACCATCGGCAACATGGCACCCGAATACGGCGCCACCTGCGGCATCTTCCCGATCGACGCCGAAGCGGTCCGCTACCTGCGCCTGTCCGGGCGCAGCCCGGAGCAGATCGCCCTGGTGGAGGCCTACGCGAAAGCCCAGGGCCTGTGGCACGAACCCGGCCAGGCACCGGCCAGCTACTCATCGGTGCTGGAACTGGACATGGCCACGGTCAAGCCGTCACTGGCCGGTCCCAGGCGGCCGCAGGACCGGGTCCTGCTGGAGGACATGAAGGACAACTTCCACAGCAACGTCGCCGGCCTGGTCGCCCACCGCACCGTCGGCTGCGCCGATCAGAAGCTGGCCACCGAAGGTGGCGGGCAGGCCCAGGCCAACCGGCTGGCGGCCAAACCGGTGTCCCGGATCCGCATCGACGACGGCGAACACCACCTGACCGACGGCTCGGTGGTGATCGCCGCCATCACCTCCTGCACCAACACCTCCAATCCGGCGGTGATGCTCGGCGCCGGCCTGCTGGCGCGCAACGCGGTGGCCCGCGGCCTGAAGGCCGCACCGTGGGTGAAGACCTCGCTCGGCCCCGGCTCGCGGGTGGTCACCGATTACCTGCGCAAGGCCGGCGTGCTCGAGGATCTGGAGAAGCTGGGCTTCTACGTCGTCGGCTACGGCTGCACCACCTGCATCGGCAACTCCGGACCGCTGCCCGAAGCGGTGTCCAGGGGCATCGCCGAGAACGACCTGGCGGTGGCGGCGGTGCTGTCGGGCAACCGCAACTTCGAAGGCCGAATCCACGCCGAGGTGAAGATGAACTACCTCGCCTCCCCGCCGCTGGTGGTGGCCTACGCCATCGCCGGCACCGTGGACATCGACCTGGCCGGCGAACCGCTGGGCACCGGCAGCGACGGCCAGCCGGTATACCTGCGCGATATCTGGCCGGGCAACCGGGAGATCGGCGACGTGATCGCCGCCACCCTGGGGCCGGAGCTGTTCGCGCACAACTACGCCGACGTGTTCAAGGGCGATGCGCGCTGGAATTCGATGGCTTCGCCCGAGGGTGACCTCTACGCCTGGGACGGCGCCTCCACCTACATCAAGAACCCGCCCTACTTCGACGGCATGACCATGGCCGTGGGCGGCATCGACGACATCCATGGTGCACGGGTGCTGGGCCTGTTCGGCGACTCGATCACCACCGACCACATCTCCCCGGCCGGCAACATCAAGAAGGATTCGCCGGCCGGCCGTTACCTGCAGTCGCGCGGCGTGCAGCCGGCCGACTTCAACAGCTACGGCAGCCGCCGCGGCAACGACGACGTGATGGTGCGCGGCACCTTCGCCAACATCCGGATCAAGAACCTGTTCTTCGGCGGCGAGGAAGGCGGCAACACCCTGTACTTTGGCGACCCCGCATCCCCCGGGACTGCGCCGCAGAAGATGCCGATCTACGACGCGGCGATGCAGTACAAGGCCGCCGGCACGCCGCTGCTGGTGATCGCCGGCAGCGAATACGGCACCGGCTCCTCGCGCGACTGGGCGGCCAAGGGCACCAATCTGCTCGGGGTCAAGGCGGTGCTGGCGAAGAGTTTCGAGCGTATCCACCGTTCCAACCTGGTCGGCATGGGCGTGCTGCCGCTGCAGTTCGCCGACGGCCAGGACGCGCAGTCGCTGGGCCTGGACGGCACCGAGACCTACGACATCACCGGACTGGAAGACGGTGCCAGCCGCACCGCCACGGTGGTGGCGCGCAAGGACGACGGCACCACGATCGCATTCCAGGCCCACGTGCTGCTGCTGACGCCCAAGGAGGTGGAATACTTCCGCCACGGCGGCCTGCTGCAGTACGTGCTGCGGCAACTGGCGGCGCGCAAGACCGCGTAGGCACCGGAACGGGCGGTGCACTTTTCAGGGCGCCGCCCCTGCGACGGGCTCGGGTCGCGGGCACGCCCGTTGCCTACAACGGCTTCCACTGCGCGTAGTACAGCCGCCAGTCGCCACCCTCGTCGCGCCAGCCCGAGGTCACTTCCCAGGCTTGCGCGCGCTCGGGCAGGAAGCGGCCGCTGCCGCCGGTGACTACCGCGCTGAAGCGCACCGTGGCACGGTCGCCGACGATCTCCACTTCGGCCGGCCCCAGGGTCAGGCCGATGCTGGAATTGGCCAGCACCTGCGCGCGCACCAGCTGCTGCAGCGCAACATGATCGATTCCGCCATTGCCGGTGAAGTCGCTGGCGACGCCGTCGATGAAATCGCCGGCGCGGCGCTGCTCCAGCGCTTCCTGCATCGCCGAAAGCTGCGCGCGCAGGCGCTGTTCCGGTAGCTGGCGTGCGCATCCGGCCAGCAGCAGCACCAGGGCGGCGGCCACCAGGCCCGGCCACCACCTGCCATTACGTCCGGTCATCCGCTATCGCCTTTCCCATCCGGAACGGTATGCTCCCATCGCGGGCCGCCAAAAGCGAGCCGGTGCCGACACCGCAACAACAATCCCCGGAGGGAGGGGCTCATGAATCCAGATCGTCCGTGGCTGCAGAACTATCCGCAAGGCGTGCCGGCGGAGATCGATCCGGACGAGTACCGATCCATTTCCGCCGTGTTCGCCGCCTCGGTTTCGCGCTACGGCGACCGGCCGGCCTACCGCAACATGGGCAAGACCCTGACCTACGCCGAGGTCGATGCGGCCAGCAAGCAGTTCGCCGCCTACCTGCTGTGCGAGCTGGGCCTGAAGAAGGGCGATCGGGTGGCGATCATGATGCCCAACTGCCTGCAGTACCCGATCGCCATCTTCGGCACGCTGCGCGCCGGCCTGACCGTGGTCAACGTCAATCCGCTGTACACCGCGCGAGAACTCAAGCACCAGCTGGTCGATTCAGGCGCCTCGGCGATCGTGGTCGTCGACAACTTCGGCCACACGGTGCAGGAAGTGCTGGCCGACACCCCGCTCAAGCAGGTCATCACCACCGGCCTGGGTGACCTGGTCGGCTTCCCCAAGAGCGCCATCGTCAACTTCGTGGTCAAGTACGTGAAGAAGATGGTGCCTGACTACGACATCCCCGGCGCGGTGCGTTTCCGTGATGCGCTGGCGGCCGGCAAGCGCCACGCCCTGCCGGCGGTGGATATCGACACCGACGACATCGCCTTCCTGCAGTACACCGGCGGCACCACCGGCGTGGCCAAGGGCGCCATGCTCACCCACCGCAACCTGGTGGCGAACATGCAGCAGGCCTCGGCCTGGATGGGCGCCAACAAGCTCGAGCGCGGCAAGGAGGTGATCATCACCGCGTTGCCGCTGTACCACATCTTCGCACTCACGGCCAATGGTCTGGTCTTCATGGAACTGGGCGGGCTCAACCACCTGATCACCAATCCGCGGGACATGCCGGGGTTCGTCAAGGAGCTCAACAGTTCGGGCTTCACCGCCATCACCGGCGTGAACACCCTGTTCAACGGCCTGCTCAACACGCCCGGATTCGCCGAGGTGGATTTCTCCCGGCTCAAGGTCGCCCTGGGTGGCGGCATGGCGGTGCAGCGGGCGGTGGCCGAACGCTGGAAGAAGGTGACCGGAGTGACCCTGGTGGAGGCCTATGGCCTGACCGAAACCTCGCCGGCGGCCTGCATCAACCCGCTGGACATCCCCGAGTTCAACGGCTCCATCGGCCTGCCGCTGTCTTCCACCGACGTGTGCATCAAGGACGATGAAGGCAAGGTGCTGGCCACCGGTGAGGTGGGCGAGCTGTGCATCAAGGGCCCGCAGGTGATGAAGGGCTACTGGCAGAAGCCGGAGGAGACGGCCAAGGTGATCGATGCCGACGGCTGGCTGCACACCGGCGACATGGCGCGCATCGACGAACAGGGCTTCGTCTACATCGTCGACCGCAAGAAGGACATGATCCTGGTCTCGGGCTTCAACGTGTACCCCAACGAAATCGAGGACGTGGTCGCGGCCATGCCCGGCGTGCTGGAAGTGGCCGCGGTCGGGGTGCCCGACGAGCGCTCCGGCGAGGCGGTCAAGCTGTACGTGGTGAAGAAGGATCCGGCGCTGACCGCCGACCAGATCAAGGCCTACTGCCGCGAGTCGCTGACCGGTTACAAGCAGCCGCGCCAGATCGAGTTCCGCAGCGAACTGCCCAAGAGCAACGTCGGCAAGATCCTGCGCAAGGAACTGCGCGACTCCAGCCCGGCCTGACGGCGGCGCGCGACAGGCCCGGGGGCGCCATCGTCCCCGTCCGCCTGGCCGCCTGGCCGGCCCCGCCCCTGACCCGTCCAGCCCCAACGGATTTTCCGTTGGCGGGCGGCCATTGCCTTTTAATCAATGGTTCAGGTGTAGCATCAGCTGGCAGCACCCCCCTGCCTGCACCCCCGTTGCAGGCCCGTCATCCCCTGGAGAAGACCGCCATGCAAAACATCGAGAAACTGCAGCGCACCCATTCGTTCCCCACCATCCGGGTCCAGACCCCGCCCGATGGCAGTGCCCACTGGCTGTACATGCACGCCGACGCCGGCCCCGATGTGCGTCCCTGCTGCCGCTTCGAAATGCTCGAGGACATGTGGAGCTACATGAGCTCCATCACCCTGCGCGAACCGCAGCGCCAGCAGGGCCGCCTGCGCCACTTCGTGCTCGCCTCGGCGGCCTCGGCCTACAACCTGGGCGGCGACCTGGATCTTTTCGGCCGGCTGATCCGTGAAGGCAACCGCGAGCGCCTGCTGGCCTATGCCCGCCGCTGCGTGGAAGGCGTGCACCATGTACACACCGGCTTCGGTGGTGACATGCATACCGTGGCCCTGATCCAGGGCGATGCGCTGGGCGGCGGCCTGGAGATGGCCCTGGCCTGCCACACCATCGTGGCCGAGGAAGGCGTCGGCATGGGCCTGCCGGAGGTCCTGTTCGGGCTGTTCCCGGGCATGGGCGCCTATTCGTTCCTGTGCAAGCGGGTCAGCCCGCGCCAGGCCGAGAAGATGATCCTCAGCGGCGAGGTCTACAGCAGCGAGGAGATGTACCGGCTGGGCGTGGTCGACGTGCTGGTGCCCAAGGGCCAGGGCGAGTCGGCGGTGCAGGACCTGATCCGCCAGCAGCAGCGGGCCCCGCACTCGTACCTGGCGATGAACGCGGTGCGCAGGATCGGCCAGCCGGTCAGCTACGACGAGCTGATGGGCATCACCGAGGTGTGGGTCGATACGGCGCTGGCGCTGGGCGAGAAGTCGCTCAAGACCATGGACCGCATCGTCCGGGCCCAGGCCCGCAGGTCCAGCTCCGAAGCGGCCGCCTGATCGGTATCGCAAGGCTGCCGAGGAGGCAGCCGTGTTGATCGGGGGAGGATCGGGCCCGGCAGGATGCCGGGCCTTTGTTTGCCTGCCAGGTCACACGCCCGGCTCACCGCCGTCGCGCGCCTCGCCCGAGGCCTGCTGGCGCACGGCCAGCGCTTCACGGCCCTGGGTCAGGGCCGCGTTGAGCATCGAGATCCGCTGCCGCCATTCGTTGCGGATCTGCCAGTCGGCCAGGCGCATCAGTTCGCTGCCCTGCTGGGCCACCCGGCTCAGCCCCAGGTTGGCCGCCACGCCCTTGATCGCATGGGCATGGTCACGCACCCGCGCCCAGTCGGCCGCCTCGGCCGCATGCGACATCGCGCCCACGCAGCCATCGGCATCGGCCAGGCAGTGGAAGATGAACTCGCGTTCGAACTGCTCGCCCATGCCCATCGCCGCCAGCTCGTCCAGCACCGTGGTGTCGAGCACGCCATCGGGAATCTCCGCGGCCGCCTGCCGCTGCTGCTGCGCCAGCCCGGCGCTGCGCCGGCCCCGCTGGGCGGCGATGTCCGACAGCGTCTCCAGCAGGCGTCCGGCCGCCACCGGCTTGGCCAGGAAGGCGTAGGCACCGGCCTGCTCGCAGCGCTGGATCGATCCGGGCGTGGCGTCGGCGCTGAGCACGACCACCGGCGTCTGCGCGCCCCCGCCTGCCTGCATCACCCGCAGGTGCTTGAGCAGGTCCAGCCCACTGATCCCGGGCATGTGCAGGTCTACGATCGCCGCGTCGAAATCGCTGGCGGCCATCGCATCGAGCACCTGCTCACCGCCCTCCACGCAGGTCACCCGATGGCCGGCCTTCTGCAACAGCCGCTGCAGGACCATGCGGTTGGCCTCGTAGTCGTCGGCCACCAGCAGGTTCATGCTGCGCACGCGGGCGCGGTGGCGCAGGAACGGGTCGGCGAAGGCGATAACGTTGCCACCGGCGTCGCGCAGCGCGGTCTCGGCCTCGACCTCGGCCACCGGTGCGGTTACCGGATCGTACCTGGCTGCCTGCGGCGCACCGAATGGCAGCTCGACCCAGAAGCGGCTGCCCCGGCCTTCGGCACTCTCGAAACCGATCCGGCCACCCATCGCCTCGGTCAGGCTCCTGGCAATGGTCGTGCCCAATCCGGTGCCGCCATGGCGACGGCCCAGTCCGCCGTCGGCCTGTTCGAAAGCGTCGAACAGGCGCTCGCGCATCGCCATCGGGATGCCGATGCCGGTGTCGGTCACCACGAAGCGCAGCCGCACCCGGGATTCCTCCAGTCCGCGCGGAACCACCTCCACGTCCAGACGCACCCGCCCCTTGTCGGTGAACTTGACCGCATTGCCGACCAGGTTCATCAGCACCTGGCGCAGGTGGCCAGCATCGCCGTGCACCGTTTCCGGCACGTCCTGGCCGATCACCACCAGGTAGTCCACGCTCTTGGCACGCGCCTGCGGATGCAGGATCAGGCCGATGCCGGTCACCAGCTCGCGCGGCGAGAAGTCTTCCGCATTGAGCCGCAGCTTGCCCGCCTCGATCGCCGAGATGTCCAGCACGTCCTCGACCAGGGCCATCAGGCTGCGGGTCGAGGCCTGGATGGTGCGCACGCACTCGCGCTGCTCCTCGTCCAGGCGGGTGGTGGCCAACAGCTCGGACATGCCGGACAGGCCATTGAGCGGGGTGCGGAACTCGTGGCTCATGTTGGCCAGGAAGCGGCTCTTGGCCTCGCTGGCCCGGCGCGCCGCCTCGGTGGCGCGGGTCAACTGCCGCAGCAGGCTCGACAGGTACAGCGGCACCGCCGCCAGGCCCACCAGCAGGCCGATACCCAGCTCGCGGACATGCGGCTGCGACCAGTAGCCGTCGAACAGCAGCACGCTGCCAAAGCAGACAAGCGCCATGGCCACGGCCAGGTGCAGGTAGTGGTTGCCATAGCGCAGGCCGTTGCCGACGGTGACCCACATCACCACCACGTAGACCCAGGCCAGTGGCTCGCCCATGGCGATCATGCCCGCCGCCATCAGGCCGTAGTCGGCCAGCATGCCCACGATCCGGCGCACGTCCGAACGCCCGGGCCGGGCCAGCAGCCAGGCGAAGATGCCCAGGCTCAGCACCAGGCCGGACAATACGATCGCCAGCACGCCCTGGTACTGCTCCAGGTCCGGCTGGGCCCGCGAGGACGGCAGCAGCACGAAACCCAGGATCAGCAGGATCAGCACGATGCGCACGATCGCCTGGCCGTGCTCGCTGTCGGGCCGGTTGCCCAGCCGCCCGCGCACCCAGTTCATCACCTCAACCATGGCCCAGTCCCCCGGGCCTGACCGAGGCGGTGGAATACTGCTCGCAGATCTGCTCCAGGCGTTCGCGTGCCTGCAGCAGCGCATCCACGCATTCAGGATCAAACAGCCGCCCGCGCTGGGAATACAGCCAGGCCAGCGCCGCGTCGATGGTCCAGGCCTGCTTGTACGGCCGCGGCGAAATCAGCGCGTCGAACACGTCGGCCACCGCCACGATCCGCGCCTCCAGCGGAATCGCCTCGCCGACCAGGCCGTCGGGGTAGCCGCTGCCATCGAAGCGCTCGTGGTGGCGCAGGGCGATCATCGCCCCGACCTGGATGAAACGGTTCTGGCTGCCGCTGAGCAACTCATGGCCGATGCGCGGATGCCGGCGCATCACCGCCATCTCCGCCTCGTCCAGCTTGCCTGGCTTCATCAGCACCGAATCGGGAATGGCGATCTTGCCGATGTCGTGCAGCGGCGCGGCCATCTCGATGGTGCGCACGCCCTCCTCCGACAAGCCCAGACACTCGGCCACCAGCCCGGCCACCCGCGACATGCGCTCCAGGTAGGCGCTGGTGCCCGAATCGCGGAACTCGATCGCACGCGCCAGCCGCGACAGGGTCTCGCGTTCGCGCTCCTCGACCTCGTGCATGCTCGACAGCAGCCGCTGTTCCAGGGACAGGGCGCGCTGCTTCACGGTCTCCGACTGCTGGCGCAGTTGCAGCAGGTTGTGGCAGCGCGCGCGCAGCTCGCGTGGGCGCACCGGCTTGACCAGGAAGTCGATCACCCCGGACTCGAGCGCAGCCTGGCGCAGCGGCTCGTCGCCGACCACGGTGACCAGGATGATCGGGATGTCCCGGTGCTTGGGCAGGCGGCGGAAGCGGCGGGCGAATTCCAGCCCGTCCATGCCCGGCATGCGGTAATCCAGCAGCAGCAGGTCGACCGGGTTGTCGTCGCACCAGGTCAGCGCCTGGCGCGCGTCGCCGAAGTCGTGCACGGCCAGTTCCGAGGCGATGTCCTCGATGATGTGCCGCAGCATGGTGCGTGCCGAAGCCTGATCGTCGACGATGACGATGTCCAATCCCGATTCCGCCCTGTAACTCCCCTGCTCGTCCCGGCAGGATAGCGCGGTATCCCCCGTTTCCGCACGCATGCGCCGCCTCCCCTGGCTTCGGTGCCGGGCGGGTGCTGCTGCACCCGGCTTCCGGACCAGCCTGCTGGGAAAAGACGCAGGAACCGTGCCATGGCCCGGGCGAATCCGCCCCGCAACCGCGATGGCGATCACGGAACCGGCCTTCAGGCGCCGCCGGCGGGGGGATTTGCGGCCCGGCCCGGGCTCAGCCGGCTTCCGGGCGCATGTAGGGGAACAGCAGCACGTCGCGGATGGAGGTGCTGCCGGTGAGCAGCATCACCAGCCGGTCGATGCCCACCCCCAGCCCGCCGGTCGGGGCCATGCCGTACTCCAGGGCGCGGATGTAGTCGGCATCGAAGTGCATGGCCTCGTCGTCGCCGCCCTCCTTGGCCTGGACCTGGGCCTGGAAGCGCGCGGCCTGGTCCTCCGGGTCGTTGAGCTCGGAAAAGCCATTCGCCAGCTCCTTGCCGTTGATGAACAACTCGAAGCGGTCGGTGTAGCCGGGCTCGGCATCGCTGGCGCGGGCCAGCGGCGAGACCTCCACCGGGTGGTGGGTGATGAAGGTCGGCTGGACCAGGGTGTGCTCGACGGTGGCCTCGAACACTTCCAGCAGCAGCTTGCCCCAGCCCCAGGACGGCTTGAACCTGATCTGCAGGCGTTCGCAGTGCCGCGCCAGCGCCTCCCGGTCGGTGCAATCGGCCGCCGAGATCTCCGGGTTGTGGTGGCGCACCGCCTCGTCCATCCGCCAGCGCCGGAACGCCGGGCCCAGGTCGATGGCCTGTCCGTCCCACTCCACCGCGGTGGTGCCCAGCACCGAGGCGGCGGTGTCGCGCACCAGGTTCTCGGTCAGGTCCATGACCTCGTGGAAGGTGGCGTAGGCCTCGTACAGCTCCAGCATGGTGAACTCGGGGTTGTGCCGGGTCGACACGCCCTCGTTGCGGAAGTTGCGGTTGATCTCGTACACCCGCTCCAGCCCACCGACCACCAGGCGCTTGAGGTACAGCTCCGGGGCCACGCGCAGGTACAGCTGCAGGTCCAGCGCATTGTGGTGGGTGACGAAGGGCTTGGCCGTGGCGCCGCCGGGGATGTAATGCATCATCGGCGTCTCCACTTCCAGGAAGCGGCGGCTGTCGAGCCATTCGCGCATCGCGCGCACGATCCGCGAACGCTTGACGAACACCTCGCGTGCCTCGGGGGTGACGATCAGGTCGACATAGCGCTGGCGGTAGCGCTGCTCCACGTCCGACAGGCCATGCCACTTGTCCGGCAGCGGACGCAGCGACTTGACCAGCAGGCGCAGCGAGGTCGCCTTGACCGACAGCTCGCCGGTGCGGGTACGGGTCAGGCCACCTTCGACGGCAACGATGTCGCCCACGTCGAAGGACTTGAACGCCTCGTAGGCCTGGCCCAGCGCGTTGGACTGCAGGAACAGCTGGACCCGGCCCGATTCGTCCATCAACTGGGCGAAACTGGCCTTGCCCATCACCCGCTTGGCCATCAGCCGGCCAGCCACGGCCACGGTGCGCGGGGAAGCCTCCAGCGCCTCGGCCGTCCACTGCCCGGCATCGGCGAACTCGGCCTGCAGGTCGCCGGCGTAGTCGGCGCGGCGGAAATCGTTGGGGAAGGCCACGCCCTGCGCGCGCAGGGCGGCGAGCTTGGCCCGGCGCTCGGCGATCAGGTGGTTCTCGTCGGCGTGCGCGGCCGGAGCGGCGGTTTCGTTGGATTCGGTCATGGCGTGGGATCGGGGCGCTGGGTGGGGTGTCGGCCGGGCGCGCAACGGCGGCACCGGGCATCTCGTCGGGGAGGATGCGGACGCGGTGCCCGGCGTGGCGGCCTTGCCGGCCGCGGCGCCTTACGCCGCGTCGACCCGTTTGGAGCCGGCTTCCAGGCCGGCCTTCAGGCTGGCCTCGACGAACTCGTCCAGGTCGCCATCGAGCACCTTCTGGGTGTCGCTGCGCTCGATGCCGGTGCGCAGGTCCTTGATCCGGCTCTGGTCGAGCACGTAGTTGCGGATCTGGCTGCCCCAGCCGATGTCGGACTTGGTCGCCTCCAGCGCATCCTTCTCGGCATTGCGCTTGAGCATCTCCAGCTCGTACAGCTTGGCGGCCAGCATCTTCATCGCGCGGTCGCGGTTGGCGTGCTGGCTGCGCTCGGTCTGGCAGGCCACCACGGTATTGGTCGGCACGTGGGTGATGCGCACCGCCGATTCGGTCTTGTTGACGTGCTGGCCACCGGCACCGGAGGAGCGGTACACGTCGGTCTTCAGGTCGGCCGGGTTGATCTCGATGTCGATCCGGTCGTCGACCTCGGGGCTGACGAACACCGAGGTGAAGCTGGTGTGGCGGCGGTTGTCCGAATCGAACGGGCTCTTGCGCACCAGCCGGTGCACGCCGATCTCGGTCTTCAGCCAGCCGTAGGCGAAATCGCCCTCCACCCGGAACGTGGCCGACTTGATCCCGGCCACTTCGCCGCCGGACACCTCCAGCAGCTCGGTCTTCCAGCCGCGCGACTCGCACCAGCGCAGGTACATGCGCAGCAGCATCTCGGCCCAGTCCTGGGCCTCGGTGCCACCGGCGCCGGCCTGGATGTCGACGAAGGCGTTGGCCGGGTCCATCTGCCCGGAGAACATGCGCTGGAATTCCAGCTTCTCCACGTCCTTGCCGAAACGCTCCACGTCGGCCACCACCGCCAGCGCGGTGTCCTCGTCCTGCTCGGCTTCGGCCAGTTCCAGCAGTTCGGTCGAGCCTTCCAGCCCCTCGAGCACGGTGGCGATGCCGCCGACGGTCTTCTCCAGCATCGCCCGCTCGCGGCCCAGGCCCTGCGCCCGCTCCGGGTCATCCCAGACGTTGGGCAGCTCCAGCTCGCGGTTTACTTCTTCCAGACGCTCCTTCTTGGCGTCGTAGTCAAAGATACCCCCGTAGCGAAACCACCCGACCGGTGAGATCGGCGATGCGCTGGCGGACGGGATTGAGCTCGATCATGGCGGGGCTGCACTGCGGTCTGGAATGCGGCCGCAGATTCTAGCAGGCGCTCCGGGCCAGGTAGGAGCCGGGAAGACCAGACAGGGGTCCGTGGAAAATCGCCCGCGAGCGGTTGCGCGAAGGTCGCCAGCAAGCGGGGCTCCTACGGGCGCACGCTGCCGTTTTCTTCCTGCAGCCCGGGTTTGAACGGAATGTCCGGCGGCGGCCGGCCCTGGGCAGGCTGGTCGTTGAGATCCGGATCGACCAGGCCGCAGCCGCCACCGAGCTGCAGCAGCGAGACCACGCAATTGAGCTTCTTGCCGGTACCCGGGATCGGAATGGCCACCGACTTCAGGCCCTTGCGCACCCACTCCGCGAGCAGCGACTCGTTGGGCACCCAGTAGCGGTCCAGGCTGGTCGGCTCGAAGCCGTAGGGCGGACGCTTGAGCCAGGTGCCGGATTTTTCCAGGCGCTCGCGGCTCCAGGCGTCGCTGTCGCCGCCGGGCGCGCCGCGACCGGCCAGGCCCGCGCCGGCCGCCGCGCTGCCGCTTCCGGGACCGGCCGCCTGCCCGTCGCCGTCGCCGTCGCCGGGCAGGCGCACCCGGCCCTGGCCGTCGAACAGGCCCGGCGCCGAACCCGGGCGCTGCTCGCCGCTGCGCGCCTGGCCCCAGTCGTCGCCGGCCAGTGGCGATTGCCAGCCGCTGCCGGCGGAAGCCTGCGGCGGCGCCTTCGAACCCGGTACCGCGCTGGGCGATGCGGCCACGTCGGCGCCGCTGGCTCCGGCCGGCGTGGACGGTTTGGCCGCCGTCGCGCCCGGCGCCGATGCGGGCACCTCCGCGGCCGCGGCCGCGGCGCCAAGCGCCGGTGCAGGTGCAGGCGCCTCCGCAGGGGTGCTCGCGCGTGGCGCCGGCATCGCCACCTCGCGCTGGACCACGCTGGCCTCCGGTGCACCCGGAAGCCGCACTTCAGGCTCGCGCGTGGGCATGCGGATCGGTCGCAGCTGCACCTGCGGCAGCGGCTCGGCGACCTCGCGCACGCGCACCGTGCTCTCGGCCACCTGTGGCTGCCGCACCGGGATGTCCAGCGGGCGCGGCGCGGCAGTTCGCAGCGCCGGTGCCTCCACCACGGCCACTTCGCGCTCGCGCAGTTGCGGCGGTGCCGGCGTGGGCGGCTGGAACGTGCGCGGGGTGGTCGGCGGCAGCACGTAGTCGATCGTGGGCTGCTCGACCTCGGTCACCTGCACCGGCTGCTCGGCCGCCGGCGCGGGCGCGCTCGGCTCGGGCACCGGGCGCACCACGACGTCCGGCAGCGGCGGGGGCGGCCGCTGTGCGGCGACGATCTCACCCTGCACCGGATCGACCGTGCCCGCGACGGCTGCGGCGGTGCGGTCGGCCTGGCTGGCGGCAGCCCCGCTGGTATCGGCATCGGCATCGGCCGCCGGTGCCGGCGCGCCTGGCACCTGAGCCGTCGCCTCGGTCGCAAGCGGCGGCGTACCCGCATCCCCGCGTCCGACGAAACCCACGGCCACCCGCTCTCCGCCGCCATCGTCCTGCGTCGGTACCGGTATCGACAGCGACTGCATCCAGGCCACCCAGGCCAGGAACACCACGAACAGCAGGTGCAGGACCAGGCTGCCCAGGCGCGAGGTCCAGCGCAGCGGGCGTTCGTCGCGTGGCGCCGGCAGCCAGCCTTCGCGGAACAGGGACAGGAACGAGGCCCCCAGCGCCAGCTCCTCGCCGCGCACCGGCGGCGGTGGTGGCCGCCCGGCCAGCAGTTCGACCACCTCGCCCGGTCGGGCATGCACCTGCGCCGGCTGCGGCGCCAGGCTGCGCAACCACAGCGCCCAGCCATAAGGCATCCCGGTGCTGCGTTCGATCGGCACGCGCTCAGTTGCGCGTTCGATCAACGCCTGGACGATGTCCTGGGCCTGGGCCACGGGCCCGGGGTCAGGCCGCGCTTCCGCGCGGCATGTAGGGTGCCTGGCCGCTGTCGTGGTCGGTGGCGTCGCGCACCGCGGTCACGCCCGGAACCCGCGCCATCAGGGTCTTCTCAATGCCCTGCTTGAGGGTGACATCGGCCATGCCGCAGCCGTGGCAGCCACCGCCGAAACGCAGCAGGACCACGCCCTGTGCCGACACCTCCTGCACGGTGGCGCGGCCGCCGTGCGCGGCCAGCTGCGGGTTGATCTCGTTCTCCATCACCCAGCGCACCCGCTCCACCAGCGAGGCCGATTCGGCCGGAGCCTGGCCCTTGATCTTCGGCGCACGGATGGTCAGCTGCGCACTCGTGCCCTGGTAGACGTAGTCGATAACGGCATCGTCCAGCCAGGCCACACTGTCGGCGGCCACGTACAGGGTGAAACCGTCGCAGTCCACCGCCCACTCGTCGCCGGCCAGTTCGGAAGGCTCGGCGAACTCCAGGCGCGCATCGGCCCGCGCGGTGCCCGGTTCGACCGCGCTCAGGCGCACGCCCAGGCCCGGGATCGCCTCGCGTTCGACCAGCTTGCGGAAATGCGCCTGGGCGCTGTCGGAAATATCGATCATGCGGGGTATTCTAGCCCCGTCCCGGCCCCGGCCCACAGTGACCGCCGGGAATGTTCAGCCTGGCTTGTTGGAGACCCTCGATGACCGACCTCATCCCGCTGGCACGGGCGCACTGCCTGCCGCGCCGTGGCCACGAACACCGCCTGGGCCAGGCCCGCATCGCCGAGCTTATGCCGCAGCTGCCGGGCTGGGAGCTGGCCGAGGAAGGCCGCGCCCTGTTGCGGACCTTCGCGTTCAAGGACTACCACCACACCCTGGCCTTCGTGAACGCGCTGGCCTGGATCGCCCACCGCGAGGACCACCACCCGGATCTGGGCGTGCACTATGATCGCTGCCTGGTGCGCTGGTCGACCCACGACGTCGGTGGCCTGAGCGAAAACGACTTCATCTGCGCGGCCCGCAGCTCGGCCCTGCTGGAGGACCTGCCATGACCCGCCTGGCCCACGCCACCCTCGCCGTCGCCCTGCTCGCTGCCGCCCTGCTCCCGGCCTGCGGCGGCTCGGCACCGCCGGCCGAACCGGTGCCGCCACCCACCCCGGTGGCCGCGATCGACACGCCCCCACCGGAGTTCCCGCTGGCCCTGGCCTGCGCCGGGGTGGGCGGGCAGACCCTGTTGTCGGTGGAGATCGGCGCCGAAGGCCGGCCGACCCGGATCGACCTGGTGCGCGGCAGCGGCAACACCGAACTCGATGCCCTGGCCAGCCAGGCCGTGCAGGGCTGGACGTTCCGCCCGGCCACGCGCGCCGGCCAGGCGGTGCCGCAGACCATCCAGGTGCCGGTGAATTTCACTCCGCCGGCCGAGCGGCCGGCCGAGTGCTTCGCGCTCGACGCCGGCCATCCGCCCGCTTCCTGAGCACCCCGGCGCAAGCCACGCCCCCGGCCCTGCATGCACGACCCGAGCACTTCGGCGGTCCTGGTCGCGCTGGCCGTGACCCTGGCCGCCGGCCTGGCCACCGCGCTGGGCAGCCTGCTGGTGATCTTCGCCAAGGGCCCGAACCCGCGCCTGCTCGCCTTCGGCCTGGCTTTCGCCGGCGGTGCGATGGTCTATGTGTCGCTGACCGAGATCTTCGCCAAGTCGGTGGCCTCCTTCACCCTGGCCTACGACGCGCGCCTGGGCTTTGCCCTGGCCACCTTCGCCTTCCTGGCCGGACTGCTGCTGGTGATGGCCATCGACATGCTGGTGCCCAATCCGCACGACACCCTGACCACCGACGACCCTTCGCTGCGCGAGCACAACCGCGAATACATCCGCCGGGTCGGCCTGCTGACTGCGGTAGCGATCACCGTGCACAACTTCCCGGAGGGGCTGGCGACGTTCTTCGCCACCCTGGGCAACCCGGCCGTGGGCCTGCCACTGGCTTTCGCCATCGCCATCCACAACATCCCCGAGGGCATCGCCATCGCGGTGCCGGTCTACTACGCCACCCACAACAAGGCCTGGGCCTTCGGCGCCAGCCTGCTGTCGGGCCTGGCCGAACCTCTGGGAGCGATCATCGGCTTCACCCTGTTGTCGCGTTATCTCAACGACGCAGTGTTCGGCGCCGTGTTCGGGATCATCGCCGGGATCATGGTGTTCCTGGCCATCGACGAACTGCTGCCCGCGGCCAAGCGCTACGCGAAAGGCCACGAGACCGTGTACGGACTGGTCAGCGGCATGGGCGTGCTGGCGTTGAGTCTGGTGCTGTTCAAATGGTGACCGCGCGAAACACGTCGCCCGCACGCCGGGCGCCTACAGGCGGTCCAGCACCTCGCGCAGTTCAGGCGCCAGCGGTGCGCTGATCGTGTACGGCGTGCGGCCGGCGTCGAGCGCGAACTCCAGCGAGGCCGCGTGCAGGAACAAACGGCGCAGGCCGGCCTTGTCGCGCAGGCGCTTGTTGGCCTCGACATCGCCGTACTTGTCGTCGCCGGCCACCGGATGGCCGATGTGCTGGGCGTGCACCCGGATCTGGTGGGTGCGGCCGGTGTCGATCCGCACCTCGCAATAGGACTGCCCGCCGCGCCGCTCCAGCACCTTGAAGTGGCTCAGCGACGGCTTGCCGCCCGGATCGACCTGGACGTGGCGCTCGCCGCCCTGGCGCAGGCCCACGTGCAGGGGGGCGTCCACGCTCATCGTCCCGTCCGGCATCCTTCCGGCCAGCAGCGCCAGGTAGCGCTTGCGGATGCCACCGCCGGCCCCGCCCTCGCGCATCAGCGCCTGCAGCTCGGCCAGGGCCGAGCGCTTCTTGGCCACCACCAGCACCCCGGAGGTATCCCGGTCCAGCCGGTGGGCCAGCTCCAGGGTCTGCCCCGGACGCAGCGCACGCAGGGTCTCGATGGCGCCGAAGGAGATGCCGCTGCCACCGTGGCTGGCCACCCCGGAGGGCTTGTCCAGGGCCAGCAGGCGCGCGTCCTCGAACACGATCGCCGCCTCGATCCGCTGCAGCAGGCCCGGCGCCGGGGTGCCGCGATCGGCCTCGGTCTCCAGCCGCAGCGGCGGGATCCGCACCTCGTCCCCGGCCTCCAGCTTGCGCTCGGCCTTGGCCCGGCCGCCGTTCACCCGCACCTGGCCACTGCGCACCAGCTTGTAGACCAGGCTGCGCGGGGCGCCCTTGAGCTGGCCCAGCAGGAAGTTGTCCAGGCGCTGTCCGTCGCGGTCCTCGGGCACCTTCACGGTACGGGCGCCAGCCCGGGCAGGAGCGGTGTCGGTCATGGGCAACTCATTTCTGATAGACTCGGCCGGCGATGCAAGGGTTTGATTCCGCTGGAAGAAGCTGCAGGGCCAGAAGCCCGGGCTTCCCGCGATCCCGGCACAGTGCGCGGCCACCGCTCCCGGAGCGGCCATGTTAGCGGCTTGCAGGCAGACCCGGCCATGGCCCGGTGGGTCAGAGCACCGGTAGCT
>JAGOWL010000019.1:0-20410 GCA_018060215.1 Pseudoxanthomonas sp.
CCGCGGCTCCCCCCAAAGCCGACAAACCCCGTGCTTTGAGGCCACACGGCCGCAACTCCACCCGAAGCCGACAAACTCCACCGCTTGTCGCCCCCAGACGACCGAAGCCAACGCCCTCGCGCTAGCCGCCGTACAACGCCTTGCGCGGGGCGCCGGTGATCTCCGCGGCCAGTTTCGCCGCGGCCGAGGGAGGCAGTTGCCGGGCCAGGATCGCATGCACGCGGCGTCCTTCGGCCAGCTTCGCGTCGGCGTCCTCGCCCATGCCCTGCACCACCAGCACGAACTCGCCCTTGCGCTGGTCCGGATCGGCCTGCACCCGTGACTGCAGGTTGGCCAGGGTGCCGTCGAGCACGGTTTCGAACAGTTTGGTCAGCTCACGCGCCAGCACCGCCGGGCGTTCGCCCCCGAAAGCCGCGCACAGGTCGGCCAGCGATTCCTCGATCCGGTGCGCCGATTCATAGAACACCAGGGTGCGGGTCTCGCCGGCCAGCGCTGCCAGGCGCTCGCGGCGCGCCGACGCCTTGGCCGGGAGGAAGCCTTCGAAGGCGAACCGGTCGCTGGGCAGGCCGGCCACGCTCAAGGCGGCGATCAGCGCACAGGGCCCGGGCACCGGGCTGACCCGGATCCCGGCCGCGCGCGCGGCCTGGACCAGGCGATACCCCGGGTCGGACACCAGCGGCGTGCCGGCATCGCTGACCAGGGCCAGCGAATCGCCGGCCAGCAGCCGCGCCACCAGGCGTTGCGCCAGTTGCTGCTCGTTGTGCTCGTGCAGGGCCAGCAGCGGCGTGGCGATGCCGAAGTGGGCCAGCAACTGGCCGCTGCGGCGGGTGTCCTCGGCGCAGATCGCGGCCACCTCGGCCAGCACCTGGCGGGCCCGCGGCGAAAGATCGCCGAGGTTGCCGATGGGCGTGGCGACCACATGCAGGACAGCGGCTGGCATCACGGGTCCGGAAGGCGACTGGAAGGTAGAATCCTAAGCCACTTCCCTCCAGCGCCGGCCCGACAGATGGATATGCAGCCCCCCGCCACGCCCCTCCAGCGCCTGCGCCGGCGGGCGCCATGGCTGGCACCGTGCCTGGCCCTGCTGCTGGTCGCCGGCTGCGCCAGCACGCCCGCAGGCCTGCCGGCGGCCGCGCCCGAGCATGCCGCGGCGCTGGCACAACTGGAGCAGGGCCAGCCGCGCGAAGCGGCCCAGCGCCTGGAAGTGCTGGCCACCGGCGCCCGTGGCAGCGCGCGCACCGCCCTGCTGGCGGACGCGGCCTTCGCCTGGCACGAGGCCGGCGACGATGCGCGGGCACGCAGCCTGGCCACCCAGGTCGATGCGCGCCGGGTCAGCGGTGCCAGTCGCGCCCGCCTGGCCCTGCTCAATGCCGAACTGGCCCTGGCCGCGCAGCAGCCGGCCGGCGTGCAGGCGGCACTGGCCGGCAGTGATCCGGCCGCCCTGTCCGCAGCGCTGCAGGCCCGCTGGCATCTGGCCTCGGCTCGGGGACTGGAAGCCGGCGGCGACGCCCTGGCCGCCGCCGCCGCGCGCGCGCGCGCCGATGCCGGCCTGGCCGGGGAACCGCGCCAGGACAACCGCCAGGCGATCGAGCGCCTGCTTTCCAGCCTGGACGACGCCCGCCTGGCCGCCAGCGCGGCAGCCTTGCCGGCGGGTGATCCTCTGTACAACTTCGCCGGCCGCGCCCTGGTCCGCCGCGGCCTGCCGCTGCCGCGCCCGTTCGACAGCGGCCAGGCCTGGAACTTCGACCAGCGCGCCGCGGCCGCGGCCGACGGCTACCGGCCGCCGCTCAAGCTGGCCGTGCTGCTGCCGCTGTCGGGCCAATTGGCCGTGGCCGCCGGCCCGGTCCGCGACGGCCTGCTCGCCGGCTATCACGCCGAATCGCGCCCGCGCCCGCCGATCGCGTTCTACGACACCCTGGGCACCCCGGCCGGCGCGGTTGCCGCCTACGCCCGGGCGGTGGCCGACGGCAACGATTTCGTGGTCGGACCGCTGGGGCGCGACGAGGTCACCGCGGTGTTCGCCCAGGCCGAGGCCGGCGTGCCCAGCCTGGCGCTCAACCGCGCCGCCGCCGCACCGCCGCCGGGCCACCTGGCCTTCTCGCTGGCGCCGGAAGACGAGGGCATCGCCGCGGCCGACTACCTGCTGGCGCGCGAACACCGCAAGGTGCTGGTGATCGGCGGCACCGACGAGAACGGCAAGCGCGCCGTGGAAGCGTTCCGCGCGCGCCTGGGCGAACGCGGCGGCGAGGTGGCCGCCATCGTCGGCGTCGGCGAAGCCCCGGGCGATGTGTCGGCGCAACTGGTGCAGGCGGCCAGTGCCGGTGCCGACTCGGTGTTCCTGGCCGTGCGCGCACCGCAGGCACGCGCACTGGCGCCGCAACTGGCCCTGGCCGGGCTGGGCACGCGCACCCGCGTGGCCACCTCGCAACTGGCCACCGGCACCGGCAAGCCGGCCGAGGACGCGGCGCTGGACGGCATCGTCTTCCCGGGCGAGGCCTGGGCCGCGCGCGGCGTGGCCGGCCTGCCGGCCTACAGCCAGGTGACCGCGATGCTGCCCACCGCCCGCGGTGGCGGCGCGCGTTTGTTCGCCTTCGGCCACGACGCCTGGCTGATCAGCGCCTTCCTCGAACGCCTGGTCACGCGCAGCGACGGCCAGCTGCATGGCGCCACCGGCACCCTGCGCCTGGACGGATTCGGCAACGTGGTCCGGCAACCGCAGTGGTCCACCTTCAGCGGCGGCGTGGTCCAGCCGCTGGTCGGCGGTGGTTACTGAACCGCCCCCGGATCGGCGTGCGCGCGGCGCCCAGGTCGAGGCGGCCGCGCGGCAACGGCTGGAGCAGGCTGGCCTGCGCACCCTGGCGGCCAATGTCGGCTATCGCGGCGGCGAGCTGGACCTGGTGATGATCGAAGCCGGGCCGGACACCGAAACGCTGGTGTTCGTGGAAGTGCGCTATCGCGCCGGTGCGGCTTTCGGCGGCGGCTTCGCCTCGGTGGACCGCAACAAGCGCCGCAAGCTGGTGCGCGCGGCCCAGCTCTACCTGGGCCCGCGACCGCGCCTGGCCCGCCTGCCGTGCCGGTTCGACGTGGTCGAAGCCAGCGGCGACCCGGCCGCGCCGCAGCTCCACTGGATGAAGGACGCCTTCCGCCTGGACGACGTGTAGCGACCGGCCCGCAGGCAAGCACCACCGCCCGGTCACGGTACACGCCGGCCCACCGGCAGCGCTGCCGGCGGGATCGGCCACGCCCGGCAGGACCGGCATACAATCGGCCGATGACGCACGCACTGCCCCCTGCGCTGGACGTTGAACTGGCCGCCCTGCTCGGCCCCGATGGCTGGCTCACCGGCGAGCCGCTGCGCCGCGCCTACGGCGAGGACGATTCGCACATGGCCGCCCTGCCCGACGCGGTGGCGTTGCCGTGCGACCGCGACCAGGTGGCCGCGATCGTGCGTGCCTGCCGCCGGCACCGGGTGCCGGTGGTGGCCCGTGGCGCCGGTACCGGCACCACCGGCGCGGCGGTGCCCTTCGCAGGCGGGGTGGTGGTCTCCTTTTCGCGGATGGACCGGATCGTGGAGATCCGACCGGGCGACCGCTGCGTGGTGGTCGAACCGGGCCTGCGCAACGGCGACCTGCAGCAGGCGCTGCAGCCGCACGGCCTGTTCTGGCCGCCGGATCCGACCAGCTTCGAACGCTGCACCGTCGGCGGCAACCTGGCCTGCAATGCCGGCGGCCCGCGCGCGGTCAAGTACGGCGCCAGCCGCGACAACGTGCTCGGCGTGGTGGCGGTGACCGGCACCGGCGAGATCATCCGCTGTGGCGGGCCCTGGACCAAGGACGCCACCGGCTACGACCTCACCCACCTGCTGGTCGGCAGCGAAGGCACCCTGGCCCTGATCGTGGAAGCCACCCTGCGCCTGCTTCCGCGGCCGACCGCGCAGGCGACCTTGCGCGCGTTCTACCGCAACGCGACCGACGCCGCGGCGGCGGTGTCGCGGCTGATGTGCCAGCCGCAGGTGCCGGCCATGCTCGAATTCATGGATGCCGCTTCGCTGGCCCTGCTCAGGCGCAACGGCAGCGAGCTTCCCGAGGCCGGTGCGATGCTGCTGGTGGAGGCCGACGGCGACCCGGAATCCCTGCCGCTGGCCCTGCAGGCACTGGCCGATGCCGCCGGCGGCGATGGCCTGCTGGACCTGGACGTGGCCACCGACGGTGCCGCCCGTGACCGGCTGTGGGCGGCACGGCGCGCGCTGTCGCCGGCGCTGCGCTCCATCGCCCCGGGCAAGATCAACGAGGACGTGGTGGTGCCGGTCTCGCGCATCCCCGACCTGGTGGCGGCGGTGCAGGCGCTGTCGGCCGAAGTGGCCCTGCCGATCGTGGTATTCGGCCACGCCGGCAACGGCAACGTGCACGTCAACATCATGTACCACCCGGACGACGATGCCGAATCAGCGCGGGCGGCCGGCGCACTGGCGCGGGTGTTCGAACAGGTGCTGGCACTGGGCGGCACGCTGTCGGGCGAGCACGGCATCGGCGTGAGCAAACGCGAATGGATGGAGCGTGCCTTCGATGCCCCCACCCTGGCGGCGATGCGCGCGGTGAAGGCCGCACTGGACCCGGACGGCATCCTCAACCCCGGCAAGGTGCTGCCGTTGCAAAGGGGTTCGTGAAAAGCATCGGCTCCGGTGTGGGGCCGCCGCTGCGAACTTCGGGATTCCTGCTTCTGCGAACCCTTTGCGCTCATTTTTGAGCGGACCTGTGGACATCTGCATGGACACTTCGGCTTTCGACCGCATCACCCTGGAGCAGCTGCGCGCTGGCGGTGGGCTGAAGTGGCGCGCCTTTCCCGACTGCATCGGCGCCTTCGTGGCCGAGATGGACTTCGGCATCGCGCCACCGATCCGCGCCGCCCTGCACGAAGCGGTCGAACGCGCCCAGGTCGGCTATCTCTCCGCCACGCCACTGCACGCCCTGGCCGAGGCCTGCGCGCACTGGCAGGCACGCCATCACGGCTGGGAAGTGCCAACCGACGCGATCAAGGCCGTGCCCGACGTGCTGGCCGCGCTGGAAGTGGTGTCGCGCCATTACCTGCCGGCGGGCGCGCCGGTAGCCGTGCCGGTGCCGTGCTACATGCCCTTCCTGCCGCTGCTGGCCCTGCTTGGCCATCCGGTGCTGCAGGTGCCCATGCACCGCCGCGGGCACGACTGGGAACTGGACGAGGACGCACTGGAGGCAGCCTTCAACGGTGGCGCGCGCATGCTGCTGCTGTGCAATCCACACAACCCGATCGGCAAGGTCTATACCCGCCCGGAACTGGAACGCATCGCCGCGATTGCAGAACGCCACGATGCGCGCGTGTTCGCCGACGAGATCCACGCCCCGCTGGTGTATCCCGGGCACCCCCACCTGCCTTACGCCGCAGTGTCGCGGCAAGCGGCGCACCAGGCGATCACCGCGGTTTCGGCCTCCAAGGCCTGGAACCTGGCTGGCCTCAAGTGCGCGCAACTGATCCTCACCCGGCCCGAGGATCTGCTGCGCTGGCGCCAGCTGGACCACTTCGCCGGCAACAGCACCTCCACCCTGGGCGTGCTGGCGCACACCGTGGCCTGGGACCGGGGCGATGACTGGCTGCACGGCGTGCTCGGCTACCTGCGCGGCAACCGCGACCTGCTCGGCCGGTTGCTGCACCAGCACCTGCCGCAGATCGGCTGGATCCCACCGCAGGGCACCTACCTGGCCTGGCTGGACTGCCGCGCCCTGGCCCTGCCGGCCGCCCCGCACCTGTTCTTCCGTCGCCACGCCCACGTCGCCCTCACCGACGGCGGCGAATGCGGCAACGGGGGCGAAGGCCACGTGCGCCTGAACTTCGCCATGCCAAGGCCGCTGCTGGTGGAAGCAGTCACCCGCATGGCCGATGCCGTCGCTGGCCGGGCGGTCGCGGCGCCGGCTCAGGCGAAATGCACGTAGCCGCCGCGAAACGGCCGCCACGGCGAGCCATCGGCCGCCAGTGCGCGCACGCCATCACCGTCGGTGATGCGGCCGATGCGGGTGCCGGTGGTTCCGGCCTGCTCCAGTGCCCGGGCCACCGCCTCACGCGCAGCCGTTGAGGCGCTGAAGCACAGCTCGTAGTCGTCGCCGCCGGCGGCCTGCAGGGCCGCGCGCAACTCGTCGTCGGCGAAGGCGGCGCGCAGCGCCGGTGAGGCCGGCAACCGCGCAAGCTCGATTTCGGCGCCCACGCCACTGCGCCGGCAGATGTGGCCCAGGTCGGCGAGCAGTCCGTCGGACACGTCGACGCAGGCGTGGGCCAGTCCAGCCAATGCGCGGCCCACGGCGACCCGCGGCGCCGGTCGCGCCAGCCGCGCACGCAACGCCGCGGCGTTGCCGGCTTCGACCACGGGCATCGCGACGCCGTCCAGGGGAATCGGCACGTATCCCCCCAACACCAGTGCCGCGGCCGCATCCCCCAGGGTGCCGGTGACCCAGACGTCGTCGCCAGGGCGGGCGCCATCGCGGCGCAGGGCGGCGCCGGCTTCCACCCAGCCCATCGCGGTCACCGCGATCGACAGCGGCCCGCGCGTGGTGTCGCCGCCGACCAGGGCCACGGCGTGCGTATCGGCCAGTCCGAGGAATCCATCGAGGAAGGCATCCAGCCAGGCGGTGTCGTCCCCCGGCAACGAAAGGGACAGGGTGCACCACGCCGGCCGCGCGCCCATCGAGGCCAGGTCGGAGAGGTTGACCGCCAACGCCTTCCAGCCGATGTCGGCCGGCGCCGCATCGGCGGGGAAATGCACGCCCGCGTTCAGCGTATCGGCCGTGACCGCCAGTTCGTGACCGGCGGGAACCTGGAGCAGGGCGGCATCGTCACCGATGCCCAGCAGCACGCCATCGCGCGCGATCGCGCGCGCGCGGATCCGTTCGATGAGGTCGAACTCGGCCATGCCAGCGGCCCCGGACGCAGCCTCAGGCCGCGGCGGCCACGATCGCCCGGACAATGCCGACCAGCGCACCGATCGCCAGCACCATCGTCGGCCCCATCGACAGCAGGAAACCCAGGCCGCGCCGGGCCGGGTTGGCGACATAGGCGCGCCAGTACAGCAGCCGGCCGAGCAGGTAGACCGCGCCGAGCCAGGCGGCCACGGTGGGCGACCAGTACTTCGCCGCCAGGAACAGCGCCGGCAGGAACGCGATCATCACTTCCAGGGTGTTCATCTGCACCCGGTACATGCGCTCGAAGCCCTCGTCGCCGGTCACCGCCGGCGCCTTCAGCCCGGCACGCGCCCGCGCCCGCCCGGTCAGCGCGCCGAACGCGATGAACTGGATCACCGCCACGATGGCCACCAACCCGACGTAATGCATGTGCCTGCTCCCCTGGTTCTGTGGATGTGTCCTGCGGATGTGGATGCTGGTCCGATCCCCGGCCATCCGGGGCGGACCTGCCGGCAGGCACGCCATGCCGGGCCCGTCGCCTGGCGCAACCGGCTAGGACCGGGCGCGGCCGGCGGCCTGCACCTCGACTGCGCGCCACTGCGCGCTGGCATGGTCGAGCACGCCGTTGACATAGGTGTGGCCGTGCTCGGAACCGAAGCGCTTGGCGATCTCGATGGCCTCGTTCAGCACCACCCGGTACGGCACGTCGGGACGATGCAGCAGTTCGTAGGCGGCCAGCCGCAGCACCGCGCGCTCGATCGCATCGACCTCTTCCACGCCACGGTCCAGGAACGGTGCCAGCGCCTGGTCCAGCCCGGCGCGTTCGCCCAGCACGCCACGGACCAGGGCTTCGAAGTACTCCAGGTCGGCCACTTCGTGCGCCTGCTCGTGGGCGAACTGGGCGATCAGCTGCTGGCTGTTGCCGCCGGAGATCTGCCAGGCGTAGATCGCCTGCAGGGCGCGACGGCGTGCCCGCGAACGCAGCACCGGATCGATGCCGGAGCGGGGGCGATGGGGACCACGGCTCATCGCAGGCGCTCCAGCAGGTTGACCATTTCCAGTGCGGCCAGCGCCGCTTCCTCGCCCTTGTTGCCGTGGCTGCCGCCGGCACGGGCCTGGGCATCCTCGACCTTCTCCACCGCCAGCACGCCGTTGAGCACCGGCACCCCGGTGTCCAGCGCCACCCGCATCAGGCCCTGTGCGCACAGGTCGGCCACGTGCTCGTAGTGGCGGGTGTCGCCGCGGATCACGCAGCCGAGCACGATCAGCGCGTGGTGGCGGCCGCCCTGGGCCAGCTGGCGCGCGGCCACTGGCAGCTCCCAGGCGCCGGGCAGGCGCACCACGTCGACCGCCGCCTCCGGCACGCCATTGTCGGCCAGGCACTGCCGCGCACCGGTCACCAGGGTGTCGGTGATGCGCGCGTTCCAGCGGCTGGCCAGGATCGCGAAGCGGGTGCCGTCGGGCAGGCGCAGGTCGCCTTCGTACAGGGTCATGGGCGGAAGGATGACTGAAGATCGGACATTCTAACCGGCCAGACGTGGCCCTGCCGTTGCGGGAGCCGGGCTTGCCCGGCGCCTACAGGGGCAGGTACTCGACCACTTCCAGGCCGTAGCCGGCCAGGCCGACCTGGCGCCGCGGGGTGCCCAGCACGCGCAGGCGGCCCAGGCCCAGGTCGGCCAGGATCTGCGCGCCGGCGCCATTGCGCCGCCACTGGCCTGCATCCTTGCTGTTGGCGCGCGGCGCGGCCCCGGCGTCAGCCGGGTCGATGCGCAGCCGCGCCAGCAGCGCCTCGGCATTGCGCGGCTCCGACAGCACCACCATCACCCCCTGCCCGGCCGCGGCGATCGCGCGCAGGGCGTCGGTGGCGGCCACGCCGAAATCCTCGCGCCGCCAGTGCAGCAGGTCGCTGAGCGGATTTTCCACCTGCACACGGACCAGGGTCGGGGTGGCCCGCTCCGGGGTGCCGCGGACCAGGGCGAAATGCAGCTCGTGGGCGATGCGGTCGCGGTAGGTGACCAGGGTGAAGGGCCCGAACTCGGTGTCGATCGCGCGCTCGTCCACCCGCTCGACCGTGTGCTCGGTGGCCAACCGCCAGGCGATCAGGTCGGCGATCGAACCCATCTTCAGCCCGTGCTCGCGGGCGAACACTTCCAGTTGCGGACGCCGGGCCATGCTGCCGTCGGCGTTCATCACTTCCACCAGCACCCCGGCCGGCTCCAGCCCGGCCAGCATCGGCAGGTCGCTGGCCGCCTCGGTATGGCCGGCACGGGTGAGCACGCCACCGGGCTGGGCGGCGAGCGGGAAGATGTGGCCGGGCTGGCTCAGGTCGGCCGGCCGCGCATCCGGACGCACCGCGGTGCGGACGGTGTGGGCGCGGTCATAGGCCGAGATGCCGGTGGTCACGCCCTCGGCCGCCTCGATGCTGACGGTGAAGTTGGTGTGGAACTGGGCGGTGTTGGATTGCACCATCGGCGCCAGGCCCAGCTGCGCGCAGCGCTCGCGGGTCAGCGACAGGCACACCAGGCCACGGGCGTGGGTGACCATGAAGTTGATGTCGGCCGGGCGCACCAGTTCGGCGGCCATGATCAGGTCGCCTTCGTTCTCGCGGTCCTCGTCGTCGACCACCACCACCATCCGCCCGGCGCGGAGTTCTTCCAGCAGCTCCGGGATCGGGGCGAAATTCATGCGTGTTCTCCTGCACCGGCGTCGGCTTGCCCGCGCTCGCCGAGCAGGCGTTCGACGTAGCGTGCGACCAGGTCGATTTCCAGGTTGACCGCATCACCCACGGCGGTGTGGGCGAAGCGGGTGTGGGCCACGGTATGCGGGACCAGGGCGACTTCGAAGCCGTCCGCGTCCACCTCGTTGACCGTCAGGCTGACCCCGTCCACGCAGATCGAACCCTTCTTCGCGATGTACTTCAGCAGCGGCGCCGGCGCGGCGAAGCGCCAGCGCTGGGCGCGTGCGTCGGCGTGCACCGACAGCACCCGGCCCAGGCCATCGACATGGCCGCTGACCAGGTGGCCGCCGAGGCGGTCGGTCGGGCGCATCGCCCGTTCCAGGTTCAGCACCGCGCCATCGGCCAGCGCGCCGAGCGTGGTCAGGGCCAGGGTTTCGGTGGAGGCATCGGCCTGGAAACTGGCCGCGTCGAACGCGACCACGGTCAGGCACACGCCATTGACCGCGATGCTCTCGCCCAGCTGCACCGCCTCGAACGGCAGCGAACCGGTGGCAAAGGTGAAACGCAGGTCGCCCCCGCGCGGTTGGCGTGCCTGCAGCCGGCCGAGGCCTTCGATGATTCCGGTGAACATCCGGACATTTTAGCCGATGGCGGCAGCGGCGACCGGACGCAGCAGCAGGCGGCGGTCGCCGTCGTCGAAGCGCAGTTCATCCACCAGCTGCAGGCGCCGGCCCTGGGCCATGGCCTCGATGCCCAGCCCGGCGAACAGCGGCCGGGCGCTGTCACCCAGCAGCAGCGGCGCCTGGTAGAGCAGCAGTTCGTCCACCCGCCCGGCGCGCAGCAACGCGCCACACAGCGCCGGGCCGGCCTCGGCCTGGACCTCGTTGATGCCGCGTTCGCCGAGCAGGGCCAGGGCCGCGTCCAGCGCGACATGGCCCCCGCGCAGCGGCAACTCGGCGAATTCGGCCTGGATCCCGGTCGGCACCCGCGCCTGCGGGCCGTGCAGGTACAGCGTCGGCGCCGAACCGTCCCGGACCCTGCCGGCGGCCAGGCTGCGCAGGCCGCTGTCGATCACCACCCGCAGCGGCGGCACGAACTCCGCGCCCCGGTTCCTGGCCGTATCGGAGCCCTGGTCCAGGCGCACCGTCAGCGCCGGATCGTCGGCCAGCACGGTGTCGGCGCCGGTCAGGATCGCGCCGCTGCGCGCGCGCCAGTGCTGCACGTCCGCGCGCGCGGCCGCTCCGGTGATCCACTTCGATTCGCCGCTGGCCATCGCCGTGCGCCCGTCCAGGCTGGCGGCCAGCTTGACCCGCAGCCACGGCCGTCCGCGCTCGATGCGCGAAAGGAAGCCGCGGTTGAGCTCGCGCGCCTGCGCCTCCAGCAGGCCGGAGGCCACCTCGATCCCGGCCGCCTGCAGGCGGGCGAAGCCGGCGCCGTCCACGCGCGGGAACGGATCGCGCATGGCCGCCACCACCCGCGCCACCCCGGCGTCCACCAGCGCCTCGGCGCACGGCGGCGTGCGACCGTGGTGGGCGCAGGGCTCCAGGGTCACGTAGGCGGTGGCCCCGCGCGCACGGTCGCCGGCCTGGCGCAGGGCGAACACTTCGGCATGCGGCCCGCCGGCACGCTCATGCCAGCCCTCGCCCACGATCTGGCCATCGCGCTCGATCACGCAACCGACCACGGGGTTGGGTCGGGTGCTGTACAGGCCGCGTTGCGCCAGCTCCAGCGCCCGCGCCATCAGCGCCCGATCGCGCTCATCCCAAAGCGGGGTCGGGCTCACGCTTCCTCCGGAAAGGGGGTCACCGCTTCTTCTGGCGCTCGGCCAGCTTGTCGGCGTGGCGTTCCAGCGATACCACCCCGCCACCCTGCAGCAGCGGCAGCTGGCCTTCGCCCGGCGGCAGGTCGCGCTCGAGCCGCTCGATCTCATCGCGGAAATCGGCCACGTCCTCGAAGCTGCGGTACACCGAGGCGAAGCGCACGTAGCCGACATGGTCAAGCTTGCGCAGTTCGTCCATCACGAACTCACCGATCCGGCGCGAGGGCAGTTCGCGCTCGCCGCTCATGCGCACGGCGTGGACCACCGCCCGCACCGCCGCCTCGATCCGCTCCTCCGACACCGGCCGCTTCTGCAGCGCGCGGTCGAAGCCCAGGCGCAGCTTCTTGGCATCGAACTGCTCGCGGCGGCCGTCGCTCTTGATGATCGCCGGCAGCTTCAGCTCCACCGTCTCCAGGGTGCTGAAACGCTCGCCGCAGGCCTCGCAACCCCGCCTGCGGCGGATGGTGGCGCCGTCCTCGGACACGCGTGAATCGATCACGCGGGTGTCGGTGTGCTGGCAGTAGGGGCAGTGCATGGCGTCAGCGGCCTTCGGGCACGTACATCGAGTTGCGATACTTCAGCACCGCGGTGGTGACCGCGGCAACCGGCTTGCCATCGATGGTCGCCGGCACCCAGCTGGCACGGCGCAACAGGCGGCGGGTGGCCATGTCGTAGCCCTCGCTGGTGGCACACAGCGGCTCCACCTGCACGGCCTTGCCGGATGCATCCACCAGCACGGCGGCCACCACCAGCGCCGGCTGCGCGGGCAGGCCACGCATCAGGCTGCGGTCCATCGGGATCGACGCCATCCTGGGCCCGGTGTGCGGAGTATCCGAATCGGCCTCCAGCGGCGCCGGCCACGCATCGCCGAACACCTCTCCCAGGCTCCGGCCGGGCACCCGCTCCAGGTCGCCGGGCTTGCAGGCCACGGCCAGGTCGCGGTTGATGGCAAGCATGTGGTCGCGCCGGGACGACAGTTCACCCTCCTGGGCGGCCGCCAGCCCCGGCGCCAGGCACAGGCAGGCCAGCAGCCCCGGGCCCAGCGCCCGCATCCACCCGCCTGTCACCGCCCTGATGCGCATCGGCGCGCCCCGATCCTCAGCCGTACACCGGGTACTTGCGGCACTGCGCGGCGACCTTGTCGCGCACCGCCGCGATCACCGACTCGTCGCCCGGTGCGTCGAGCACGTCGGCGATCCAGTGGGCCAGGTCCACGCAGTCCTGTTCGACATAGCCGCGGGTGGTCACCGCCGGGGTGCCCAGGCGCAGGCCCGAGGTCACGAACGGCGAGCGCGGGTCGTTGGGTACCGAATTCTTGTTGACGGTGATGTGGGCCTTGCCCAGCGCGGCCTCGGCGTCCTTGCCCGACACCTCCTTGCCGATCATGTCCACCAGCATCAGGTGGTTGCAGGTGCCGCCGGACACGATCCGGTAGCCGCGCGCGACCAGGGTATTGGCCATCGCCTGCGCATTCTTCACCACCTGCTGCTGGTAGGCCTTGAACTCCGGCTCCAGCGCTTCCTTGAACGCCACCGCCTTGGCCGCGATCACGTGCATCAGCGGGCCGCCCTGGATGCCGGGGAACACGATCGACTGCAGCTTCTTGACCATGTCGTCGAACTGTTCGCCGGCGCCTTCGCGGCTGGCCACGATGACCCCGCCACGCGGCCCGCGCAGGGTCTTGTGGGTGGTGGAGGTGACCACGTGCGCATGCGGCAGGGGATTGGGGTACACCCCGGCGGCAACCAGCCCGGCCACATGCGCCATGTCCACGAAGAACACCGCGCCGACCTTGTCGGCGATGGCGCGGAAGCGCGCCCAGTCCACCACCTGCGAATAGGCCGAGAACCCGGCCACGACCATTTTCGGCTTGTGCTCCAGGGCCAGCTTCTCGACCTCGTCGTAGTCGATCAGGCCCTGGTCGTTGACCCCGTACTGGACGGCGTGGAACAGCTTGCCCGAGGCATTGACCTTGGCCCCGTGGGTCAGGTGGCCACCGTGGGCCAGCGACATGCCCAGGATGGTGTCGCCCGGCTGCAGCAGGGCGAAGTACACGGCCTGGTTGGCCTGGGAACCCGAATGCGGCTGCACGTTGCCGTAATCGGCGCCAAACAGCTGCCTGAGCCGGTCGATGGCCAGCTGCTCGGCCACGTCCACGTACTCGCAGCCGCCGTAGTAGCGCTTGCCCGGGTAGCCTTCGGCGTACTTGTTGGTCAGCTGGCTGCCCTGGGCCTCCATCACCCGCGGGCTGGCGTAGTTCTCGCTCGCGATCAGCTCGACGTGGTCTTCCTGGCGCTGGCACTCGGCGGCCATGGCCTGGGCCAGTTCGGGGTCGTAGGTCTCGATGCGCGCGTCGCGGGGGTACATCGGCGGCTCCTGGGGGGCGATGGGCAGGCCCGGGATTGTACGACCCTTGGTCCGGGTCCGGGTCCCTGCCCGGCCCATGCCCCGGTGGCCGCGACCGCGGCACGCCCGGCGATCCCGGTATAATTGCCGCTTTCCCTCCCCTACCTGCCTGGCCCCGACGCGGACCGGGCCGCACGCACGCCCGGAGCCGGCATGTCCTCGCAATACATCTACACCATGAACCGCGTGTCCAAGGTGGTCCCGCCCAAGCGGCAGATCATCAAGGACATCTCGCTGAGCTTCTTCCCCGGCGCCAAGATCGGCCTGCTGGGCCTGAACGGCGCCGGCAAGTCCACCGTGCTGCGGATCATGGCCGGGGTGGACACCGATTTCGAGGGCGAGGCCCGCCCGCAGGCCGGGATCAAGGTCGGCTACCTGGCCCAGGAGCCGGAGCTGAATCCCGAGCACACCGTGCGCCAGGCGGTGGAGGAAGGCGTGGGCGAGGTGCTGCAGGCGCAGGCCGCGCTGGACGCGGTGTATGCCGCCTACGCCGAGGACGGCGCCGACTTCGACGCGCTGGCCAAGGAGCAGGAGCGGCTGGAGGCGATCCTGGCCGCCGGTGACGCCCACACCCTGGAAAACCAGCTCGACGTGGCCGCCGACGCCCTGCGCCTGCCGCCGTGGGACGCCATCGTCGGCAAGCTGTCCGGCGGCGAGAAGCGCCGCGTGGCGCTGTGCCGGCTGCTGCTGCAGAAGCCCGACATGCTGCTGCTGGACGAACCGACCAACCACCTGGACGCCGAGTCGGTGGAATGGCTGGAGCAGTTCCTGGCCCGCTACACCGGCACCGTGGTGGCCGTCACCCACGACCGCTACTTCCTGGACAACGCCGCCGAGTGGATCCTGGAACTGGACCGTGGCCGCGGCATCCCGTGGAAGGGCAACTACACCGACTGGCTGGTGCAGAAGGACGAGCGCCTCAAGCAGGAAGACAACCAGGAAAAGGCCCGGCAGAAGGCCATCCAGAAGGAACTGGAGTGGTCGCGGCAGAACGCCAAGGGCGGCCGCTCCAAGGGCAAGGCGCGCCTGGGCCGGCTGGAAGAGTTGCAGTCGGTCGACTACCAGAAGCGCAACGAGACCAACGAGATCTTCATCCCGCCGGGCGAACGCCTGGGCAACTCGGTGATCGAGTTCAAGAACGTGTCCAAGAAGTTCGGCGACCGCCTGCTGATCGACGACCTGTCGATGATCGTGCCGCCCGGCGCGATCGTCGGCATCATCGGCCCCAACGGCGCCGGCAAGTCGACCCTGTTCAAGATGATCACCGGACAGGAGAAGCCCGACAGCGGCTCGATCAATATCGGCCCGACCGTCAACCTGGCCTACGTCGACCAGAGCCGCGGCGCCCTGGAAGGCAACCACAGCGTGTTCCAGGAGGTCTCCGGCGGCCTGGACATCCTCAACATCAACGGCATCGAGATCCAGTCGCGCGCCTACATCGGCCGCTTCAACTTCAAGGGCCAGGACCAGCAGAAGCTGGTCGGCAACCTGTCCGGCGGCGAGCGCGGCCGCCTGCACATGGCCAAGACCCTGCTGCAGGGCGGCAACGTGCTGCTGCTGGACGAACCGTCCAACGACCTGGACATCGAGACCCTGCGCGCGCTGGAAGACGCGCTGCTGGAGTTCCCGGGCAACACCTTCGTGATCTCCCACGACCGCTGGTTCCTGGACCGCATCGCCACCCACATCCTCGCCTTCGAGGGCGACTCGCACGTGGAGTTCTTCCAGGGCAACTACCGCGAGTACGAGGAAGACAAGCGCCGCCGCATGGGCGACGACGCGGCACCGAAGCGGCTGCGGTTCAAGGCGCTGAAGTAAGCCGGCGGGTCTTCTCGGCCACCAGCCGCTGCAGGTTGTCCTGCGAGGCCAGCAGCAGGTGCACCACCTCCAGCAGGCCACTGCGGTGCAGGTGCAGCAGCGAGACCGCGTCCAGCGCCGCCAAGCGCTCGCGGTCGATGCCGTACAGGCCCGACAGCCGGGTGCCGCGGGTTTCGTCGAAGCTGACATCAATGTCCAGCGGCCGCAGCAACTCCATCGCGTCCAGCTCGGCGTGCAGGGCGTTGCCGGCCTCCACGCCGTCGTGGATGGCGCGCAGTACGGCAATGATGTGCTCCAGGTAGGGACTGTGGCTGCCATCGCCCTGGAACACGCGCTGGCCACCGGCGGCCACCACCCGCGGGTGGGCCATGTCGACGTGGATCACCGGCTCGCGGCCGGCCCCGTCCGCGCCCGGCGGCTCGCGGAAGCCGATCAGGAACGGACCGCGCGCAATCGTGGCCGGCAGGCTGGCGGCGACCCAGCGCGCGCCCTGCAGGTACAGGTTCTCGTGCGGCTCGAAGCCCAGCAGCGCCACCGACTGGAAGCCGCCGACCGGATCCTTGCGGAAGAAGATCGTGTACTCGCGCTGCAACTGCCGGAACTCGGCCGGGACCACCGGCACCATGGCCATGTTGTCGCCGAAATGGGCGCCAAAGCCGGTGGCCACGCACAGGTCGCGGTGCCTGGTGTTGTCCAGTTGTTCGTATCGGGGCATCTGCGTCCGCGGCGGCCTTGGCCGCGGCGGTGCAGCCGCGGGCCCTGTGCGGACGATTCCAGAATCCGGCGCGGCCCGCAAGGACGCCGGCCCCATCCCACCCTGCCCCGCGCCGCACCCGGTCCAGCGCGCCCGGTCCAGCGCGACCTGGCCAGCCACAACCGGCCTTCAGCGCCGCCGCAGGCGCGGCACGCTGGCGGCGAAGTGCATCCAGATCGCCGCGAACACGCCGATGCGGGTGAACAGGCCACGCTGGTGCGACTCGAACTTGCGGAAGTAGCGCCACAGGCCGCGGTGCTTGTGCCATTCCACGAACAGCGGCCGCGAGCGGCTGGATACGCCACGCACGTGGACCACCGACACGTCGTTGGCCACCGCAACGGTCGCCCCGGCGCCACGCGCGCGCCGGCACAGGTCCAGGTCCTCGGCGTGCAGGCGGTAGCCTTCGTCGAAACCGCCGATGCCCGCGAACAGCGACCGGGGCATCAGCATCAGCGCCCCGGACACCGCATCCACCGGCTGCAGCGCCTGCACCACATCCATCGCCAGCTCCAGCCGCGAGGCGCTGACCGGCGCACGCAGCATCGCGGCAAAATCCGGATCGCGGCGCCGCGCCGCACCGTCGCGCACGCCGTCCTCGCCGAGCAGGTCGGCACCGAGCAGCGCCGGGGCTGGCAGGGCCAGCGCATGGGCGCGCAGGCGCGCCAGCGAATCGGGCCGCACCCGCAGATCCGGATTGACGAAGGCCAGCCAGGGCGCGTCGCTGGCCGCCGCGCCCTGGTTGCAGGCCACCGCGAAGCCGGGATTGTCCGGGTTGGCGATGAAGCGCAGGCGCGGGTCGGCCAGCGCGTGCCGCTGCACGATTTCCAGGGTGGCGTCGTCGGAAGCGTTGTCCACCACCCGGATCTGGGCCACGCCATGGGCGCCACGCAGCCGCAGCAGGCAGTCATCCAGGGTCGAGGCGCTGCGATGGCTGACCACCACCGCGGCGATGCCGTCGTCAGGTGCGGGTGCGCCGACCGCCGGATCGATGCCGCCCGGCTCCCGCTCCACCGGTGCGCCACTCATGCGCCAGGCTCCGTCGCCGGCGTGATCGCCGCCGTGGCCGCGAACAGTTCATGCTGCGGCGTGTCGCGCAACTGCGCGTGCAACGCCTGCAGCCGCTGGCGCGCGTCGTGCAGAGGATCGTGCATCAGGAAACCGGCCAGGCGCGAATGCCAAGCCGGCCAGCGCGCGGCCAGCGCGTCCAGGTCGCCGTCGGCCGGCCCGCCCTCACCACCGCGCGCCACGAAGGCGGTTTCGCACAGCGCATTGCGCCAGCCCAGCCCGGACAGGCGCAGCGACAGGTCGATCAACGCCGCATAGCGCGAACCAAAACTGGCCGCATCCAGCCCGCCGGCGCGTCGCCGGGCACTGCCACGCAAGGCCAGCGCATGGTCCACCGCCGCCGGCAGCTCCGGGTGCAGTGGCGGCATCGCCGCGCAGGCCTGGGCGGTCAGTGCCGGCTCGGCCGGCAGCGGCGAGATCTCGCCCACGTTGGGCCAGGCCGCGGCTTCGCCGGCGTTGCACCAGGGCGTGGCGGTGGCGATGGCCGCATCGCGCGCCAGGCAGGCGGCCAGCTGCGACAGCCAGCCCGGCAGCGGCCGCGCGTCGGGCGCCAGCAGCACCACGTCGGCGTCCCCGCAGGCCTGCAGCATCTGCTGCAGGTGCGCGACCTCCCCGATCGGCTGGTTGCGGCGGGTGTACTCGGCGCGCAGGCCGGTGCGCTGCAGCCAGCGCTCCACCAGGGCGATGCCGCGCGGCCCGGCCTGGGCGTCATCGGCCAGCCACACCGGGGAGCCGGCCGGGGTGTTGGCCTCCAGCGCCGCCAGGCAGGCGTCCAGCGCGTCCTCGTCGGCACCCAGCGGCAGCAGGACGATGGGCAGCGGGCTCACGGCGCGGGCTCAGCCCACCCACACCCGTGCGTTGGCGAACATGCGCATCCACGGCGACTGCTCGCCCCAGCCGGGCGGATGCCAACCGAGGTTGACGCTGCGCACCACCCGTTCCGGATGCGGCATCAGGATGGTGGCGCGGCCATCGTCGCTGCACAGTCCGGTGATGCCGTCGGGCGAGCCGTTGGGGTTGAGCGGGTATTGGGTGGCGATGCGGCCGTCGCCATCGACGTAGCGCAGCGCCACCCGCGCGGCGGCCTGGTCGACGGCACTGTCGAACTCGGCCCGGCCCTCGCCGTGGGCCACCGCCACCGGGATCCGCGAGCCCTCCATCCCGCGCAGCAGGATCGACGGCGACTGCACCACCTCCAGCAGCGAAGTGCGCGCCTCGAACTGCTCGCTGCGGTTGCGCAGGAACTTGGGCCAGTGCTGCGCACCGGGGATGATCTCGCGCAGCTGGCTCATCATCTGGCAGCCGTTGCACACCCCCAGCGAGAAGGTGTCCGTGCGGGCGAAGAACGCGGCGAAGGCTTCGCGCAACGCCGCCCGCTCCAGGATCGAGGTGGCCCAGCCGCGGCCGGCCCCGAGCACGTCGCCGTAGCTGAAGCCACCGCAGGCGGCCAGGCCGGCAAAGCCGTCCAGCGCGATGCGGCCGGCAACCAGGTCGCTCATGTGCACGTCCACGGCCGCGAAACCGGCGCGGTCGAACGCGCGCGCCATCTCGATCTGGCCGTTGACGCCCTGCTCGCGCAGGATCGCCACCCGCGGACGCACGCCCTTGCTGATGTAAGGCGCAGCGACATCGACGGCCGGATCAAAGCCCAGCTTCGGCCTCAGGCCCGGCGCGGCGAAATCACGCGCCACCGCACGTTCCTCGTCGGCGCAATCGGGGTTGTCGCGCAGCTTCTGCATGGCGTGGGTCGTCGCCCACCAGGCATCGAACAGCTCCTCCCAGCGCCATTGCGCCAGCAGGTCGCCATCCAGGCGCACGCTGACCCGGGCCGCCGAGGTCGGGCGGGCGATGCGCTGGGCGCACTCGGTCAGCGCGTGGCGTTCGACCAGGTCGGCGAAGGCGGCGCGGTCCTCGTCGGCCACCTGCACCACCGCGCCCAGTTCCTCGTTGAACAGGGTGCGGAACGGGTCCTCGCCCCAGGCATCCAGGGTGATGTCCAGGCCGCAGCGCGAGGCGAAGGCCATCTCGCACATGGTGGCGAAGGCGCCACCGTCGCTGCGGTCGTGGTAGGCCAGCAGCAGCCCGGCCTGGCGCGCGTCACCGACCAGGGCGAAGAAGTTGCGCAGGCGCTCGGGATCGTCCAGGTCCGGCACCTCGCCGCCGAACGCCGGCAAGGCGCTGCCGTCGGCGTGCACCTGGGCCAGCACCGAACCGCCCAGGCGCTGCTTGCCGCCACCCAGGCCGATCAGCCACAACTCGCTGTCCTCGCCGGCCGCCAGCAGCGGGGTCAGCTGCCCGCGCACATCGGCCACCGGCGCGAACGCCGACACCACCAGCGACACCGGCGAGACCGACTTGTGGGCCTGGCCGTCGGCCTGCCACTGCGCCTGCATCGACAGCGAATCCTTACCCACCGGGATGCTGATTTCCAGCGCCGGGCACAGCTCCATGCCCACCGCGCGCACCGCGTCGTACAGCAGCGCGTCCTCGCCCGGGTGGCCGCAGGCGGCCATCCAGTTGGCCGACAGCTTGACCTGTTCCAGCGCCTCCACCGGCGCGGCGCACAGGTTGGTGATCGCCTCGCCCACCGCCATGCGCGCGGCGGCGGCCGAATCGAGCAGGGCCAGCGGGCTGCGCTCGCCGATGGCCATCGCCTCGCCGGCCACGCCGTCGTAGTCGGCCAGGGTGATGGCGCAGTCGGCCAGCGGCAGCTGCCAGGGACCGATCATCTGTTCGCGCGCGGTCAGGCCGCCGACGCTGCGGTCACCGATGGTGACCAGGAAGTTCTTCGAGGCCACGGTCGGGTGCGCCAGCACCCGCAGGCCGGCCTGGTGCAGGTCCAGGGACGCGGTGTCCAGCAGCGGCCAGGGGGCGGCCGGCGGATGCCTGGCATCGCGGTGCATCTTCGGCGCCTTGCCGAACAGCACGTCCATCGGCAGGTCGAT
>JAGOWL010000019.1:20510-22567 GCA_018060215.1 Pseudoxanthomonas sp.
GTAGCCACGCCCACGGCCGCGAACGGGCAGCGCTCGCGCGCGCAGATCGCGGCGAACTCGTCCAGCCGGTCGGCCGGCACGCCCAGCACGTAGCGTTCCTGGGACTCGTTGCACCACAGTTCCAGCGGCGACAGCGACGGATCGTCGGTGGGCACCTTGCCCAGGTCGATCACCCCGCCCACGCCCGAGTCGTGCAGCAGTTCGGGGATGGCGTTGGACAGGCCACCGGCACCGACGTCGTGGAAGAAGTGGATCGGGTTGCGCTCGCCCATCGCCACGCAGCGGTCGATGACCTCCTGGCAGCGACGCTCCATCTCCGGGTTGTCGCGCTGCACGCTGGCGAAATCCAGGTCCTCGGCGCTCTCGCCGGAGGCCACCGAACTGGCCGCACCGCCACCCAGACCGATCAGCATCGCCGGCCCGCCCAGCACGATCACCGCATCGCCCGGCTGCAGTTTGATCTTCTCGACCTGGATGCGGTCGATCGCGCCCAGGCCGCCGGCCAGCATGATCGGCTTGTCGTAGGCGCGGGTGATGCCGGCCTCGGGCAGCTCGAAGCTGCGGAAGTAGCCCAGCAGGTTGGGCCGGCCGAACTCGTTGTTGAAGGCGGCGCCACCGAGCGGGCCATCGGTCATGATCTCCAGCGCCGGGGCCATGCGCGGGTTGAGCGCGCGCGGCGCTTCCCAGGGCTGCGGCAGCGCCGGGATGCGCAGGTGCGAGACCGAAAACCCGGTCAGGCCGGCCTTGGGCTTGCCGCCACGGCCGGTGGCGCCCTCGTCGCGGATCTCGCCGCCGGCGCCGGTGGAGGCCCCAGGGAACGGCGAGATCGCGGTGGGGTGGTTGTGGGTCTCGACCTTGATCTGGAAGGCCGACGGCAGCGCCGCCTCGGTGCGGTACTGGCCGCTGGCCGGGTCGGGGCGGTAGCGGGCGGCCACGTGCCCTGCGATCACCGCGGCGTTGTCGCTGTAGGCGCTCAGGGTGTGCTGCGGGGTCTTGTGGTGGGTGTTGCGGATCATCCGGAACAGCGAATGTTCCTGTTCGCGCCCGTCGATGCTCCAGCTGGCATTGAAGATCTTGTGCCGGCAGTGCTCGGAATTGGCCTGGGCGAACATCATCAGTTCCACGTCCGACGGATCGCGGCCCAGTTCGCCATAGCGGGCGCGCAGGTACTCGATCTCGTCGTCGGCCAGGGCCAGGCCCAGGCGCCGGTTGGCACCTTCCAGGTCGGCCAGGGCGATGCGCTCCAGCCCGCGCCGCGGCTGGGCGGCGAACAGCGCCTGCGCCGCCTCGGCCGAGGCCAGCAGCGACTGGGTCATCGGGTCGTGCAGCAGCCGCCCCACGGCCGCAGCGGTGGCGGCATCGGCGGGCCAGCCCGACAGGTCCAGGCGCAGTCCGCGTTCGACCCGGGCCACGGCCAGGCCGGCCCCCTGCAACAGTTCGGTGGCCTTGCTCGACCACGGAGAGCGCGTACCCAGCCGCGGCACCACGTAACGCGAGCTGGCACCGGGCGCGGGCGGCGACGGCGTGTCACCGGCCTGGAGGATGCGATGGATCGCCTCCCGGTCCGGCACGCCTTCGCCGGGCTGGACGAAGTAGACCTGCCAGGCCGCTTCGATGCACAGGCCGGGAACCAGGGCCTGCAGGCGGGACTGGAGACGCTGCCGACGGAACGGCGAAAGGGCGGGCGCGCCCTCGAGGACGATCATGTCCGGGGAAGTCGCAGGGGAAAGGCCGGCCATTGTACCGGAGCCGGCAGGCCGCAACCCGGACCAGCCGCCCCGCCCGTGCCGGGCCGGGAGCGCCGGTGGTTCAGCGCGCGCCGCCGGCCGCGGCGGTCGGTTCCCCGTCCAGCGCCTGCAGCAGCTGCTCCGGCGGCAGGTAGCCGCCCAGCTGGCTGCCGTCGGCGGCGAACACCGCCGGGGTGCCGCTCACGCCGACCTGCTGGCCGATGCCGAACTGGGTCGCCACCGGGTTGTCGCAGCGCTTCCGGGTCACCGCCTTGCCGGCCTTGGCGGTGGACAGCGCCGCCTTGCGGTCGGCCGCGCACCACACCGATT
>JAGOWL010000113.1 GCA_018060215.1 Pseudoxanthomonas sp.
AGTTCTCCGCCGGCGTCGCCGGCCGCTACGAGGACTACTCGGACTTCGGCGACCAGGTCTCGGGCAAGCTGTCGGCGCGCTACGCCTTCACCGATGCCGTCGCACTGCGCGGCACCGTGTCCAGCGGCTTCCGCGCCCCGGCCCTGGCCCAGCAGCACTACCAGGCGGTGACCACCAACATCACCAACGGCGTGGCCTTCGAAACCGGCACCTTCCCGGCCGCCGGTGCCGCCGCGCAGGCGCTCGGTGCCGAACTGCTGAAGCAGGAAACCTCGCTGTCCTACAGCCTGGGCCTGGTGCTGCAGCCGATCGACCGCCTGTATGTCACCGTCGATGCCTACCAGATCGAGATCGATGACCGCATCGTGCTCTCGTCCAACCTCAACATCGCCGGCAACCAGGCCGCGCAGGCCCTGCTGGCCTCGCTGGGCATCACCGGCGTCACCAGCGCGCGCTACTTCAACAACGCCATCGACACCCGCACCCGCGGCGTGGACGTGGTCGGTTCGTACTCGATCCCCTTCGATGCCAGCACCCTGGGCCTGACCGCCAGCTACAACTACAACAAGACCGAGGTCACCCGGATCGCGCCCAACCCGGCCGCGCTGGACGCACTGGGCGCCAACCTGCAGCGCATGGGCCGCGACGAGCGCGGCCGCATCGAGGAAGGCGCGCCGCGTGACAAGTTCGCCTTCACCGGCGACTGGAGCCTGGAGCACTGGGGCTTCAACGGCGGCATCACCCGCTACGGGCGCTTCACCAACCGCCACGCCACCGTCCCGGCGCAGGACCAGACCTTCGACGCCAGCTGGACGGTGGACCTGGCCGCCAGCTACCGGCCGACCCGGAACTGGACTGTGACGGTGGGCGCGGACAACGTGCTCGACGAGTACCCGCAGCAGAACATCTTCGCCAACTCCACCTTCGGCCTGATGCCCTACAGCCTGTACTCGCCCTACGGCTTCAACGGCCGCTACCTGTACGGCCGCGTCGCCTACACCTGGTAAGCGGCAGCAATACCGGTCGAGGAAAGAGCCCCGCCGCGTGCGGGGCTTTTTCTAGGTTCCTCTCCCAGTTGAGGGGACATGGGGCCGCTCTTTGCAGAGCCTGAGCGAGAGTCTCGCCTTCGGGCGGGGGCCGCCGCTGCAAGGGGATTTCGTCCGCCGCGTGGTTCCGCGTCCTGCTCCAACACGCGGGCGCGGTACATCCATGTACCGCTCGGACGAAATCCCCTTGCAGTGGCGTCCTTCGCGGCATGGCGCTTTTCGCTTCGACGGGCATTGCCTTCGTGCTGCCGGTGCCGGCATCGACGAAGCCACGGACATCCAGGTGGCGAAAGACGCGGTGGTGCGGGGATCGGGCGCAAGCAGGCCATGGATGGCCTGCGCTCGCCTGTTGGAGCCAGGGACGGCGGAATCAGGCGATGCGCCCGATCCCCGCACTGCCGCGGCTCCGGCCGAAGCCAGTGAAACGGGGGCTCTGCACCTGCACTGCCGCGGATCCCCCCGAAGCCAGTGGACTCCGGCACTTTTCGACCTGACCGGGCCCCTGCGGTCGGCGCGGCGGTTTGCCCAATGCAGGCCCGGTCGGTGAAACTGCCCGTTCCCCCGGCCGCGCACCCCCGATGCATCACGACACCAGCCTGATCGACATCGTCGCGGTTGGCCTCGCCCTGGCCTTCGTGCTGGGCGCGATCGCCAACCGCCTGCGCCTGTCGCCGCTGGTGGGCTACCTGCTGGCCGGCGTGCTGGTCGGCCCCTATACGCCCGGCTTCGTAGCCGACCAGGAGATCGCCAACCAGCTGGCCGAGATCGGGGTGATGCTGCTGATGTTCGGGGTCGGCCTGCACTTCTCCATGGACGACCTGCTGGAGGTGAAGAGCATCGCCGTGCCCGGCGCGATCGCGCAGATCACCGTGGCCACCCTGCTCGGCTGGGGCGTGGCTTCGGTCATGGGCTGGCCGACCCTGCACGGACTGGTGTTCGGCTTCTCCCTGGCCACCGCCTCCACCGTGGTGCTGCTGCGGGCGATGGAGGAGCGACGGCTGCTGGAAACCGTGCGCGGCCGGATCGCGGTGGGCTGGCTGATCGTGGAGGACCTGGCCTGCGTGCTGGCGCTGGTGATGATGCCGGTGATCGCCGGGATCTTCGGGCCGGAGGCTACGGCCGAGGGACTTTCCACGGCCCGGGTGCTGGCGCGCATCGGTTGGACCCTGCTGCAACTGGGCTTGTTCGTGGCGGTGATGCTGCTGGTCGGGCGCCGGGTGATCCCCTGGGTGCTGGAGCGCATCGCCGGCACCGGCTCGCGCGAACTGTTCACCCTGTCGGTGCTGGCGATCGCCCTGGGCGTGGCCTTTGGCGCCGCCTCCCTGTTCGGCGTCTCCTTCGCCCTGGGCGCGTTCTTCGCCGGGATGATGCTCAACGAGTCCGAACTGAGCCACAAGGCGGCCAACGACTCGCTGCCGCTGCGCGATGCGTTCGCGGTGCTGTTCTTCGTCTCGGTGGGCATGCTGTTCAACCCGATGATCCTGGTCGAGCACCCGTGGCAGGTGCTGGCCACCGCATCGATCATCATGCTCGGCAAGTCGGCCGCCGCGTTCGTGATCGTGCGCGCCTTCGGCCACCCGAAGATGACCGCGCTGACCATTTCCGCCTCGCTGGCGCAGATCGGCGAGTTCGCCTTCATCATCGCCGCCCTGGGCGTGTCACTGCGGATCCTGCCCCCGGAAGGCCAGGCCCTGGTGCTGGCCGGTGCGCTGATCTCGATCCTGCTCAATCCGATGATCTTCATGCTGCTGGACCGCTGGGAGGCCAGGCATCGCGACGCCGCGCCGGTGAAGCCCGAGCCGGAGCAGCCTTCCGGCCCGCCACTGCAACCGGGCAACCACGCCATCGTGATCGGCTACGGCCGGGTCGGCCGCGAGTTGAGCCAGGTGCTGCAGGGCCGCGGCGTGCCGGTGGTGGTGATCGACGACAACTCCCTGCACGTGGACCGCGCCCACGCCAACGGCATCCCCGCCATCCGCGGCCACGCCGCCTCCGAGCGGGTGCTGGCCGAGGCCCATCCGGAGTCGGCCGCGATCGCGATCCTGGCGATCCCGCAACCGCTGGAGGCCGGCGAGGCGATCGCCAAGCTGCGCGCGATCAACCCGGCCCTGCCGGTGCTGGCGCGTGCGCACAGCGATGCCGAAGTGCGCCACCTGCTGTCCCACGGTGCCGACGGCGCGGTGATGGCCGAGCGCGAACTGGCCTACTCGCTGGCCGAGATGGTGATGTCCACCCCCACCTTCCGCTACGCCAGCCGCGAAACCGCCGTCCCGCCGGTGTAGGAGCCGGAGTGACCTGACCGGTATCCTTGGTCGATGACCGCCCTGCTGCACCCTTCCCGCCCCGACCCCGTTGACACACCGCCCGGTACCGCTGCGCTGGCGGTGCTGCGCCAGGTGTTCGGCTACGACGCCTTCCGCGGCCCGCAGCAGGCCATCATCGAAAACGTCGCCGCCGGCAAAGATGCCCTGGTGCTGATGCCCACCGGCGGCGGCAAGTCGCTGTGTTTCCAGGTCCCGGCGCTGCTGCGCAATGGCACCGGGCTGGTGGTCTCGCCGCTGATCGCGCTGATGCAGGACCAGGTCGAGGCCCTGCGCCAGCTGGGCGTGCGCGCGGCCTACCTGAATTCCACCCTGGACGCGGCCAGCGCCCGCCAGGTCGAACAGGCGCTGCTGGATGGCGAGCTGGACCTGCTCTACGTCGCCCCCGAACGCCTGCTGACCCCGCGCTTCCTGGCGCTGCTCGACCGCAGCACCATCGCCCTGTTCGCCATCGACGAGGCGCACTGCGTGTCCCAGTGGGGCCACGATTTCCGCCCCGAGTACCGCGAACTGACCGTGCTGCACGAGCGCTGGCCGCAGGTGCCGCGCATCGCCCTGACCGCCACCGCCGATCCGCCGACCCGGCGCGAGATCGCCGAGCGCCTGGCGCTGCAGGATGCGCAATGCTTCCTCAGCTCCTTCGACCGGCCCAACATCCGCTACAGCGTCGCGCACAAGGACAACCCGCGCCGGCAGCTGCTGGAGTTCCTCGCCGGCCACGCCGGCGAATCGGGGATCGTGTACTGCCTGTCGCGGCGCAAGGTCGAGGAGACCGCCGACTTCCTCGCCGGCCGCGGCATCACCGCCCTGCCCTACCACGCCGGCCTGCCGGTGCAGGTGCGCGCCGACAACCAGCGCCGCTTCCTGGGCGAGGACGGCATCGTGATGTGCGCCACCATCGCCTTCGGCATGGGTATCGACAAGCCCGACGTGCGCTTCGTCGCCCACCTGGACCTGCCCAAGTCGATCGAGGGCTACTACCAGGAGACCGGCCGCGCCGGCCGCGACGGCGAACCGGCCGAGGCCTGGATGGGCTATGGCCTGGGCGATGTGGTGCTGCTGCGGCAGATGATCGAACAGGGCGAAGCCAGCGACGAGCGCAAGGCGCTGGAGCGGCGCAAGCTGGACCAGTTGCTGGGCTATTGCGAAACCGCCGGCTGCCGACGGCAGGCACTGCTAGCCGCGTTCGGCGAGGCGTATGCGGGCGGCAACCGCTCCGGACTGTGCGGCAACTGCGACAACTGCCTGCAACCGGTGCACACCTGGGACGCGACCGAGGCCGCGCGCAAGGCGTTGAGCTGCGTGTACCGCAGCGGCCAGCGCTTCGGGGCCGCGCACCTGATCGACGTGCTGCGCGGTGCCGACACCGAAAAGGTCCGCCAGTTCCGCCACCACGATCTGTCCACCTACGGCATCGGCACGGAGCTGGATGCGAACACCTGGCGCAGCGTGTTCCGGCAACTGGTGGTGGCCGGTTTGCTGGAAGTGGATGCCGAAGGCCATGGCAGCCTGCGCCTGGGCCAGGCGGCGCGGCCGGTGCTTCGGGGCGAACGGCAGCTGCAGCTGCGCGAGGACGTCAGGCGCAAGGCCAGCCGTGGCACGGGTGCAGGCGGTGAGCGTCGCAGCGGGAGCACGCTGCACGTGGATGCCGGCGACCGGCCCCTGTTCGACGCGCTGCGCGGCTGGCGCGGCCAGCTGGCACGCGAGCAGAGCGTGCCGGCCTACGTGATCTTCCACGACCGCACCCTGCGCGACATCGCCCAGCTGCGCCCGGCCTCGATCAGCGAACTGGCGCGGGTCGGCGGCATCGGCGGCGGCAAGCTGGCCCGCTATGGCGAAGCGGTGCTGGAGATCGTGCGCGAGCAGGGCTGAGGCCGGGTGCGCCAGGCGCGTACCCTGGTGAACGCCATCGGGGACGATCGCCAGGTCCAGGTCGCGGGCGCTTTTCCACGGACGCATGTCCGGTCACCCCGGCTCCTACACGGCGCCAACGGCTTGCGGGCGACCATGCAGGTAACCGCCATCGCCGCCGGGTTCGCGCAGCAGGGCCCTGCGCACGGCCGCCTGCCGGTCCGGGTCCAGCGCCTCCATGCCCGCCATCGGCCGCAGCTCGCCGGCCACCAGCGCGGCCACCGGGATGCCATCGCAGAACGCCAGCCGCGCACCGGCGATGCGTGGCACCTTGTCGCCGGCCACCACCGTGCCGGACAGGTTCAGCGGATCGGCCGCGCTGATGCAGGCCACGGTGCCGTCGTCGGGCATGGACCGCGCCTTGCGCAGCAGGCCGATGGCTTCGGGCAGGGCGAACTGTTCGCCGGACAGGCCGCTGATGAACCGCCCGCCGCGCACCTCGCCGCGTGCTTCCAGGCGATGGTAGACGCGCAGCAGTTCGCGCCACGGCGGCAGCCAGCCGGCCTCGCGTTCGAGCACGCGCCAGCACACCACGCCGTAACGGCGCAGCAGGACGCGGGCCACGTGTTCGATCGCCTCAGGGTTGGGTTTGGCCGGCAACGCACGCGGCACCCGCGCCCAGCGCCCGGCATCCTCGATGCCCAGCATCAGCGCCCGGCGCCGGGCGTGGCCGGGCGTGGGTCGCTTCGAGGGCGGCACCAGCAGTGCGCGCAGGCCGGCGAAACTGTCGCAGTGCACGTGGCCGCGGGCGACCAGTTCGGCCAGGGCATCCTCCAGCTCGGTCTGCAGCAGGCCGGTGCCGGCGAGCATCTGGTCGAAGAACGAGGCGCCGTGCGCGGCAAGGAAATCAGCCAGCCTGTGCGCACGCGAGGACAGCGCCGCTTCGTCGTCCTGCACCTTGTCCGACAGATCCCGGGCCAGCGCCGCCCAATGCGATGCATTGCGCCGCGGCAGCAACAGCACCGGCGTGCCGCGCAGCGACACCGTGGTGCGCGTCGATCCGGGCTCGACCTCGGCCGGGCGCAGGCGCGTCCACAGCGTGCGACCGGCGGTGCACAGGTCGTCCAGCCAGGCGATGGAGTAGTCGCGCACGCGCGCCGGCAGCAGGTCGCCTTCCCAGGCCGCGGCCGGCGCCTCGTAGCCTTCCAGCTGCGCCAGTACCCCGGCCAGCGCCTCGGGGCCGCTGACCTGCGCGTCTCTTGCCACCCGCTGCCACTGGAACAGGAAACGCATGAAATCGCGCGGCGCCACCGGCTCGATTTCCCGGCGCAGGCGCTTGAGGGTATGGCGGTGGATCCGCGCCAGCAGCTGGCGCTCGCACCACTCGGTGTCGTGGACGCCGGGGGTGAACTGGCCCTGCATCGCATAGCCCTGCGCCTGCAGTTTCAGCAGCGCCATGTCCACGTCCAGTGGTGCCAGCGCCAGGCTGTCGGCCAGCGCCTGCGCCGTCACCGGCCCCAGGCCGGTCAGGCGCGAACGCAGCAGGGCCACCGCCGCGTCCTCGGTGCTCCACTGCACCTGCGCGAATTCCGCAGGCACGGCGATGCCGGGCTGCTGCAACGCCGACGGATGCAGGGCCAGGAATTGCGGCAGGCGTTCGGCCGCAACCCACCACTGCCGGCCGGCGGCGGTGAGTCGGGTTGCGCGCGCATCGCGCACCAGCGACTGCAGCAGCGGCTCCCACATCGGCTCGCGTGCGGCTTCGGCGGCGGTGATGAAACCCAGCCCGGTCAGCGCCTCGTGCATCTCATCGGCATTGCGCGCCCGCGGCCAGGCCTCGGCGCGGACCTGATCGACCGCTTCGCCATCCAGTCGGCCCAGGTCGGTGGCCGACTGCGGGTCGGCATAGCGGCGGGTCTGCACCGCCTGGGTGCGGCGCTCCTCCAGCGGCGCGTCATCGAGGAAGGCGTAGGGCCGCGCGTTGAGCGCCTCGGCCGCCAGCGGCGAGGGCGCGGTGACATCGCAGGCCAGCACCTCGATGTCGCCTGACTCCAGCCCGCGCAGCACCGCCAGCCAGCCTTCGGTATCCATCGCCTCGTGCAGGCAGTCGTCCAGGGTCTGCGCCACCAGCGGGTGGTCGGGCACCTGGCGCTCGCCGACGATGTTCTCCAGGC
>JAGOWL010000020.1 GCA_018060215.1 Pseudoxanthomonas sp.
TGTTCCCGGAGGATGCCTCCAGCGCCAGCGCGCTGATGAAGAACGGCGACATCGCCATGTACCAGGCCAAGGTCGCCGGCAAGAACGATTTCCGCTTCTACAGCCGGGCCATGGACCACGCGGTGGAACGCCGCGTGCACATGGAGCAGGAGTTGCGCGGGGCCTGGGAGCGCGGCGAGCTGAGCCTGGCCTACCAGCCGGTATGCCGTGCCAGCGATGGCCGGGTGGTGGGCGCCGAGGCCTTGCTGCGCTGGCAGCACCCGATGCTGGGCATGATCTCGCCGTCGGTGTTCATCGACGTGGCCGAGCAGAGCGGACTGATCGACGGGATCGGCCTGCGGGTGCTGCAGTCGGCCTGTGCCGAAGCCATGCGCTGGTCGACCATCGGCGAGGGCGGCGAGCGCCTGTTCGTCTCGGTCAACGTGTCGCCGCGCCAGCTGCGCAAGGGCGACCTGCCCGACATCGTGGCCGAATGCCTGCGCGAATCCGGGTTGCCGGCCTCGTGCCTGCACCTGGAGCTGACCGAGACGGCGGTGATCAGCGACGAGCTGCAGGCCGCCACGATGCTGGCACGGCTGCACGCCACCGGGGTGAAGGTGTGGCTGGACGATTTCGGCACCGGATTCTCCGGCCTGAGCCACCTGCGCCGGGTGCCGGTGGACGGGGTCAAGATCGACCGCAGTTTCGTGGCCGACCTGCAGCGCGACCCGGACGACCTGGCCCTGACCACCGCCATCATCGCCATGGCCCATTCACTGGGGATCACCGTGGTGGCCGAGGGCGTGGAGAAGGAAGCGCAGTACAACCTGCTGGCCGAACGTGGCTGCGACCTGGTCCAGGGCTACTGGCTCAGCCACCCGATCAGCGCCACCGAATTCGCCCACCTGCTGGCGCGCCGCGGGCGCTGACCCGGTTGCCCGCGGGTCGCGTGCGGTGGCGGTCGCCGGCCCGGTCCGTACGGCTAGGCCAGCCAGCCGTGGATCAGGCGGGCCAGTTCCTCCGACAGCAGGCCGGTGGCCACCAGCCCGGCGGTCGACACCGTCCACAGCGCCAGCATCAGCGCCCCGTCGCGCTCCATCAGGGCCAGGGCGAACAGCAGCAGGGTGCCGGCGAACACGAAGTTGGTCATCGGCAGTGGCAGGGCCAGCAACAGGCCCAGGCAGATCAGCAGCACGCCGGTGTAGGCATTGGCCAGGCGGCTGCGGGTGAGTGCGCGCAGCCGCGGCCGCACCAGGTGTTCCAGCCGCGCCATCGCCGGCGTGATGCGGTCGCAGAACCGGGCCATGGTGCTGCGCCGGGGGCCGCGCCGGCCGATGAAAGCCGGGACCCAGGGCTTGCGCAGCCCGACGATCAGTTGCAGCCCGATCAGCGCCACCAGCGGCCCGCTGACCACGCCGGCGAAGCCGGGGATAGGCACGAAGCCGGGCAGCACCGAGACGAACAGGAACATGCCGAAGGCGCTGCGGCCCAGGCCGTACAGCAACCGGTCCAGCGCCAGCACTTCCTGCGGGTCGCCCTGGGTGAAGGCACGCAGCAGGCGGGCGATGCCGTTGCTGGGCGCGGCCCGCTCAGCCGACGGCGTCATCGTCATCGCCGCCCAGCCGGGCCAGCAGCAGCTTGTCCACGCGCGCGCCATCCAGGTCGACCACCTCGATCCGCCAACCGGCCCAGTCGAAGCGCTCGCCCACGTTGGGGATGCGGCCGAAATGCGCGATGCACATGCCGGCCAGGGTGTGGTAGTCGCCGTCCTCGGCGTCGGGCAGGGCGACCCCCCCCATCAGTTCGCGCAGGTCCTCGATCGGCAAGGTGCCGCCCACCAGCAGCGAGCCGTCTTCGCGGGTGACCACCAGGGCGTCCTCGTCGGTGTTCTCCACCGCCTGCAGGCGGCCGACGATGGCACCCATCAGGTCGCTTATGGTGACCAGGCCCTGGATCTCCCCGTACTCGTCCACCACCAGCGCCATCGACTGCTGTTCCTCGCGGAAGATCTCCAGCAGCTTCATCGCGTGGGTGGTCTCGGACACGAACAGGGGCGCGCGCAGGGTCTGGAACAGCCTGCCGTCCTCCAGGGCGCCGGGCGTGTGCAGCAGCGACTTGACCTCGAGCACGCCGGCCACGTCCTGGTCATTGCCGCGGTACACCGGGTAGCGCGAATACTGCTGCTCGCGCATGGATTCCAGGTTCTCCTCCAGCGAGCCGCGCGCGTCCAGCCAGGCGATCCGGTTGCGCGGCGTCATCAGGCTCTCGGCGGTGCGATCGCCCAGCCGCATCACCCGGTTGACCATGTCGCGCTCGTGGGCGTCGATCACGCCCTGCTCGTGGCTCTCGGCCACCAGCATGCGGATCTCCTCCTCGCTGATGGTGCCGGCCTCGTCCCGGCCCAGGCCCAGCAGGCGCAGCACCAGGCGGGTGCTGTGCGAGAGCAGCCACACGAACGGGAAGGCGATCCGCGCCAGCCAGGACATCGGCAGGGCGACCGCGCCGGCGATGTTTTCCGGGGCGGTGATCGCCAGCCGCTTGGGCACCAGTTCGCCGAACACCAGGGTCAGGAAGGTGATCAGCACCACCGCCAGGGTCTTGCCCAGCAGTTGCGACCAGGGCTGGGGCTGTCCGAGCAGGCTGAAGGAGGCCGGCGCGGCCAGCCCCGGGAACAGCTCCTGCAGCCCGCCGGCGATGGCCAGGCCGATCGCCGCGCCGCCGAACAGGCCGGTGAGGATGCCGATCAGGGTGATCCCGATCTGCACCGTGGACAGGAAGCTCTCGGGCTTCTCGGCCAGGGCCAGCGCCTTGGCCGCGCGCCGGCTGGACTGGGCCAGCTGCTTGAGCCGGCTCTTGCGCGAGGTCATCACCGACATCTCCGACATCGCGAAGAAGCCATTGACCAGGACCAGGGCCAGCACGATCAGCAGTTCAGCCACGGGCAGGCGCTCCGCGGCATGACAGCCACAGGCGGGTGCCGGGGCGCAGGGCGCGACAACGGCAGGCGGGCGGGGAAGGAGGGTCGTCGTCCATAATCGTGCCGCAGGCACCGCCGCATATTAGCAAAGCCGGCGCGGTCGGGCCGCCGTCCAGGCCCCGCGCGGGCCCGGTCCCGCATGGCCCCGGGTTCCCGGGTGCGTGGGCGGGCTGTCATAATTCCCCGATACCAGCCCGCCCCTCCCGAGGCGGCGGACCCTCCAGCCATGTTCTCCCTGCAGACGATCTTCGGTTCCGGCAAGCAGTTCTTCAACCTGCTCGACGATGCGGCCGAGGCGGCGCACGACAGCGCCAAGGCGCTGTACCAGATGATGAAGGCTTCCGACCGGCTGCCGGCCCTGGACGCCTTCAAGCTGGCCCGCCAGCGCCAGCGGGTGGCCTCGGAGAAGATCGGCAAGGCCCTGGTGGACAGCTTCATCACCCCGATCGAGCGCGAGGACATCGAAGCGCTGGGCTCGGCCCTGTACAAGATCCCCAAGCAGATCGAGAAATTCGCCGATCGCTACTCGCTGGCCACCGAGCACCTGGCGCACATCGACTTCGCCCCGCGCGCGGCCATGCTCGAGCAGGCCGCCCAGGTGGTGGTGGACATGGTGCACGAGCTGCGGACCATGAACCTGGACCGGATGACCGCGCTCAACGAGAAGCTGCGCGCGATCGAGAACGAGGCCGACCGGCTGATGCTGGAGCTGTACCGCGACATCTATTCCGGGCGCCTGGACCACCTGCAGATGTTCCTGCTCAAGGAGTTCTTCGAGATCCTGGAAAAGGCCATCGACCGCTGCCGCGAAGCCGGCGTGGTCGCCTACCAGATCGTGCTCAAGAACAGCTGACGGGCGCGCCATGCTGACCCTGGTCCTGGTGGTTATCCTCACCGCGTTGGTGTTCGAGTTCATCAACGGTTTCCACGACACCGCCAACTCGATCGCCACCGTGGTGGCGACCAAGGTGCTGTCGCCGGGCGCGGCGGTGTCGCTGGCGGCGGTGATGAACCTGGTCGGCGCGCTGATGGGCACCGCGGTGGCGGCCACCATCGCCACCGGCATCGTCAACACCGAGGTGGTGGAGGCGTCCTCGCAGGTGATCCTGTGCGCGCTGCTGGGCGGCATCGCCTGGAACCTGCTCACCTGGTGGTTCGGGCTGCCGTCCTCGTCGTCGCACGCGCTGATCGGCGGACTGTGCGGCGCGGCCCTGGCCGCCGCGCAGAACGACTGGAGCGCGCTGATCTGGTCGCAGACCGTGGGTCACTGGTCGGCCAACAAGGGCCTGCTGTGGAAGGTGTTCCTGCCGATGGTCACCTCGCCCATCGCCGGCTTCGCGCTGGGCGTGACCATGATGCTGCTGCTGTGGGCGATCATCGCCGGCATGGTCAAGGCCGGCGGCGTGCTGGCGCGGCTGGCGCGCCCGCGCTGGGTGAACGCCTTCTTCGGCAAGGCGCAGATCCTGTCGGCGGCCTACATGGGCTTCGCCCACGGCCACAACGATGCGCAGAAGACCATGGGCATCATCGCCCTGACCCTGATCGGCGCCGAGGCGGCCGGGACCCTGGACGACCTGCCCGGCTGGCTGGCGTTCCTGCACCCGGGGCAGGGCGGCGGCACCGACATCGCCATGTGGATCGTGCTGACCTGCGCGATCGTGATGGCGGCGGGCACGGCCTCGGGCGGCTGGAGGATCATCAAGACCCTGGGCCACAAGATGGTCAAGCTGCATCCGATCCACGGCTTCGCCGCCGAGACCAGCTCGGCCACCGTGCTGACGGTGGCCGCGCACTTCGGCATGCCGGTATCGACCACCCACAGCATCTCCACCGCGATCATGGGCGTGGGCTTTGCCAAGAATCCGCGCGCGCTCAAGCTCGGCGTGGTCGAGCGCATCATCTGGGCCTGGATCCTGACCATCCCGGCCTCGGCCGGCGTGGCCTACCTGTTCTTCGCGGCGATGCGCGCGATGGGCTGGACGTAGGGGTCGGGCGCCTAGAGCAGGTCGCCCTCGGCCGAGAGCGCGCGTTCCATGCGGTCGCCCAGGCCGCCGATCTCCAGCACCAGGCGCTCGATCTCGGCCGGGGTGAGGCCATCGTAGGGACGGTTCTCGCACAGCTGCAGGTAGGGCACCCCGTCCAGTTCGCCGATGGCCAGGTAGCCCACGCTGCTCTGCCAGTTGAACACCAGCGCACGCCGCGCATCGATCCCGGTGGTCGGTGCGATCACCGTGCTCACCCGCAGGATCGGCTGCTGGTCCTCGCCATCGAGCTCGGACACGAAGATCGACTGGTGGCGGCTGCCGCCGGACAGCGACAGTTCCACGCAGGCGACATCGGGCTCCTGCATGGTCAGGCGGAAACCTGCGGTGAGCAGGTGGCTGCGGATCTGTTCGAAGCTGCGCATGGCGATCCCTCGCGATGGTCGGGCCTTATGCTAGCGCAGATGGCCACCGCATCCGCCGCAACTGGAGCCGATGCCGCCGCCCGCATCCTGGCGGCGGTGCGGGCGATCGCGCCCGGCCAGGTCGCCGGCTACGGCGAGGTGGCGCGACGGGCCGGCCTGCCCGGTCGGGCACGGCTGGCGGCCCGGGTGCTGGCCGGCAACGACGATCCGGCCCTGCCCTGGCACCGGGTATTGCGCGCGGACGGGCGGATCGCCTTTCCGCCCGGTTCGGCCGGCTTTGAAGAGCAGTGCCGGCGCCTGCGCGCCGAGGGCGTGGCGGTGGCGCAGGGGCGGGTGAAGCGGCAGCCTGGTGGGCAGGACCTGGACGCGGCCGTCTGGGGGCCGGACACCTAGGCGCCGGGCTGGAGCGCGACCGGGCCGTTATGATGGCGGCCCGACCGTTCCGAGCCGCACCGCATGCAATCGCGCCTGCCCCCCGTCACCCAGGCCCTGCTGATCGCCAACGTGGCGCTGTTCCTGCTGCAGAGTCTGCTTGGCCCGGCCACCTTCGAACCGTTCGCGCTGTGGCCACCGACCGGCCTGTTCGATCCGTTCTCGCCCGGACAGAATTTCCAGCCCTGGCAGCTGCTGACCTACGGCTTCCTGCACGGCAGCCTGGGCCACCTGCTGTTCAACATGCTGGCCCTGTACATGTTCGGCGCGCCGCTGGAGCTGACCTGGGGGCCGCGCCGGTTCCTGGCCTATTACCTGATCTGCGTGGTCGGCGCCGGCCTGTGCCAGCTGGCGGTGGGCTGGTGGTCGGTGTCCTCGGGCGGGCCGGTCTATGCCACCGTGGGCGCTTCCGGTGGCGTGTTCGGCCTGCTGCTGGCCTACGGCATGCTGTTCCCGAACCAGCGGCTGATGCTGCTGTTCCCGCCGATCCCGATGAAGGCACGCACCTTCGTCATCCTGTTCGGCGTGGCCGAACTGGTGCTGGGCTTCACCGGCTGGCAGCCGGGCGTGGCCCACTTCGCCCACCTGGGCGGCATGCTGTTCGGCTGGCTGGTGATCCGCTACTGGCGCGGCCAACCCCCGTTCGGCCGGCCCAAACCGCCGCTGCGCCGGAGCTAGCCCCTCGGCGGCAGCCCCGCTTGCGGGCGACCCGGGCGCCGGGCCGCCTGCGGGCCTGGCCGGCGCCGACGGGCGGGCGTCGCGGTTCGGCCGCCGTGGTTCAGCGCCAGACCTTCACCTGGTCGGCCTCGGCGCGTGTCATCGGCTGGCCGGGCTTGCAGGCGAAGGCCGCCGCGAACTCCGGCAGGTTGGCCGCCGGCAGGTTGCTGCGCAGCGGGCCCGGGGCATGGATGTCGGTCTTGAGCCGCTCGCTGGCGGTGTTGGCCGCCACTTGCTGGGCCCACAACCGCGACCAGGCCTCGAACAGGGCCTGCCTGGCGGCCTGGCTGGCCTGCGGTTGGGCCTTGGCATGGGCGGTGGCGGCCAGTTCCAGGCCGGCCTGGTCGGCCAGGGCGACGTTGCGCACCAGTGCGCCATCCACCCGTGCACCCTTCACGCCCGGATAGTCCTGGCTGGCGTACTGCGCGGCGACCCGGTTGCCCAGGGCGGTCCAGGCGTCGCGGTCGGCCGGGCTCCACCAGTCGCGGACCTGGCCGCGGGCATCGACGTGCGAACCCTGCGCATCGATCGCGCGATTGAGCTGGCTGCCGACCAGGGCACCAAAGGCGCCGTACAGCAGCTCCGGGCGCGCGGCATCGAATATCGGCGCCTGCAGCGCCGCGGCGGTGGCGATCAGGCGGTTCTGGGCGATGTCGTAGGCCAGCGCCGGTTCCTGCGGCAGCACGTCCCAGCGGCGGTCGGCATTGCCCTTGCCGATCCGCTTCATCTCCTGCCCGTGGCGCCAGGTCGAGGCGATCAGCATGTTGCTGCCGAAGCTGCCGCGGCCCATCGGCTGCACGGTGTAGTCCAGGTCGCGGCGCGGGGTGCCGACCTCGATCGCCATCGCTTCCAGCTTGGCCCGGGCCTCGGCCTTGGCCGGGGCACCGAGCCAGCGGCTGGCATCGACCGCGGCCAGCAGCGCCTGGCGCAGTTCGTCGATCATCAGGCCGGCCTGGCGGCGCTCCTCGGGCTGCAGGTGCGCGGCGGCGTATTCGCGGCCGAGCATCGGGCCGGCGGCCACGTTGATCGCGTCCAGCACCTGCCGCCAGCGCGGCGCTTGCACGCTGCGCCCTTCCAGCACCTGGCCGCGGAAGCCGAAGCTGGCATCGCGGTAGCTGCGCGACAGGTACGGCGCCATTGCATCGCCCACGCGCCAGCGCAGGTAGGCGCGCCACTGTTCCGGCTTGAGCTTGCCGACCATCGCATCCAGCTCGGCGAACAGCGCCGGGTTGGCCATCGACACCCGGTCGTCCTTCACGCCCTGGGCGGCCAGGAACTTGTCCAGCTGCAGGTTGCGGTAGCGCTTGGCGGCCTGGGCCACCGGCACCGGGGCGAAGTTGTCGGCGGGCGAATTGAGTTCGTTCAGCGACCTGGACTTGCGCGCCAGCGCGGTCTCGATGGCGATCACCGCCGCCACGTCGCCGTCCAGGCGCTGTTCCGGGGTTCCGGTCAGGGCCAGGATCTGGCGCACGTAGGCGCGGTAGCGATCCATCACCACCCGGGTGTCGGCATCGTCGCGGGTGTAGAAGGCCGGGTCGGGCAGGCCCATGCCGCCCTGCATGAAGTAGCCAATGTGGCGGTCCAGCGCCTGCAGGTCCACGTCCGGGGCGAAGTTGAAGGCCACCGGGATGCCGACCTGGTGCAGGGCGGCGATCGTGGCCGGCACGTCCCTGGACTTGCCGATCGCATCGATGCGCGAGAGCAGGGTGGCGATCGGCCGGGAACCATCGGCCTCCACCGCCGCCTCGTCCAGGCCGCTGGCCCAGAAATCACCCAGCCGGTGCTGCACGTCGTTGTCCGGCGAGGCCATGGCCGCGTCCAGCAGCTGGCGCTGCTGCTGCAGGGCCAGTTCGGACAGCTGGCCCAGGGCGGTGACCGCGCCGGCATCGGCCGGTGCCTGGTGGGTCTTGAGCCAGGCGGCGTTGGCATGGGCGTACAGGTCGGCGCATTGGGGGCTGACGGCCGGGGCGCGGCTCTTCCTGCGCTGGGCGTCGGCATCGGCGGCCGAGACCAGGGCAACCAGGGCAACACCGAGGGCAAGCACGAGCGGACGGGGCGCGGAAATCATCGGGATCGGGCCTGGGACAAGGGGCGGGCAGTGTAGCAAGGCCGGTTGTCGACGCCCCGGTCGCGTTCCCGGCCCTGGATGCCACCAAAGCGTTGGAGTTCATCGACTTCGGCCGGAGCTGTGTTGGTGCGGGGTTCGGGCTTTAGCCAAAGCCAAAGCGCCGGAGTCCGCTGGCTTCGGGGGGAGCAGCGGCGGTGCGGCCTCGAAGCACCGGGGTATGTCGCCTTCGGGGGGAGCCGCGGCAGTGCGGGGATCGTGCGCATCGCCTGATTCCGCCATCCATGGCTCCAACAGGCGAGCGCAGGCCATCCATGGCCTGCTTGCGCCCGATCCCCGCACCACCGCGTCTTTCGCCAATTGGATGTCCGTGGCTTCGTCGATGCCGGCTCCGGCATGCCCCGCCGAAACGAAGATCGCCACGCCGCGAAGGACGTCGCTGCAAGGGGATTTCGTCCGAGCGGTACATGGATGTACCGCGCCCGCGTGTTGGAGCAGGACGCGGAACCACGCGGCGGACGAAATCCCCTTGCAGCGGCGGCCCCCGCCCGAAGCGAAGCTTTTGCCCTTGCAGCGGCGGCCCCCGCCCGAAGCGAAGCTTTTGCCCTTGCAGCGGCGGCCCCCGCCCGAAGCGAAGCTTTTGCCCTTGCAGCGACAGGTCCAAGGAGCGGTGCAGGCGGATGGCACAAGGCCCGGCAATGCCGGGCCTTGCGCCTGCCAGCCGGTCCGGTGGTTGCGGCCACCGGGCCTGTCAGCTCACCAGATCACCACCTGGTTGTCGCCCTGGCGGACCATCGGCTTGCCCGGCTCGCACTTGAACGCCGCCGCGAACGCCGGCAGGTTGGAGGGCGCACCGACTGCGCGGAACTGCGCCGGGGCGTGCTCGTCGGTGGCGATGCGGTTCTTCAGCTCCTCCGGGGTGAAATTGCGGCGCCACACCGTGGCCCAGTTGAGGAAGAAGCGCTGGTCGCGGGTCAGGCCGTCGGTCATCGGGTCCGGGGTGTCGCCGGCGGCGGACTTCATCGCATCGTAGGCCGTAGCCAGGCCGCCGAGGTCGGCGATGTTCTCGCCCAGGGTGTGGCGGCCGTTGATCTTCTGCCCGTCGGCGGTGGTGTAGCCGTCGAACTGGGCGATCAGCTTGTCGGTGCGTCCGCTGAACCCCTTGGCGTCGGCTTCGGTCCACCAGTTCTCGAACTTGCCGGTGGGGCCGAAGCGACTGCCCTGGTCGTCGTAGCCATGGGTCATTTCATGGCCGATCACCGCGCCGATGCCACCGTAGTTCATCTCGTCGGAGGCGCTGGGATCGAAGAACGGCGGCTGCAGGATCGCGGCCGGGAACACGATCTCGTTCTGCAGCGGGTTGTAGTAGGCATTGACCATCTGTGGCGGCATGCCCCATTCGCTCTTGTCCACCGGCTGGCCGATCTTGGACAGGTTCCAGCGGTAGTTGAATTCCTGCGCGGCCAGCACGTTGCCGATGTAGCTGTCGCGGCTGGTCTCCAGGCCGGCCCACTCGCGCCACTTGTCGGGGTAGCCGATCTTCGGGGTGAACGCGGCCTGCTTGGCCAGCGCCTTGGCCTTGGTGTCCTCACCCATCCACTCCAGATGCTCGATGCGCGCCTTCAGCGCGGTGCCCAGGTTGGCCACCAGTGCCTCCATCTTCGCCTTCGACTCGGCCGGGAAGGCGACCTGCACGTACATCTGGCCCAGCGCTTCGCCGGCCTGCTCGTTGACCGTGGCCAGCACGCGCTTCCAGCGCGGCTTCATTTCCTTCTGGCCGCGCAGGGTCCTGGCGTAGAAGTTGAAGTTCTCCTGGGCGAAGGCGTCGCTCAGGTAGGGCGAGGCGCCGTCGACGGTGTGGAAGCGCAGGTAGGAGCGCCACACCGACGCATCGGTGTCGCCCAGCGCCTTGCTCACCTCCTGGTGGAAGGCCGGGATGGCCAGCGAGAACATCTCCGGGGCGGCCACGCCCTGCGATTCGAAGAACTTCGTCCACGGGAAGTTCGGTGCCAGCTGGTCGGCGTCGGCCAGGCTGACCGGGTTGTAGAACAGCGACACGTCGCGCGACATGTCCTCGCGCGACTTGGAGACCTTGGCCAGGCGGGTTTCGAACGCCATCACCTCGGTCGCCTGCTTCTGCGCGTCGGCCGCGGCCACGCCCGACAGCTCCAGCACCTTGGCGATGTGGGCCACGTAGGCGTCGCGGATGTCCTTCTTGTCCGGGTCGAAGTAGTACTTGCTGTCTGGCAGGCCCAGGCCACCCTGCATGGCGTAGGCGATGTTGAGGTCCGGGTTCTTGAAGTCGGCTTCGGCACCGAAGCCGAACAGGAAATTCTCGCCGGCCGCGGCGCGGGTGCGCAGGTATTCGGCCACGGCCGGGCCGTCGGCCAGGGCGTCGATCGCGGCCAGGTGGCCGGCCAGTGGCTCGATACCCTGGGCGTTGGCCTTGGCTTCGTCCATGCCGGTGGCCCACAGGTCGCCGACGATCTTCTTCACCCCGCTGGCGCTGGCATCGGCCGCGGCCTGCTCCACCAGCTGGTGCTGGACGGCGTTGGAGCGCTCGTCGAGCATCTCGAACGCGCCCCAGCTGGTGCGGTCGCCGGGGATCGGGTTGGCGGCCAGCCACTTGCTGTTGGCATAGCCGGCGAAATCGGCGCAGGCGTCCTGGCTGCTGTCCAGGTCGGCCAGGGTGAATCGGTTCACGCCGGGCAGGGTGCTTTCATCGAGCGTGTATTCCGGCGCGGCCGGTGCGGCAGCGGCCGGGGCCGCGTCGTCCTTCTTGGAACAGGCCGCCAGGGCCAGGGTGACGGCCAGCGGCAACAGCAGGGTCTGGGGCGTGCGGGTGTTCACGTTGCAGGTTCTCCGGCCCGGCGGGCGGGCATGGCGGGAGCCCCGGAGTGGGGCAGGTGGCGGCAGACTACGCGCGGCCGCCGGGCGGCGGGACTGCCGGAGGTCATGGCGGGCCCCATGCGGGCTGGCACCGGTGAGAGGTCCCGGCGTGAAGGCGGTGGGAGTTCAGGCGCGGTCGTTCAGGCCGGGTCGTTCAGGGCCCGGCGGCCGGCTCCAGGCGGCGCAGGCAGGCGCAGTCCTCCTGGCCGGTGCAGGCCTGCAGGTCCACTTGCACCTCCAGCCCCTGGGCGGCGGCCTGCTCGCGGATCTGTTCCCGGACCGATTCGGCCGCCGGCGCCTGGATGCCGTGCAGCAACAGGGCGAAGCGGCTGTCTCCCAGCCAGGCGGCCAGGTCGTCCGGACGTCGTGCGCGGGTGCGCAGCACGCCGGCAAAGCGGCGCGGGCAGGTGGCGGCCGCGGCCGGCCTGGCGTCGCCGGCGGCCGATGCCTGCAGCAGCAACAGGGCATGCGGGGCGCCGTTGGCGCGCAGCGCCGCCACCGCCGCGTGCAGCTGGCTGCTGCTGGCCAGGCCCGGCAGGTACCGGCGCCCGTGCCAGTGGCGCAGTGCCGCAGCCACGGCCCATCCGGCCAGGGCCAGGGCGAGCACGCCGACGCTGGCGCCGGGAGCGAACCACCACTGCCGGGCCAGCAGCCCGGCGCAGACCGCCAGGCTGGCCAGGATTCCGGCCAGCAGTGCGGTGGGCATGCGCCATCCCGGCCCCGGACGCGAGCCCCCGGCCAGGACCGCGGCGGTCGCCAGCAGCCAGGCCAGCAGCGCGTGCACCGGGGGCGCCAGCGGCCGTGGCGTATGGCCGACCAGCAGGTCGGCCAGGGCGCGGGCCTGGTGCTGGACCGGGAACAGTGCGGCGCTGCCGTGCGGGCCAGGCAGCCGTGCCTGGCGCGCCGGGTCGGTCGGGCCGACCAGCACCCACTGCCCGCGCAGGCGCTGCGGATCGATCCGGTCGGCGAGCAGGGCCGAGGCCTGCAGGGTCTGCGGTTCGGCCGCCGCGGCGACCGGCCAGGGGTCCGGGAGCCCGCGGTCGCCACCGCGGTCGGCGTTGGTATCGGTGCGCGCCAGGGCCAGCGCCAGCGATGGCCAGGCGATGCCGTCGTCGGCCACGGCCAGCGCGTGATGCCGGCGGATCCGTCCATCGCCATCGAAGGGTAGCCAGACATGGCCCAGGCCGGTGGCATCGACAAACCCGGCCGCCGGCAGTTGCGCCAGCAGGCCGCCACCGGGCTGCGGCTGCAGGTTCACCCCCAGCACTACCGGGCCATCGATCAGCGCACGGGCCAGCCTGGCATCGGCCACCGGGTCGGCGGAAGGGGCCAGCGCGGCCGGCAGGTCCAGGCCGATGCCGCGCACGCCGGCTGCGCGCAGCCGTTCCAGCAGTTCGGCCAGGCGCTCGTTTGTCCAGGCCGACGGCCCGCTGGCGTCCAGGCCCAGTACCACTACCGGTGCGGCCGACTGCGGGCCGAGTCGGCGCAGGGCCAGGTCGTCCAGCAGGCGCCCCAGGCCAAGCAGGCCGCACAGCGCGGCCGCCGCGCCGGCACCCAGGGCCAGCAGGAGGTGGCGCCGGTCCGGCGCTGGCAAGTGGGGGCGGCTCATCCGGGCCGGCCGCAGGCGCGCAGGGTCGATGCCGGGACGCATCCGCCCCGGCCGCACTGGCCTGGCAAGCATTGCATTGCGGCCATGCGTGTCCCCGTCGGCCGATCCCCTGCGCGGCCAGTATAGGCACAGTGGTATATCTGTGCCGATGGGCAAGACCGCGCCGGACATCGACGTGCTGCTGGTGGGCGGGGGCCACAACGGCCTGGTCTGCGCCGCCTACCTGGCCCGGGCCGGGCTGAAGGTGACCGTGCTCGAGCGCCGCGGGGTGGTCGGCGGGGCGGCGGTGACCGAGCAGTTCCATCCCGGCTTCCGCAATTCGGTGGCCTCTTACACCGTGTCCCTGCTGCAGCCCAAGGTGATCGAAGACCTGGACCTGCATCGCCACGGCCTGCGCATCGTGCTGCGCAAGCGCAACAATTTCCTGCCATTGCCGGTGGAATCGGGCGGTGGCTACCTGCTCACCGGGGGCGGGCGCACGGCCGAGGAAGTGGCGAAATTCTCACCGCGTGATGCCGCCGCGCTGCCGGCCTACGAGGCGCGCCTGGACGCGATCGCCGACGTGCTGCGCGCCCTGGCCCTGCAGCCGCCGCCCAACGTCACCGACGGCGGCTGGTGGAAAGCGCTGCCGGAACTGCTGCGCGGCGCCCGGCTCGGTCGGCGCCTGCACGCGCTGGACGAGACCCTGCGCCAGGAGCTGCTGGACCTGTTCACGATTTCGGCGGCCGAATACCTGGACCGCTGGTTCGAGAGCGCACCGCTCAAGGCCCTGTTCGGTTTCGACGGCATCGTCGGCAACTACGCCAGTCCCTACGCGCCGGGCTCGGCCTACGTGCTGCTGCACCACGTGTTCGGCGAGGTCAACGGAGTCAAGGGCGCCTGGGGCCACGCCATTGGCGGGATGGGCGCGATCACCCAGGCGATGGCGCGCTCCGCCGCCGAGGCCGGCGTGGAGATCCGGGTGGATGCGGGCGTGCGCCAGGTGCTGGTGGAAGGCGGGCGCGCGGTCGGGGTGGCCACCGCCGCCGGCGAGGTGCTGCGCGCGCGCGCGGTGGTCGCCAACGTCAACCCCAGGCTGCTCTACCAGCGCCTGCTGCCGGCCGATGCGGTGCCGCCCGCCACCCGCGAGCGGATGGCCAACTGGCGCTGCGGCTCGGGCACCTTCCGCATGAACGTGGCGCTGTCGCGGTTGCCGGATTTCAGCGTGCTGCCGGGGCCGGGCGAGCACCTCACCGCCGGCATCATCCTGGCGCCCAGCCTGGACTACATGGACCGCGCCTGGCGCGATGCGCGCGAGCACGGCTGGTCACGGGAGCCGATCGTGGAGATGCTGATTCCATCGACCCTGGACGATTCGCTGGCACCGCCGGGGGCGCACGTGGCCAGCCTGTTCTGCCAGCACGTGGCGCCGCAGTTGCCGGGCGGCCGCAGCTGGGACGACCACCGCGACGAGGTCGCCGACCTGATGATCGCCACCGTCGACCGTCACGCGCCAGGCTTCGCCGCCTCGGTGCTGGGCCGGCAGGCGTTGAGCCCGCTGGACCTGGAGCGCGAGTTCGGGTTGGTTGGTGGCGACATCTTCCACGGCGCATTGAGCCTGAACCAGCTGTTTTCGGCGCGACCGATGCTGGGCCAGGCCGATTACCGCGGCGCGATCCCGGGCCTGTACCTGTGCGGCGCCGGCACCCATCCCGGCGGCGGCGTCACCGGCGCGCCCGGGCACAACGCCGCGCAGGTGCTGATCGCCGACCTCGGCTGATCGCTGGCTCCTACAACAGCACCGCCTTCTTGCGGTTGTCGCCGGAGTCACGGTCGATAAGCTTGTTGTAGGGGTCGATGCCAGCCTCGTAAGGCAGTTCGTCCACGACCAGATCCAGGGTGGTGTCGGCCTCGGTGATGCGGTGCTTGCGCAGGTACAGCACCGTTTCGTCGGCTTCCTTGCCACCGGCAGGCCGCGCGAACACCCCGATGTCGACCATCGTGTCGACCGGCTCCTGGGTTTCCTTGCCCTTGCCGTCGGTGGAGACCTTCTCCGCGTGAACCTTCAGGGTGACCGCGTACCTGCCATCCTCGCGCTTGCGCACCTCGGCCACGTCTACGCGGTGGTTCCAGAATACGATCCGCTCGAACAGATCGCGGATGAATCCGTGGTGCTCCGGCTCCGTACGCGCATACAGCAGGTCGAGGAAGTCGCGGCTGGTCGGGTAGGGCGGTCCCTTGAAACCCCACTGCTGCACGAACTCGGCCAGGATCGCGTTCAGCCGGTCCTCGCCGATGGCGTCGCGAAGCGCGTAGAACACCACCGAACCCTTGTTGTAGTGGACGTACTGCTGGTTCTCGTTCAGCGCCAGTGGCAGTTCCTCACCGCGCTCGGTGGCGCGACTGGTCAGGTATTTGTCCAGTTCATACCGGAGGAAGCGGCGCATCTGCGCGGCGCCGTACTCCTCCTCCATCACCATCAGCGCCGAATACTGGGCCAGCGATTCGGACAGCATGGTCGCGCCCTGCACGTTGGCGCCGATGACCTGGTGCGCCCACCACTGGTGCGCGGCCTCGTGCGCGGTGACGTAGAACACGTAATCGACGTCCTCCTTGTCCCGCAGGTCGGCGATGAAGCCGATCGATTCCGAATACGGGATGGTCCCGGCGAAGGCCTGGGCGAATTGCTGGTAGCCGGGGAACTCCAGGATCCGGAACTGGCGGAACTGGTAGGGTGAAAAGTTGCGGCTGAAGTAGTCCAGCGACTTCTTCGCCGAGTCGATCATCCGCGGTACGTTCCAGGCGTGGGTCGGGTGGTGGTAGACCTCGATGGCCACGCCGTTCCAGCGGTCGCGCGCCACCTGCCAGTCGGCCGACAGCCAGGAGAAGAGCGGCAGCAGTCTGGCCTCGGACTTGTAGTGGTAGTAACGGCGGCCGTCCTGCTCCCACTCGCGTTGCAGGTAGCCCGGGGCCAGTGCGATCTGGTCGCCACTGGTGGACACCACGGTCTCGAAATCGACCCAGTCGCCGGTGGTGGTCAGGTAGTTGTTGCGGTGCGCGGCCAGGTCGTCGATCGGGTTCATCCGCGGCAGCGCCGGCAGGCCCTGCTTGCGCCGTTCGTTGCGGTCCTGCAACTGCCGGCGTTCGCTGTAGCCGAACTGCGGCAGGGCGGCGTAGTTGTTGAAGAAGGTGCCGTTGCGGACCACCGCGGTGCTGCCCCCATCCAGGGGGAAGCCTTCGGGCCGGCTGGACAGGTCGAACTCGAAGTCCATCGCCGCGCCCGGCGCCAGCGGCTCGGCCAGGCGGTAGATGGTGTAGCCCTGGACCTCGTCGGCCCTGACCACCGTATGCGGACCGAACTCCAGCCGGCGTACCTCGATCGTGGGATTCAGGGCGACGTGCAGCTCCGGGATCGGCTGGTCGGTGCGATTCTCCAGCCGGTAGCGGCCGCGCAAGTCCACCCGCCGTTCCTCGGGGAAGATGTCCACCTCGGTTTTGATCGAGGCGATGCGCGGCTGAGGCAGGTCCTTGTACTGGCGGTAGTCCTTCTCGTACTGCGCCGCGCGCTCCCTGGCCAGGTCGCCGGGCACGTACTCGTTGAGCACGTTGGTGTTGTAGAAGATCCAGCCGCCAAGCGCGGCGAACACCAGCAGCGAACCGGCCAGGGTCGCCAGCACCGGGCCACGAAGGCGTGTACGCGCCAGGCGCAGACGGTCGCGCACGGCCAGCGAGGTGCCGCGCGGCCAGAACAGCAGCGTCACCGCCAGCAGCGCCACCGCGAACGCAACCCAGTAGCCGCGCAGCAGCAGGTGCGGGCCGAGGAAGTGGCCGTACTGGTTCATGTCCGAATACGGGATCGGCGTGGCCGAGCCGTAGCGGTATAGCAGGTGGTCCAGGTCGAGCATGCCCATGGTCGCGCGCATGACCAGGTACACGATCATCAGCAGGTAGCCGATGAACTTGTTGCCACTGACCGCCTGAAGGAACACCGCCAGCGCCGCCATCAGCACGAAGGGGATCGCCGCCAGCGCCAGGCCCTTCAGGTACAGCAGCGGCTCGAAAGCGGTGTAGCCGTGGCCCAGCTGCCAGCCGGCGGTGAACAGCGCGCCGGCGAGCAGGAAGGCGACGACCAGGCCGGCCAGCGCGGTCATCTTCGAGGCCAGCGGGATCCAGTCGGGCAGGGCGTAGGCGTCGGTGGCCTCGGCCACCCGCAGGCCGCGCTCGCGCCAGACCAGTTCGCCGGCGTAGAAGGTGGTGATGATGATCAGGAACAGGCTCAACCCGCCTTCCAGGGTGGAGAGCATGCGCCGGGTGACCGGGTACAGCTCGGTACCGAACATGGTCGAACCGAACTTGAGCACGGTGAAGATCATCAGCAGGCCCAGCACCAGCATCACCAGGAATGGCGCGCTGGTCAGTGCACCACGCAGGTCAAACGCGGCCAACTGGCGGTACTGGGTCCAGCGTGCCGCTGCGTTGTCGCGCAGGGTAACGGCAGGCAGGGCCAACGCCGCGCCGGCCGTGGCCAGCCCGTGCTGTGCGCTGGCGGCAGGCGCAGGCTCTGCCTTGCGCCGGCGCAGCACGATTCCCTCGCGGTCGGCGCGGAACAGACGGAAAGCCGCGGCGAGCAACGCCGCGGCCACGCCAAGCCACAGCAGGCGGTTGCCCAGCAGCAGCCCGGTCACGGCGGGTAATTGGCTGTTGTACTGGTCGCTGGACCAGTAGCGGATGTACTCGCCGACCGCGGTCACGCCGGACGGGTCCAGCAACGCCCCGATCCAGCGTGAATCCAGTTCGCGGGTCAGGTAGCCGGACATGGTCCATAGCACGATGAAGACGACCACGCCGATGTAGCTGTACAGCATCGAGCGGGTCAGCGTGGCCAGGGTGAACAGCAGCGCCGCCTGAAACAGCAGGTTGGGGATCACCAGCACGGCGAATGCCCATGCGTAGGCCGCCCACGGCGTCGGCCCCAGCCGGGCCTGGTCCAGCCACGGCATCTGGCTGCCCAGCCACAGGCCCAGGGCGGTGACCAGCATGATCGCCAGGCTGGCGAGGAAGCCGCCACCGAATCGGCCGAGCAGGTAGTCGCGCCGGCTCAGCGGAGTGGCGAAGAACAGTTCGGCGCTGCGCTGCTCGAAATCGCGCAGCGCGATACCGGCCACGAAGATCGTTGACAACAACACGCTCAGCAGGCCAAAAGTGGCCAGCACGGTGATCACTACCGCCGGTGCGTTGCGCATGATGTTGCCAACGCCGCCGCCGAAGCTGATCTCGTCGTCGACCATCATGCCGAAGCCGAGCAGGCCGAATACGACCAGTACGACCCAGAACACGCCGTTGCGCAGCAGCAACCGGCTCTCGAAAGCAAGCAGATGGCGCAGCATCGGTCAGGCCGCCTGTGCCGCGGCGTCGGCCAGCGCGACCTTGCGCAGCTCGCCGAAATAGACGTCCTCCAGGTTGGCTGGCACCGCGGCGAAACCTTCGCCCGGGTCGGCGTCGGCCAGCACGTGCACCACCGGCTGTCCGGCGACCAGGCGCGAGGACAGCACCGCGTGTTGCTGGATCACCCCGGGCAGCTCGGCCTTGTCCACCCGCTTGCGCCAGATCCGCCCTTCCAGCGAGCCGATCGCCTCGCGCGGTTCGCCAGCCAGGCGCACCTGGCCCGAAGCGATGATCGCCATGCGCGGGCACAGGTCGGTCACGTCCTCGACGATGTGGGTGGACAGGATCACCACCGTGCTTTCGCCGATCTCGGCCAGCAGGTTGAGGAAGCGGTTGCGTTCTTCCGGATCCAGGCCGGCGGTGGGCTCGTCGACGATGATCAGCGAGGGCTGGCCGATCAGCGCCTGGGCGATGCCGAAGCGCTGGCGCATGCCGCCGGAGAAGGTGCCGAGCTTGCGCTTGCGCACGTTCCACAGGTTGACCTGCTGCAGCAGCGCCTGCACCAGGGCCTTGCGTTCGCCGCGCACGGTCACGCCCTTGAGCACGGCGAAGTGGTCGAGCATGGCCTCGGCCGAGACCTTCGGGTACACACCGAACTCCTGCGGCAGGTAGCCCAGCCGGCGCCGCGCTTCGGTCTTGTCCTTGAGCACGTCCAGGCCGTCCAGATGGATGCTGCCGGCGTCGGCTTCCTGCAGGGTGGCAATGGTGCGCATCAGGGTGGACTTGCCGGCGCCGTTGGGGCCGAGCAAGCCGAACATTCCACGCGGCACGTCCAGGGTGACGTCCTTGAGCGCCTGCACGCCATTGGCGTAGGTCTTGGACAGCGAACGGATCTCGAGCATGTGACGCGCTCCGCTGATTACGATGTTGGATCGTGTAGTACGGACCGCCGCGGCGCCATCGGTCGAAAGTCACGAGTGCGGGCGGGCTACCGGCCCGCCAGCGGCTCAGGGCGAAGCCGGTGCGCCGAACAGCCGGCCGATCGCAAGCGCCAGCGGGTAGGGCTCCGGATCGTTGCGGTTGCTCAGCACTATCACGGTCAGGCGTTCGCCGGGCCAGCGCACGATCACGTTGCGGAAGCCGATGCTCTCGCCGCTGTGCCAGTGGCTGTCGCCGTTCAGACGCCAGCCCATGCCGTAATGCGGCACGTCCGGCTCGCCGGTGGCGATGGCCGGGGTGAACATCAGGTCCCGCCAGCGGGCCTGCAGCAGGCGCTCGTCGTACAGTGCCGCGTCCCAGCGGGCCAGGTCGTCGATGGACGAATAGATGCCGCCGTCGCCGAGCACCGCGCTGGTCTGGCTCTGGTCGGTGCGGGTCCATCGGCCGTCGACCGGCAAGCTGTACCCGTAGGCGCGGCGCGCCACCGTGTCCACCCCGTCCTGGTGGGCGACGGTGTCGCGCATGCCCAGCGGCTGGAAGATGCGCTGCTGCAGGAAGCTGGCGAAATCCTGACCGGAGGCGGCGCCCACCACCAGGGCCAGCAGCGCGTAGCCACTGTTGCTGTAGCGGTAGTCGCTGCCGGGGGCGAAGTAGGTGCGGTCCAGGCCTTCGAGGATGTGCAGCACGTCGATGTCGTGCAGCTGGCCCTGGAAATCCGCCGGAACGTGGTCCTCGTAGTCGATCAGCCCGGAGGCGTGGCTGAGCAGGTGGCGCAGGGTGACTGCATCGGCGGCGGCCGGCAGCGAGGGCAGCCAGCGCCTGACCGGATCGTCCAGCGACAGCACGCCGTCCTGGGCCAGCAGCAGGATCGCTGCGGCGGTGAACTGCTTGCTCACCGACGCCAGCCGGTAGTTGGTCTGCGCCGTGGCCGCCGTGCCGGCTTCCAGGTCGGCCAGGCCATGGCCACGACGGTACAGCGGCTGGCCGTCTCGCAGCACCAGTACCGAGGCACCGGGTACCTGACCCCGGTAGTCGCGCAGCAGGGCATCGGTCGCGGCGACGGCGGTGGCCGGTCCGGTGGCCGGATCCGACGCGGGTGTCGACGCGTGTGTCGATGCGGCCGCGCCGGACAGCACGGCCAGGGTCAGCAGGGGCAACAGGCCGGTCATGGGCACCTCCTCGGAGACTGGCGCAGGGGCAGGCTCAGTCCGCCGCCTGGGCGGCGGCGATCCAGGCGTCGATCTTGGCTTCCAGCACGTCCAGCGGTACCGAGCCGTCCTTGAGCACCAGGGCATGGAAGTCGCGTGGGTCGAAGCGCGGGCCCAGCGCGGCCTGGGCCTTGCGCCGCAGCTCCTGGATCTTCAGTTCGCCGATCTTGTAGGCCAGGGCCTGGCCGGGGATGGCCATGTAGCGTTCGGCTTCGGCGACCGCGTCGGTGCGGCTGCTGGCCGAGTTCTCCAGCATGTAGTCGATCACCTGCTGCCGGCTCCAGCCCTTGTGGTGCAGGCCGGTGTCCACCACCAGCCGGATCGCGCGCCACAACTCGTTCTGCAGGTAGCCGAAGTACGAGTACGGGTCCTGGTACAGGCCCAGGTCGCGACCCAGCGATTCGGCGTACAGGCCCCAGCCCTCGGTGAAAGCGGTCTCGCCGCCGTAGCGGCGGAACGCCGGCAGTCCCTCCAGTTCCTGCTGCAGGGCCAGCTGGAAATGGTGGCCGGGGATGGCCTCGTGCAGGAACAGGTCCTCGGCGTCCCAGGTCTTGCGCGTGGGCAGGTCGTAGCTGTTGACGTAGAACACGCCCGGGCGGCTGCCGTCGCCACTGGGGCGCATGTAGGAGCCGCCGGCGGCCGACTGCGCGCGCCACGGTTCCACCGCGCGCACCTCGAAGCCGGCCCTGGGCAGCAGCGAGAACAGTTCGGGCACCCGGGCCATCACCTTCGGCTCCAGCCCGCGGTGGAAGGCCAGCAAGGCTTGTTCGTCGGCGAACTGGAAGCGCTTGTCCTCCTGCATGAAGCGGAAGAACTTCTGCATCGAGCCGCGGAACTTCACCTGCTTCATCACCTTGCGGATCTGCGCGTGGATCCGTGCCACTTCGTCCACGCCGATCTGGTGGATCTGTTCCGGGGTAAGGTCGGTGGTGGTGCTCTGGCGTGCGCTGAACGCGTACCAGTGGGCGCCGTCGGGCAAGGCGCCCAGGCCGGCGCTGTCGCGGGTGGCCGGCAGGTAGCGCTCGGCGATGAACTGGCGCAGCCGGCGGTAGGCCGGCAGCAGTTGGCCTTCGATCATGCGCCTGTAGTCGGCGGTCAGGCGCTGGCGCTCGGCCTCGCTGAATCCGGCCGGCAGGTTGGTGATCGGGTTCCAGAACAGGGTTTGCTCGGCCGTGGGCCGGATCAGCGCGTCCAGCTGCGGCAGCACCTTCTCCATCAGCGGGCGCGGCTGCACCACGCCGGCGGCCATGCCCTGCTCCATGTTGGCCACGGCCTGGTCGAACAGCGCCGGCACCTGGCCGGCGCGGCGCAGCCAGTTGTCGTAGTCCTGCACGGTCTTGAACGGCTGCGCACTGCTGCCCGAACCGAGCATGGCCACCAG
>JAGOWL010000114.1 GCA_018060215.1 Pseudoxanthomonas sp.
CCACGCGGCTGACCGAACCCCTTGCAGCGGCGCCCTTTGCGACCATGATGTTTCCCGCTTGGTCCGGTCACCTGGGCTCGTGCACCAGCCATTCCCGCCGGCGCGCTCGGCAGCCGGGAAAATGGGCTAGCATCGGCGTTCGAATCCAGGTCGTGACGAGGAACGCATGGCGGTGCAAGTGCTGGTGCTGAAGGAGTCCGCGGCGGGCGAGAAGCGCGTGGCGGCCACACCGGAAACGGTGAAGAAGCTGGTCGCCGCCGGTGCCCGGGTGGGCGTGGAGGCGGGCGCCGGGCTGGGCGCGGGCATCACCGACCAGGCTTACACCGACGCCGGCGCGCAGCTGGCCGCTGCCGATGCGCGTGCCAGCGCCGAGCTGGTGCTGTGCGTGCAGGCGCCACCGACGGCGGCCATCGCCGGGCTCAGGCAGGGCGCCACCCTGGTCGGCACCCTGCATCCCCAGGCCGACGAGGCCCGTGGTGCTGCCCTGCAGGCGCGCGCCATCCAGTCCTTCCCGCTGGAACGCCTGCCGCGCACCACCCGTGCCCAGGCCATGGACGTGCTCAGTTCCCAGGCCGGCATGGCCGGCTACAAGGCGGTGCTGATCGCCGCCCAGCTGGCGCCGCGCTTCTTCCCGATGCTGACCACCGCCGCCGGCACCATCCGTCCGTCCAAGGTACTGATCGTCGGTGCCGGCGTGGCCGGCCTGCAGGCGATCGCCACCGCGCGCCGGCTCGGCGCCCAGGTGGAAGGCTTCGACGTGCGTCCGGAAACGCGCGAGCAGATCGAGTCGCTGGGCGGCAAGTTCCTGGACCTGGGGGTCAGCGCCGCCGGCGAGGGCGGTTACGCGCGCCAGCTTACCGACGAGGAGCGCGCCGAACAGCAGCGCCGCCTGGCCGACCACCTCAAGGGCATCGACGTGGTGGTGTGTACCGCTGCGGTGCCCGGGCGCCCGGCGCCGAAGATCGTCACCGCGACGATGGTGGCCGGGATGAAGCCCGGCAGCGTGATCGTCGACCTGGCCGCCGAGACCGGCGGCAACTGCGAACTCACCCGTCCGGGCGAAACCGTCGAGGCGGGCGGGGTGGTGGTGGATGGCCCGCTCAACCTGGCCAGCCTGGGCGCGGTGCACGCCAGCGAGATGTACGCGCGCAACGTCTACAACTTCGTGGCCCTGTTCCTGAAGGACGGCGCGTTGGCGTTCGACTGGAACGACGAGCTGCTGGCCAGGACGGTATGGCCGGAGCGTCCGGCCGAAGCGGCCAGCGCCGCGTAACGCCGCCGCCGCGCATACCGCCGCATCCTGCCGCGCCGACGGTCAGTCGGCAGCGGCTTTGCCGAGGTGCCGGGGGGCGCGCCGGACCTAGGGCGTGGGCCTGGGCGCGTCCTTGGGTCGGCGTTCGTCCAGCCATTGCTGGCGCTGTTGCGGGCTCATCTTCGACCACTGTTCGCGGAAGGCGCGGACCTGTTCGGGACTCATTCCGCGGGTGTGCATGAAGACCGTGCGCGCCTGCCGGCGCTGCTGCGGATCCATGTCATCGAAGCGGCGCATGCCCTTGTGGGCGCGCTCGCGTTCCTCCGGCGGCAGTGACTTCCAGCGGCGCGCGTGCTCGAGCATGCGCGCGCGCTCCTGCGGCGAGTCGTTCCAGCGCTCGCGCAACGGTGCCACCAGCGCGTCGCGCTGCTCGGGACTGAGCTGGTCCCAGGCCGGCAGGACAGGCTCCGCCGCGGGGGGCGGCGATCCGGACGGCCTGGCCGCCGCCGGTGCCGACTGCGCCGATGCCATCGCCGGCACGGCCAGCAGCAGGAGGAAGAACAGGGTGCGAAGGGAATTCATGGTCCTACTCCATTGCGATCGCATGGGTGTCCAGCGAGCCCAGCCAGACGTAGAAGCCCGGATCCTCCTGCAGGACGTCGGCCGGATCGGCCTCCACCAGCGGCAGGCCGGTCGCGTCGGGCGCGGCGGCGGCCACGGTCGCCGGCGCGGCCGTGGGCGGGGCGCCGCCCGGGCGCAGCACCACCGCCAGGGCCAGGGTCGCGGCCACTGCGCCGCCGGCCAGCCACGGAGCCAGCAAGGGGCGCCGGCGCGGTTCGGCGGCACCGGCGGTGGCGGCCTGGCGTGCGCGGCGCAGGCGCGCCAGGGTGTCGGGCGACAGCTGGGCCAGGGCGCCGTCGTGGGCGCGCCGGGCGCAGGCATCGACCGGGTGCGGGTTGCGGGATTGGGGTGCGGTCGTCACAGGACGTCCTCCAGTTGCGAATTCAGGGCCTGCCGCGCACGCGACAGGTGGGTCTTGACCGAGCCTTCCGAGCAGCCCATCGCCTTGGCGGTGGTGGCCACGTCCAGCTCTTCGAGCACGCGCAGGGTGAAAGCCTCGCGTTGCCGGGCCGGCAGCGCGCGCAAGGCCAGGACCAGGCGCGACCAGGCTTCGCGCTGCTCGTGCGCCCGGGCCGGTCCGGCGCCGGGATCGGCCCAGTCGATGCTGACGTCGTCGGCATGCGCCACCTCTCCGGCCGGGCGCAGCCAGCCCAGGCGGAAGCGTGCGCGCCGCTGCATGTCGATCATGCGCCGGCGCAGGATGCTCCAGAACAGCGGGGTCCATTCGCCGGACGGGCGCTCGCGGTAGACCAGCATCTTCATCATCGCGTCCTGGACCGCGTCCAGCGCATCCTCGCGGTGGCGCAACCCGGCTTCGGCGAAGCGGAACGCACGGGTGCCGATGTCGGCCAGGAACGCGTCCAGCGACGCCCAGGTGGGCGTCGCCGGGGTTTCCCGAACGGAATCCAGGGGCGTGGTCACCAGCACAGCTTAGCCGCGCCGGTCCCAGCGTCGTTCAAAACGGTCGCCACGGCGATCCCAGCGCCGGTCGGCGCGGTCGCCACGGCGGTCCAGTCCGGCCTCGATGCGGTCGCCGCGCTGGTCCAGGCGGTTGGACAGATGCTCGCGGCCGCGCTGGTCGGCCACGGCCGCGGCCCGGTCAAAGCGGTGCTCCACCCTCTCGCCGCGCTGGTCCAGGCGCTGGTCGATGCGTTCGCCCTTGCGGTCCAGGCGGGCATCGACCCGGTCGCCGGGGTCGGCGGCCAGGACGGTCCCGGACAGGCCCAGCAGCGCCAGGGCCGACAGCGTGATCAGGGAATTGCGCTTCATGACGATCCTCCAGGGGTAGTGGGATGACACGGAACTGGGAACGCATGCGGATGCAACCGGTTGACCGGGCTTTACCGCGTTCAGGCAACGGTTATCATCCGGTCATGCCCCCGCGCCCGGGGGAGGAGGCGGTGATGAACGACGGTTTCGTAGCGCTGTACATCTTCATGCTGGCGGCCATTGCCGGCCACGTGATCATCTCGCGGGTGCCGGTGATCCTGCACACCCCGCTGATGTCCGGTTCCAACTTCATCCACGGCATCGTCCTGATCGGTGCGATGGTGGTGCTGGGCCACGCCGACTCCACCCTGGAGAAGGCGATCGGTTTCGTCGCGGTGGTCCTGGGCGCGGGCAACGCGGCCGGCGGCTACGTGGTCACCGAGCGCATGCTGGAGATGTTCAAGTCCTCGAAGAAGCCCGGAGGCTCCAAGTGAGCGTCCTGGTCCTGGTCAAGCTGAGCTATTTCGTCGCCGCCACCCTGTTCCTGCTGGGCCTGCAGCGCATGGCCTCGCCGGCCACCGCGCGCAGCGGCATCCAGTGGGCCGGGGTGGGCATGCTGATCGCCACCTTCGCCACCTTCTTCCTGCCGGGCCTGCACAACATCCCGCTGATGGTGCTGGGCATCGTGCTGGGCACGGTGGTGACCTGGGTCTGGGGCAAGAAGGTGGCGATCACCGACATGCCGCAGATGGTGGCCCTGTTCAACGGCATGGGTGGCGGTTCGGCCGCCGGCATCGGCGCGATGGAGCTGGTGCGCTGGTCGGCCGCCGGCACCGCGCCGGGTCCGGTGCCGCTGGTGCTGGCGCTGCTGGGCGCGCTGATCGGCTCGGTCTCGCTGACCGGCTCGATCATCGCCTGGGCCAAGCTCGATGGGCGCATGGACAAGCGCTACACCTTCCCCGGCCAGCAGTGGTTCAACGCCGCGGTGGCGGTGGCCACCGTGGTGTGCGCGGTGTTCGCCGCCACCACCCTGGCCATGCCCTGGATCGTGGCCTTCTTCGTGCTGGCCCTGGCCCTGGGCGTGCTGATGACCCTGCCCATCGGCGGCGCCGACATGCCGGTGGTGATCTCGCTGTACAACGCCTTCACCGGCCTGGCGGTGGCGTTCGAGGGTTACGTGCTGGGCAACGAGGCCCTGATCATCGCCGGCATGATGGTCGGTGCGGCCGGCATCCTGCTGACGCGCCTGATGGCCAAGGCGATGAACCGGCCGATCTCCGGGGTGCTGTTCGGCAGCTTCGGCGGCGGTGGCCAGCAGCAGGAGATCAGCGGTGCGCAGAAGCCGATCGAGGCTGGCGATGTGGCGGCGATGATGGCCTACGCCGAGCGGGTGGTGATCGTGCCCGGCTACGGCCTGGCCGTGGCCCAGGCCCAGCACAAGATCTGGGAGCTGGCGCAGCGGCTGATCGATCGCGGGGTGAAGGTGAAGTTCGCCATCCATCCGGTGGCCGGGCGCATGCCCGGGCACATGAACGTGCTGCTGGCCGAGGCCGGGGTGCCCTACGACCTGATCGCCGACATGGACGACATCAACCCGGAGTTCAAGAACACCGACGTGTCGCTGGTGATCGGTGCCAACGACGTGGTCAATCCGGTGGCCAAGACCGATCCGGCCAGCCCGATCTACGGCATGCCGATCCTCGATGTCGTTGATTCGAAGAACACCATCGTGATCAAGCGCGGCAAGGGCACGGGCTTTGCCGGTATCGAAAACGCGCTGTTCTACGCCGACAACACCCGCATGCTCTACGGCGACGGCGCCGAGATGGCCAGCGCCCTGGTCAGCGAACTGAAGGCACTGGACGGCGGCCACTGAGTTGGTTGGAGGGCCGCGCAGCGACGTCCTTTCAGCGCGCGGCCCACAGCGCCAGCAATGGCGCCAGCGCCAGCCAGGCCAGGTCCAGCCAGGTGTTGGCCAGCTGGGTCAGGGTCCACACGTAGTTGGCGCCCATCTTCGGCGCCGCCTGCCAGGGCGCCAGGCCCATCTGTGCGCCGATATGGGCCGAGGCCACCAGCCACTGCACCGCCACGATCATGGCCACGGTCGCCGCCACGGCCAGCAGCGGCCGCGGCCAGCCGGCCGGCATGCCGCCCAGGCGCAGCATCCAGGCCGCCTCCAGCGCCGCCAGCAGGGCCATCCAGCCGTGCTGGCGGCCCGTGGCCAGGGCCAGTGCGGTCCAGGCCACCACCAGGGTCAGGCTGCCCAGGGCGAGCATGAACAGCCACAGCCAGTGGCCATGGCGCGAGGTCGGGGGAGGGCTGGACTTGACCGGTGTCATGGCGGGGACCTGGTTGGGGGCACAAGAATACGCGCTGCGCCCATCAGCTAGAATCTGCCCTCCGCCGCCGTCATTGCCCTGCGTGCGCCTTGTCCCCCGGAGGCGCCGACCCCATATCGTCCGCATGTATTCCCGCAGCAGCGAACCCGTCCGTTTCGAACGCGATTGCCCGGCCGTCATGGTGCCGCAGGGCGATGCCGTGACCTTGCCGGCCGGCAGCGTCGGCTACATCACCCAGGGCCTGGGCGGCAGCTACACGGTATTCGTGGAAGGCAACCTGTTCCGGATCGCCGGCAAGGACGCCGACGCGATCGGCAAAGAGCCCGAACCGGGGCTGGAACTGCCTGCCGGTGCCGGCGACGGGGAAATCGAGGCGCTGGTCTGGCGCCAGTTGCGCACCTGCTTCGACCCGGAGATCCCGTTCAACATCGTCGACCTGGGCCTGGTCTACGAGGCCGTACTCAAGCCACGCGAGGACGGCCAGCGCCTGGTCGAGGTGAAGATGACCCTGACCGCGCCGGGCTGCGGCATGGGCGAGATCCTGGTCGACGATGTGCGCAACAAGCTCGAACAGATCCCGACCGTGGCCGAGGCCGACGTGGAGCTGGTGTTCGACCCGCCTTGGGGCCGGCACATGATGTCCGAGGCCGCGCGGCTGGAAACCGGGATGTTCTGAACCCGGGGCGCATGCCATCCCGGCCCACGCGGTATCCTTGCGGTTCTGTTTCCCGGAACCCCGCGAGCGCCGCCATGTTGAAGTACTCGATCACCCGCACCCCGAACCCGCGCAGTGCCGCCGAGCGCGCGGCGATCTTCGCCGACCCGGGTTTCGGCAAGCACTTCACCGAGCACATGGTCGCCATCGACTGGGACAAGGACGCCGGCTGGCACGATGCCCAGGTGCGTCCCTACGGCCCGCTGTCGCTGGACCCGGCCGCCTCGGTGCTGCACTACGGCCAGGAGATCTTCGAGGGCATCAAGGCCTACCGCCACGCCGACGGTTCGATCTGGACCTTCCGCCCGGAAGCCAACGGCGAGCGCCTGCAGCGCTCGGCCCGGCGCCTGGCGTTGCCGGAACTGCCGGTGGACGAGTTCGTGCAATCGCTGCGCCAGCTGGTGGCGGTGGATGCGGACTGGGTCCCGGGCGAGCCGGAGACCAGCCTGTATTTCCGCCCGTTCATGATCGCCACCGAGGCCTTCCTCGGCGTGCGCGCCGCGCACAAGGCCAGCTACCACGTGATCGCCAGCCCGGTCGGTGCGTACTTCGCCAAGGGCGTGGCGCCGATCTCGATCTGGCTGTCGGAAGACTACGCGCGCGCGGCCAAGGGTGGCACCGGCGCGGCCAAGTGCGGCGGCAACTACGCCGCCTCGCTGCTGCCGCAGCAGGAAGCCTATGCCCAGGGCTGCTCGCAGGTGCTGTTCCTGGACCCGGTGGAAGGCCGCTACCTGGAGGAACTGGGCGGGATGAACGTGTTCCTGGTGTTCGACGATGGCCGCATCGTCACCCCGGAGCTGTCCGGCAGCATCCTGGAGGGCATCACCCGTTCGAGCATCCTGCAGCTGGCCCGCGACCGCGGCCTGGTGGTGGAGGAGCGCAAGGTGACCATCGACGAGTGGAAGCAGGGCGTGGCCTCGGGCCGGATCCGCGAGGTGTTCGCCTGCGGCACCGCCGCGGTGATCGCCCCGATCGGCGAACTCAAGGGCAAGGGTTTCAGCGTCGGCGACATCAATGCCCCCACCGGCGAAGTCACCCTGTCGATCCGCAACGA
>JAGOWL010000115.1 GCA_018060215.1 Pseudoxanthomonas sp.
GCGCAGCAGCCACCCGCACCTCGGCCGGGCGCGGTTGTTTGCGCGGCTTGCCGGCGACCTTCCGGCTCCCGGCCTTGGCCACCTTTGCGGCCTTGGCCGGCTTGGCGACGGTGGCAGCCCTGGCTGCCGCGGCAGCCCTGGCTGTTGGCGCCACCCGGGCTTCTGCTACGGCATCGGCCGCGACCACCGGCTTGCGCGTCGCAGGTGCGCTCGTCGCCTTGCCTGCGGCGGCAGCCTGGCTCGCCGCGCGCCGCGCCTGGTACTGCGCCCGCTCCAGTTCGGCCACCTTGCGCGCCAGCGCATCGACCTCGGTGCGACCGGGCATGCCCAGCAACGCGGACATGCGCTCGACCTCGCCCTGCAGGCCCAGCCGCACGCGCATCATCGCGTTGGTCATCTCGCCATAGGCCTTGCGGTACTCATCGGTGAAGGCCAGCTCGGCCCAGGCTTCCTCGGCCGCCTCGATCCACAGGTCGAACAGCGCCCGCGCCGACTCCAGCCGCTTGCCCGGCTCATCGCACTCCTGGAGCATCACCTCGAAACGGGCCAGTGCGTCCTGGCCGACCCGCCCGAGCAGGTCGTTGAATTCGTCGTTGCGCTGCTCCCATTCCTGCCAGGCCAGCGCCAGCGCCTGCAGGCGTTCCTGGTGCTCGCGCATCGGCCCGAACGCCGGGCGCTGCAGCCACTTGGCGCCCTGCTCGCGCAGCGGCTTGAACAGGGCCTCGAGCATCGGCCTGACCTGCTCCAGCCAGTTGCCACCGGCCAGCCCCCCATGCATCGAACGCAACAGGCGGGCGAAGGAATGCGAACGCTCCTGGCCGATCATTTCGCGCCAGGCCGCGGCGACCTCGGCGGCGCGGGCACTGCCGCTGCTGAAATCGGCCGCCAGCCGCTGCATCTGCTGGTACCACTCGAAGGCGGCCGGGTCGAACCCGACCATGCCCGGCGGCAGGCCGCCGCCCACTCCGCCCATCCCGGCCAGGCTGGCGGCGAAGGGGTTGTTGGCGAAGGGATTGTTGCCAAGGCCGGCAGCGGCGAAGGGATTGTTCATGCCCCCGGGCAGGCCACCCGGCGGCGCCCAGCCCTGGAAACCGCCAGGCTGGCCAAGCATCTCGTTCCAGGTATTCCAGTACTGCCGGGCCAGGGCGTCGAACTCGCCCGGAAACGGGGATTTGATCATGACGTTCTCCGTAGTCGTGCCGATTCTAGCGCCGCGGGTGCACCAACGCCCTCACGGCTTGGGGATGCGCAGGGTCTTGCTGACCATCAAGGTGCCCGACAGGGCGAACAGCAGCACCAGCGGATGCAGCCGCCACGGCCCCAGCTGCCAGTAGCCACCCCACAGGTCGGCGCCGATGTTGCCGGTCAGTGCGGCGGCGGCCAGCACCAGCACCAGCACCAGGCTGGTGGGGATCGGCGTGCCCTCGAAAAACTTCACCTTGTCCTGGCCTTCGGACAACTGCTCGGCGGTGACGTTGTAGCGGGCCAGCCGGCTGACCCCGCAGCAGACGAACCCGGACAGCACCAGCCAGTCCCAGCCGCCCTGCATGCCGCAGGCATAGGCCAGCGCGGCCGGGGCCACGCCGAAGGAAATCACGTCGGCCAGCGAGTCCAGTTCCCGGCCCAGGGTCGAGGACGATTTGCGCCAGCGCGCCACGCGGCCGTCCAGGGCATCGAACACGAAGGCCAGCGGGATCAGCGCCATGCCCAGCAGCAGGTCGCCCACCCGCCCGTCCTGCAGGAAGCGCATCGCCGCGAAGATCGCGCCGGTGCCGCAGAACGCATTGGCCAGGGTGAACCAGTCGGCCAGCTGGAAATCACGCAGCATCGAGAAGTGGCGGGTCATGCAGGGGCCATGGGAAGGAGGTGGTCGCAGCCACTTTACCCAGCCACCGTTGCGGCATCCACCGGGCTGCAGGCGGCACGCGCGGCCGCGCGCCGGCAGCGTGCGATGCTGTGCCGCATGAGACCCTTGATCATGGCTATGATGCTGCTGCCCTGCGCCTGCGCCAGTCCCGGCGGCACGGCCACGGCCATGTCCGCCACCGAATGCAGCACCCGCCTGCAGGCGCTGCAGGCGCAAACCGACGCGGCCTGGGCGCAGACCGCGCCGGCACGGGAGGCCTACCGCAGCAACCCGACCTCGTTCGAGGCCAAGGCCGCGGTGGAACTGGCCCTGCAACGGGCGGCCCGGGTGGCCGCCGACAATGCCCAGGCCGCCGCCGAGCTGGCCGCGGGCCCGTGCAAGGACGATCGACCCGGCTGATCCGGGGGTCGACCGGCAACCGGCAACCCGCGGCCCGTCGGCTATCCGCGCCCCGGCAGGCGACTCAGGGCATCGGCAGCTGCGCCGCCTCCACCGCGCCGGTGCCGCGGCCGCGGGCGTCGATCACCGCATCGGCCGGCAGCGCGCCCTGCCCTTCCAGGTGCGCCCAGACCCGGTCCAGCGCGGCATGCACGTAGGGCAGCAGCGGCGCGTAGCGGGCTCCGTAGGCCGGGAAGCCCAGGAAGGCGTCGAAGTGCTGGGCGTTGCGCACCTGCCAGTAGCGCACGTCCTGGCGCCCGGCGGCACGGGCGGCGGCCAGGTACGGGGTGCTGCTGAACGCTTCCGGCACCAGGCCATCGTCCATGCCATGCACCACCAGCACCGGCAGGCCGGCGCGCGGCGGCAAGGCGCGGGTGGCGGCGATACCGGCCTGCACGCGCTGCGCGGCCTCACCCGGGCCGGCATGGAACCCGCGCAGGCACTGCAGGCCGGCCAGGGTCAGGTCCGGCAGTGCCAGCTTCGGATCGATGATGCCCACGCCATTGCCCGGCGGGATGCCGGACGCATCGGACCACCAGCTGCCGCGCTCGGCGGCCGTGGCCGGGCGTGGACTGGAATCCGGGTTCTGCGCCGAGAAGGCGAAGCCGCAGGGATGGGCACCGACACCGTGGCGGCCATAGGCCGAGGCATAGGTCACCGCCACCGCGCGCCACAGGTCGAAACCGGCGCTGGCGGTGCCGGCCACCAGTGCCTGTTCGCTCCAGCCACTGGCGCGCAGCTTCTCGTGCGCCGATCGGGCCTGGGCAGCGAGGTCGGCGCCTTCGATCACGCCGGCGGCCTTGAGGCTGGTGCAACGGGCCTGCCAGAACGGCTGCAGCGGTTCCAGCAGCGGCGGCTGCGGCAGCGTGGCGGCCGGCATATCCAGCAGTGCGCACGGCATCAGCAGCGCCGCTTCGGTGGTGTAGTCGTATAGCGCGCGCGAGCCGTGGCCGTCGACATGCACGTTCGGTTCGCCGGCCACCACCGCATCGAGCCAGTCGCCCTCCAGTTCGGCCGCGCGCAGCACCGCGCCACCGCCATTGGAAATGCCCACCGCGATCACCCGGGTGTTGTCGAAAGTGAACGGTGCGGCCTGCGGGAAGGCCTGGCCCAGCGCCGATAGTGCGAACTGCGCGGCCTGCTGCACGTGCCGGCCCCAGTCGGCCTCGGGGTTGTCCTGCGAGTGGGCGTGCTTGAAGGCCACGCCGCTGGCGCCTTCGGCCACCTCCGGGACAAAGGCCAGGTCGTCGGCCTGGCCCAGCGTGCCGGGGGTGCCATCCAGGCGCACGCCGATGCCGGCGTCCAGGTCCACGTAGTCGGAACCGGCGCCCTTGTCGGTATAGGCCACCGCACAGCCCCTGGGCAGCGCCCACGGCGCGGCCACGGCGATCGCGCCATAGACCCCGCGCGAACCGGAGGCCGGGGCGACCACCAGGCAGCGCTTGCCCGGGTCGAACGCGTCGGGCACCTGCACCAGCACCCGATGCGGCTGGCTTGCCCCGGGCACGCGGGCCAGGCTGGCGTATTCGCGACCGGGCACGACCGGCACCGCGCCATACACGGTGCCAAAGCCGCCTCCCGGCGACAGGTCGGCGATCCCGCGCCAGCTTGACCAGATCGCGCGCCGGCGCAGCTCGGCCGCGGTCGGATGGCCGGCATCGGCGAAGGCCGGCGGCACCATCGCCCGCAGCCCCTCCAGGCCCAGGCCGGCACTGAGCAGGTCGTCGCCGTGACGGTGTTCGCTCACGCGCAGGAGTTCGGTCATGTCGGTGGCCCTGGGTGCGGGACTGGCGCTGCAGGCGCCGGCAAGGCTGGCGCCCAACAGCAACGGCAGGCAGAAGCGGATCGGCAGAGGCATGGAAGGGTCCACGGCAAGGGATGCTCGCACGCTACCGGCACGCGGCGCTGGCGTCATCGTACTTTGGTACCACGTTGCCGGCGCGGCATACTTGCTAGGGTTGGCGCTCCGCGTCGTCGCAAGGTTGCCCCCCCATGACCGAACCCTTCCTGCAAGGCCGCACCGCGCTGGTGACCGGCAGCACCTCCGGCATCGGCCTGGCCATCGCCCGCACCCTGGCCGCCCACGGCGCGCGCGTGGCCGTCAATGGCCTGGGCTCGCCCGAACAGGTCCAGGCGGCGGTGCAGTCGGTGCGCGATGCCGGCACGGCCGACGCGCGCCACTTCGACGCCGACCTGCGCGACCCGGACGCGATCGAAGCGATGATGGCCGCGGTCGACGCCTGGTCCCCGCTGGACGTGCTGGTCAACAACGCCGGCATCCAGCATGCGGTGCCGCTGGCGCAGATGCCGGTGGGCAAGTGGAACGACATCATCGCCATCAACCTCAGCTCGGCCTTCCACACCATGCGCCTGGCCATGCCGGGCATGGCCGAACGCGGCTATGGCCGGGTGGTCAACATCGCGTCGGTGCACGGCCTGGTGGCCTCGAAGGACAAGGCGCCCTACGTGGCCAGCAAGTTCGGCATCGTCGGCCTGAGCAAGGTGGCGGCGCTGGAATACGCGGCCGTGGGCAGCCGTGACAGCGGCGGGGTCACGGTCAACTGCATCTGCCCGGGCTGGGTGGAAACCCCGCTGATCGAACCGCAGATCCAGGCGCGCCGCGACGGCGGCTCGCGCGAGGACGGGGTGCGCGCGCTGCTGGGCGAGAAGCAACCCAGCCTGCGCATGTCGCTGCCCGAGGACATCGCCGCCACGGCGGTGTGGCTGTGCCGGCGCGAGGCACACAACATCACCGGCACCACCGTGCCGATCGACGGCGGCTGGACTGCGCAATAGGCCCGTGCCCGTCCCCGCCCTGGCGGGGATGACGGCCCGCCACCACACGCCCATGCCCACCCTGCTGATCGCCGACGACCACCCGCTGTTCCGCGCCGCGCTGCGTGGCGCGGCGGCCGATGCGGTGGCCCAGTTGCAGGTGCTGGAAGCCGAATCGCTGCAGGGCGTGCTGGCCGCGCTGGAGTCACAGCCCGACGTGGACCTGGTGCTGCTGGACCTGCACATGCCCGGCAACCACGGCCTGGCCGGGTTGGCGGCCATCCGCGCCCAATACCCTGCCGTGGCGGTGGTGGTGGTATCGGCCAACGACGATCCGCGCGTGGTCCGGCGCGCACTGGACCATGGCGCGGCCGGCTACCTGCCCAAGAGCTCGGGCCTGGACGAACTGCGCGATGCGATCCGCAGCGTGCTGGCCTGCGAGCAATGGCTGCCGGCCTCGCTGCGCGCCACTGTCGCGCGCGCCCAGTCCTCTCAGCAGGACACCGAACTGGCCGCACGCCTGGCCAGCCTGTCGCCGCAGCAGTTCCGGGTGCTGACCCTGGTCGCCCAGGGCCTGCTCAACAAGCAGATCGCCGATCGCCTGGACGTGCAGGAACGCACGGTCAAGGCGCACCTGTCGGCGATCTTCGAACGCCTGGGCGTGCGCAACCGCACCCAGGCCGGGGTGGTGCTGCGCGAACTGGAACTGAGCGATCCCAGCCGCCTGATCGAAGGCTGAGCGGCGGCGCGTGGAACCTGCCGACACCCACGGCAGCCCCTGCCAGCGCTGGTCATTTTTCCGCCAGACTACTTGACCGGCCCGCCACGCAAGGCGCCCGGAGGGTTATCCACATGCTTTTCCCGTGACCATCCACACCGGGTGTGGAAAACACCGTCACCGGCCCGACACACCCTGGTCAAAAAACCGCCACACCTCTTGACAGCCTTGCCACACAAGGCGCTCGGGCGGTTATCCACATGCTTCTCCCACCTCCGTCCACATCCGGTGTGGACAAGCCGGCGCGGCGTGGAACATGCCTGCCTGCCCGCGCTCAGATCCGCGAGCAGGTCCAGGACTGCATCACGCCATCACGGTAGGGCATGACGCCATGGAAGCCGCGCGGGTCGGCGTCGAACACCAGCGGCAGGAACTGGCGGTCGCCCTCCCACAGCGGCAACTCGAGGATGCGATCGACCTCGATCCATTCCAGGGATCCTTCCGGATTGCTTTCCAGCGGCGTGCCTTCGAAGGCGTCGATCACGAACACGAAGCCCAGCCAGTCCTCGCCCTGCCTGCCGAAACCGGGCCAGCTGATGGTTCCGCGCAGCCGCATCGCCGTGCATTCGATGCCGGCCTCCTCCAGGATCTCGCGGCGCATGCCGGCCACCACGTCCTCGTCGCGCTCGATCTTGCCGCCCAGGCCGTTGTACTTGCCCAGGTGCTGGTCGCCCGGGCGCGCATTGCGGTGGATCATCAACACCCGCGAACGATCAGGCGAGAGCACGTAACCCAGGGTGGCCACGATCGGGGTATAGGGCATCGCGGGTGCGCCTGCACGGAAAGACCGCGATTCTATCCGCTGCCGGCCTGGTCGCCCGCAAGCCCGGCGCCTACAGGCGGGTGGCGGCGAGCATGCGGTCGAGGACGGATTTGAGTGCCAGCGGGCGCACCGGCTTGGACAGCAGGGCCAGGCCGGCGTCCTGCACCGCCACGCGGGTGTCTTCGCCGGCATCGGCCGACAGGACCAGGCACGGCGCCGCGCCGTAGCGGCCGCGCAGGCGTTCGGCCAGCAGCACGCCGGTGTCGCCACGGTCCAGGTGGTAATCGAACAGCCACAGATCGGCCGGCTGCGTGGCCAGCGCCGCCGCGGCCCCCTCGCCATCGGCCGCAGTGGCCACCTGGCAGCCCCAGCGCGCCAGCAGCTGCGCCAGTGCCGCCAGTGCGTCGGCGTCGTTGTCCACCAGCAGGATCCGGCG
>JAGOWL010000116.1 GCA_018060215.1 Pseudoxanthomonas sp.
ACGATGGTCACCTCGACGCCGGCGGCCGGCTGGCCGGCGGGGCTGGTGACCACGCCGCCGACACCGGCGGAGGTGCTCTGGGCGAAGGCCGGGGCGGCGGCAAGGGCGACGGCCAGGCCCAGGGTGAGCTTGGACATCCGGAATCGACGGGAGTCGGTCATGACGTAGCCTCTGTGAAGTTTGAATGGCGCGGGCGATGGACCGCCCTGGCGGAACTGCGAAAGGAAACGGAAATGAAGCGGGCGCCCCGCAAGCGGGGCCAAGACACAATGGTTAACAGCAGATTAACATGCTAGGCGGCCCGTGTGACGCTTGCGTGACAGGATTTCAGAATCCACGGGGCGGCAGGCATCCATACGAACGCCGGCGATTTCGTATGTAACTCCGTCGATACGGCCTTCAACCCCCCTGCCCCAGGTAGGCCGAAAGCCCGTCCAGCAGCATCTGCACCGAGATCGCCACCAGCAGCATGCCCATCAGCCGCTCCACCGCCGACAGGGCGCGACGGCCCAGCAGCCGGTACAGCAGCGGCGCGCACAGCAGGATCGCGGCGGTGGCCGCCCAGGCCAGCAGCAGGGCCAGGCTCCATTCGCCCAGGCGGTGCGGCTCGTTGCTGCCCATCAGCATCACCGCGGCCATGCCCGAGGGGCCGGCGATCAGCGGGATGGCCAGCGGCACGATGAACGGCTCGCCGTCGGGCAGTTCGCCCAGCAGCCCTTCCGGGCGCGGGAAGATCATGCGGATGCCGATCAGGAACAGCACGATGCCGCCGGCAATGGCCACCGATTCCTGGCGCAGGTGCATCAGCTCCAGGGCGTACTTGCCGCCCCACAGGAAGGCCATCAGCACCCCCAGGGCGATCAGCAGCTCGCGCACCAGCACCACGCGCTGGCGGTGCGGCGGCAGCGGCTTGAGCACGCTCAGGAACACCGGGACATTGCCCAGCGGGTCCAGGATCAGGAACAGCAGCAGGGCCGCCGACAGGATGGTCATGCCGGCAGGGCGTCCGCTTCGGGGGCCCAGATGGTGCCGCGGTGGGCGGCGCCGGCCGGCGACAGCAGGGTGACGCAGGCGCCGGCGTAGGCGGCCGCATCGGCCAGGCGCCGGTCATGGTCTTCGGCATAGGCGCGGGCACGCAGCCCGGTGCGCATCGGCCCGGGCTGCAGGCCGGCCACGCGCACGGCGGTGTTGGCCAACTCGGCCGAGAGCATGCCCAGCAGCGCGCGCAGGCCGTGCTGGGCCACGCCGTAGCCGCCCCAGTAGGCCTGGCCGACGCGCTGCGGGTCGTCCACGGCCAGCACCAGGGCCGCATCCGGAGCCTGGCGCAGCAGCGGCAGGCAGGCCTGGACCAGCCACCACGGCGCGGTCAGGTTGACGTGGACGGCGCGGGCGAAGTCGGCCGGGTCGATGTGTTCCAGCGGGGTCAGGCCTCGGAATTCGGCGGCGCACTGAAGGATGCCGTCGAGCCGGCCCAGTTCGGACTGGATGCGCTGCGCCAGTTCCAGGTAGTCGTCGGGGCTGGCGCCTTCCAGGTCCAGCGGGTACAGCAGCGGCTCCGGGCCGGCCTGGGCGACGGCGTCATAGACGCGGTTGAGTTTGGGCAGCTTGCGCCCGAGCAGCACCAGGGTCGCGCCGGCGGCGGCGCAGGCCTGAGCGGCGACGGCGCCGAGGCCGCCATGGGCGCCGGCCAGCAGGATCACGCGGCCGGCCAGCGGCTGCGCGGCGGCGGTGGGCAGGTCGAGCAGGCTCACTGCGCCTGTGCCTCGCTGACCATGCGCTGCAATTCGCCGGATTCGAGCAGCTCCAGGGTGATGTCGCAGCCGCCGAGCAGTTCGCCATGCAGAAACAGCTGCGGGAAGGTCGGCCAGTTGGAATAGCGCGGCAGGTTGGCGCGCACTTCCGGCTCGGCCAGCACGTTGACCGTGTGCAGGTGGTCGGCACCTGCGGCCAGCAGCGCCTGCACCGCGCGCGCGGAGTAGCCGCACATCGGATACTCCGGCGTGCCCTTCATGAACAGCACGATCGGATGGCCTTCGACCTCGGCCTGGATGCGCTCCATCACCGCCATTGCAGATCTCCATGGACGCCGGGGGGTGGCCCCGGCGTCGGCTAGACTGAAAGCGCAATTGTAATCGCTGCGCCCGCCCCGCACCCCTCCATCGCATCCAGCACCGCCATGGCCATCGAACTGCCCGACCTGCCCTACGCCCCGTCCGCCCTGGCGCCGCACCTGTCGGCGACGACCCTGGAGCTGCACCACGACGGCCATCACCGCGCCCATGTGGAGGAGGTCAACCGGCTGCTGCCGGGCAGCGGGCTGGAGGGACTGGGGCTGGAGGACATCGTGCGCCGTGCCCGCGGCCAGCTGGCCGAACAGGCGGCCCTGGCCTGGAGCCACGGCTTCTACTGGACCTGCCTGTCGCCGCGCGGTGGCGGCGAACCGGGCGGCCGGCTGGGGGAACTGCTGGCCCGCCAGTTCGGCGATTTCGCCCGTTTCCGCGAGGAGTTCACCCGCATGGCGCAGGCGCTGTTCGGCTCGGGCTGGGTCTGGCTGGTGCAACACCCGGATGGCAGCCTGGGGATCGTCGCCTGCCGCGGTGGAGCCACGCCGTTGACCGGCGCCGACCGGCCACTGCTGGCCTGCGACGTGTGGGAACACGCCTATTACCTGGACCGGCACAATGCGCGTGCCGAATACCTGGACGCGTTCTGGAACGTGGTGGACTGGGACGCGGCAGGCAAGCGCCTGCGTTGATGCGGGCGGCCGTTGGCCGACCGCTCTACAGCGCGTGCAGCACGGTGATCGGCGGGGCGACCTGGTCCTGGCGGCCCAGGGCCTGGCCGATGCGCTCCAGCGCGGCCGCCAGCTCCAGCGCATTGTCGGCGCGCACGGTGGCGTGGCCGACCTTGCGGCCGGCGCGCGGCTCCTTGCCGTAGTCGTGCCAGTGTCCACCCGGCTCGGCCAGCACCGGGCCGGCCTCGGGCATCGCCCCGATCCAGTTGAGCATGCAGGCGTGGCCCAGCATGGCGGTGGAGCCCAGCGGCAGGCCCAGCACCGCGCGCAGGTGGTTCTGGAACTGCGAGGTTTCGGCGCCCTCCAGGGTCCAGTGGCCGGAGTTGTGCACGCGCGGGGCCAGCTCGTTGGCCAGCAGCACGCCATCGCGGCAGAACAGCTCCAGCGCGAATACGCCCACGTAGTCCAGCCGCTCGGCCAGGCGCCGCGCATGGGCGATGGCGGTGTCGGCCAGGGCCGGCTCGACCCGGGCCGGGGCCAGGCTGGCCGACAGCACGCCGTCCACATGCCAGTTCCAGGTCAGCGGCCAGGTGCGGAATTCGCCATCGCGGCCGCGCACGGCCACCACGCTCAGCTCGCGCTCGAACGGCACGAACGCCTCCACGATCAGGCCGACCTTGCCGGCCTGCGCGCCCAGCGCCTCCCAGGCGGCGTCGGCATCGGCCAGGCTGCGGATGCGGAACTGGCCCTTGCCGTCATAGCCCAGGCGGCGGGTCTTGAGGATGCACGGCGTGCCCACCGCCGCCAGCGCCGCATCCAGCCCGGCGCGGTCGGACACGGCGGCGAACTCGGGCACCGGGATGCCCAGTTCGCGGAACAGGGTCTTCTCGGCCAGCCGGTCCTGGGCCACGGCCAGGGCGCGCGGGCTGGGGAACACCGGCACCCGCGCGGCCAGCCATTCGGCGCTCTCGGCCGGCACGTTCTCGAAATCGAAGGTGGCCACGTCCACCTTTTCAGCGAACTGCGCCAGCGCCTGCTGGTCGCGATAGTCGCCCACCAGCAGCGGCGCGAACTGGCCGGCGCAGGCATCGGCCACGGTGTCCATGACCAGCAGGCGCAGGCCCAGCGGGGCCCCGGACAGGGCCAGCATGCGGGCCAGTTGCCCGCCACCGAGGATGCCGACGGTCGAACGGGTCATCGGCTCACTGCCGCGGATCGTCGTGGGCCAGCACATCGTCGGTCTGGCGGCGGCGAAACGCCTCCAGCGCCGCGGCGATGGGCGCATGTTCGGGGCCCAGCAGGGCGGCGGCGAACAGGCCGGCATTGGCCGCGCCGGCATTGCCGATGGCGAAGGTGGCCACCGGGATCCCGGCCGGCATCTGCACGATCGACAGCAGCGAGTCCATGCCGTTGAGCGCCTTGCTCTGCACCGGCACGCCCAGCACCGGCACGGCGGTCTTGGCCGCCAGCATGCCCGGCAGGTGCGCGGCGCCACCGGCGCCGGCGATGATCGCGCGCAGGCCCCGGGCCTGGGCGCTGGCCGCGTATTCGAACAACACGTCCGGGGTGCGGTGCGCCGAGACCACCTTCACTTCGTGCGGGATCCCCAGCGCATGGAGCTTCTCCACGGCATGCTGCATGGTCTCCCAGTCGGAACGGGAGCCCATCACCACCCCGACCAGGGGGGCGGTGGACGGGGTCGCGGGCGGATTGGGCTGGGCTGGCATGGCCGTCCTCGGTGGCAAGGACGTATTCTAGCCATCTTCCACCCGACCCGATCGCCCCATGGACCGCAAGCTGCTCGACCTGCTGTGCTCGCCCGACACCCGCCAGCCGCTGGCACTGCTGGAAGCGCGCGGGCTGGACGCACTCAACCGCGCCATCGCCGCCGGCCAGGTCCTGCGTGGCGACGGCAGCGCCCAGGCGCAGCCACTGCGCGAGGCCCTGGTCAGCCGCGACCGCAAGCAGGTGTTCCGGATCGACGACGGCATCCCGGTGCTGCTGGTGGAAGAAGCCCTGGCCACCGCCCAGGTCGCCGACTTCCCGGCGGGCTGACCCGGTGTCCGGGCCGGTGCCACCGCCGCAGGACGCCGTGCTGGCCCACGTGCGGTGCGCCCTGGCCGAGGACCTGGGCCGCGGCGACGTCACCGCCGCCCTGCTGCCGGACGTACCCGAACGCGCCTACCTGCTGTGCAAGGAGGACGCGGTGATCGCCGGCCGGCCCTGGTTCGACGCCTGCCACCGTGAACTGGACCGGCAAGTGCGGATCCACTGGCAGGTGGCCGAAGGCGAGCGCGTGGCCGCCGGCACCGTGCTGGCCCTGCTGGAAGGCCGCAGCCGCGCCCTGGTCAGCGCCGAGCGCAGCGCGCTCAATTTCCTGCAAACCCTCTCGGGCACCGCCACCACCACCGCCGCCCATGTGGAGGCGGTGCGCGGCACCGGCGCCATGATCCTGGATACCCGCAAGACCCTGCCCGGCCTGCGCCTGGCGCAGAAGTACGCGGTGCGCGCCGGCGGCGGCGGCAACCACCGCCTCGGCCTGTACGACGCGGTGATGCTCAAGGAAAACCACATCCGCGTGGCCGGTTCGGTGGCCGCGGCGATTGCCGCCGCACGCGCCGCCCAGCCGGACCTGCCGCTGATCGTGGAAGTGGAGACCCTGGAGCAGTTGCGGCAGGCGCTGGCCACCGGCTGCGACCGCATCCTGGTCGATGATTTCAGTGCCGAGGATCGGCGCGAGGCCGTGCGCATCGCCCGCTCCGCGCCGTTCCACGGTCGCATCCCGCTGGAGGTGTCCGGCGGGGTGGACCTGGCCGGGCTGCGCGCGATCGCCGAAGACGGGGTGGACTTCATCTCCATCGGCGCACTGACCAAGCACGTGCGTGCGGTGGACCTGTCGATGAAGCTGGGGCCCGTGCCGGCATGACACGCGCGCACCTGCGCCCGGGCCTGTGGCTGGCCCTCCTGCTCGCCCCGGCCATGGCCGCGGCCCAGAACCCGCCCATGCCGGTACCCAGTGCGGCGACGGCGCCGGCAGTGGATGCGTGTGACTGGCCGCCGGCGGCCGGGACCAGCTACACCGCCGCGGCGATCGTGCGCACCGCCTGCCAGGAGCACAAGGCCTGGCTGCAGCCGTTCATCGATGTCGACGGCCGGCTGGCTTCGATGACGGTGACCGAAGCCGAGCGTTCGCGCCTGGCCGACGACACCCCGGCCTGGCAACGGGTGGCGCGCTACTGGCGCGAGAGCGGCACGCTGTCATCGATGTTCCACATCGCCGGTGCGCAGAGCTGCCTGTACCAGGGCGGTGGCCGCGAAAGCGACAACGACTGCCGCGCCTACCTGGTCGACAATCCCTGGTCGGCGGCCTTCGTATCCTGGGTGATGGCGCGCGCGCCGCTGCCCGGTTTCCAGGGCTCGGCCCGGCATGTGGACTACATCGCCCGCGCCTGGCGCGACCCGGAAGGCAGCCCCTACAGCTTTGCCGACCCCTACGCGTCGCGGCCCGCGCCCGGCGACCTGCTGTGCCACCTGCGCGATACCGCCACCCGCGGCCCGGCCGGCCTGCGCCAGGCCCTGGAGAGCCGGCAGGTGCCGCAGCGCTCGCATTGCGACATCGTGGTCGCCGCCGACCTGGCCGGCGACCGCCGCCTCTACCTGGTCGGCGGCAACGTGCTCAATGCGGTGACCATGCGCATCCTGCCGCTGGATGGCGAAGGCCGGCTGCTGGCCTCCGAGGTCGCGATCCCGCTTCCGGTGGCGGTCCCGGCAGCCGGGCCGGAGCCGCGCAGCGGCAAGTCGCGCAAGGCCCGGAAGGCAAGCCGGACGGCACAGCGCAGCGGCAAGACCACCTCGGTGCAGGCCGCCGCGCCGGCGGCATCGACGCCGGCCGCGCCCGCCACCGGCGCCCCGGTGGACGCGACCGCCGCGGCGAGCCTGCGGCCGCCAACCGAAGCCGGCGACGATGCGGCCACCGCGCTGGAAGCCGGCCGTTGCCGGCCCGGCGATCCGGCCGCCTGCAGCTTCAACCGCCGCGACTGGGTGGTGCTGCTCAAGCTCAAGCCGCAGCGGGCGCCGGGCATCCAGCTGTACACACCGGCCGCCACCGAGCCCTAGAGGTCCGCCATGCCCAGCCTGATCCTGCTGATGATCGCCGGCGCAGCCGTGGTGGCCTGGTGGAACGCTTCACGCGCGGCGGCCGAACGCGCCGAAGTGCTGGGCCGCGACGCCTGCGCCGCCGCCGAGGTGCAGTGGCTGGACCA
>JAGOWL010000117.1 GCA_018060215.1 Pseudoxanthomonas sp.
CGGCGCCCGCCCCATGTCCGAAATCTCCACCGAAGCCGCGCGCCGGCGCACCTTCGCGATCATCTCCCACCCCGACGCCGGCAAGACCACCTTGACCGAGAAGCTGCTGCTGTTCGGCGGGGCGATCCAGATGGCCGGCTCGGTCAAGGGCCGCAAGGCCGCCCGCCACGCCACCTCGGACTGGATGGCGCTGGAGAAGGAGCGCGGCATCTCGGTGACCTCCTCGGTGATGCAGTTCCCCTACGAGGGCCGCATCATCAACCTGCTCGACACCCCCGGCCACGCCGACTTCGGCGAGGACACCTACCGCGTGCTCACCGCGGTGGATTCGGCGCTGATGGTGATCGACGTGGCCAAGGGCGTTGAGGAGCGCACGATCAAGCTGATGGAGGTGTGCCGCCTGCGCGCCACCCCGATCATGACCTTCATCAACAAGCTCGACCGCGAGGGCAAGGACCCGATCGACCTGCTCGACGAGGTCGAGACCGTGCTGGGCATCCAGTGCGCGCCGGTGACCTGGCCGATCGGCATGGGCCAGCGCCTGAAGGGCGTGGTCCACCTGGTCAGCGGCGAGGTGCACCTGTACGAACCGGGCCGCAATTTCACCCGCCAGGACTCCACCATCTTCCCCTCGCTCGATGCGCCGGGGCTGGAACAGAAGATCGGCGCCGAAATGCTGGCCCAGCTGCGCGAGGAACTGGAACTGGTGCAGGGCGCCAGCCACCCGTTCGACAAGGACGCCTACCTGCGCGGCGAGCAGACCCCGGTGTTCTTCGGCTCGGGCGTCAACAACTTCGGCGTGCAGCCGCTGCTGGACTTCTTCGTCGAGCACGCGCCGCCGCCGCAGCCGCGCGCCACCACCGGCCGCGAGGTCGCGCCGCAGGAAGGCAAGCTGGCCGGGTTCGTGTTCAAGATCCAGGCCAACATGGATCCGCAGCACCGCGACCGGGTCGCGTTCATGCGCGTGTGCTCGGGCCGCTTCGCCGCCGGGATGAAGGCCTTCCACGTGCGCAGCGGCAAGGAGGTGAAGCTGGCCAACGCGCTGACCTTCATGGCGTCGGACCGCGAGATCGCCGCCGAGGCCTATCCGGGCGATGTGATCGGCATCCACAACCACGGCACCATCTCCATCGGCGACACCTTCACCGAGGGCGAGGCGCTGTCGTTCACCGGCATCCCCAACTTCGCCCCGGAGCTGTTCCGGCGCGCGCGCCTGCGCGACCCGCTCAAGCTCAAGCAGCTGCAGAAGGGCCTGGCGCAGCTGAGCGAGGAAGGCGCGACCCAGTTCTTCCGCCCGCTGATGAGCAACGACCTGATCCTGGGCGCGGTGGGCGTGCTGCAGTTCGACGTGGTCGCCTACCGGCTCAAGGACGAGTACGGGGTGGACGCCAGCTTCGAGCAGGTCGGGGTGGCCACGGCGCGCTGGATCCGCTGCGACGATGCCAGGAAGCTGGAGGAGTTCCGCGAGAAGAACGCGATGAACCTGTCCATCGACGCGGCCGGCGAGCTGGTCTACCTGGCCCCGACCCGGGTCAACCTGCAGCTGGCCCAGGAGCGCGCGCCGGGCGTGGACTTCCTGGCCACCCGCGAGCATGCGCACGCCGTCGCCGTGGACTGAGGGCCGGCGGCCGGCCGTTCATGCCGGCCGATACTGCGTTGCGGTAGATTGGGCGCCATGAGCACGAGCCTGCCGACCTCCAACTTCCGCGCCCTGCGTGCCTGGCGCCGCGGCGACCACCTGCACCAGATCCGTGACGAGATCGCCAATGCGCTGACCCATGGCCTGGGCGCGGCTGCCGCGCTGGCCGGCGGCGCGGTGCTGATCACCCTGGCCGCCATCCACGGCGATGGCTGGCAGCTGGCCGGGGCGATCGTGTTCGGCATCACCCTGCTGCTGCTGTACACCGCCTCCACCCTGTACCACGCCATCCAGCACCCGATCGCCAAGGGCCGGCTGAAGGTGTTCGACCACTGCGCCATCTACCTGCTGATCGCCGGCACCTACACCCCGTTCACCCTGATCGGCCTGCGCGGACCGTGGGGCTGGGGCCTGTTCGCGGCGATCTGGACCATCGCCCTGGCCGGGGTGGTGTTCAAGCTGTTCCACACCGGGCGCTTCCCGCGCCTGTCCACCGCGCTCTATGTGGCGATGGGCTGGCTGGTGGTGGTGGCGATCAAGCCCATGCTGGCCTCGATCGATGCCTGGACCCTGGGCTGGCTGCTGGCCGGCGGGGTGTTCTATACGCTGGGCACGTATTTCTACCACCGCGAGTCGATCCCGTACGCGCACGCGATCTGGCACCTGTTCGTGATCGCAGGCAGCGTCTGCCACTTCGTGGCGGTGGCCGCGCAGGTGGTGTAGGCACCCGGTCGCCCGCAAGCGTCTCAGCCGGTGATGTAGCGCTGCAGCTGTTCGAGCTGTTCCTGCTGGTCGGCCATCACCGCCTTGACCAGATCGCCGATGGACACCACGCCGACCACGCGACCGTCTTCCACCACCGGCAGGTGGCGGATCCGGTGGTCGGTCACCAGCCGCATGCACGCCGGCACCGAAGTGTCCGGGCCCACGGTCAACACCTGCGCGGTCATGATCGCGCTGACCGGGGTGTCGGCCGAAGAGCGACCCTGCAGCACCACCTTGCGCGCGTAGTCGCGCTCGGACACGATCCCGGACAGGGCATCGCCGCGCAGCACCAGCAAGGCACCGACCGACTTGTCGGCCATCAGGCGGATCGCCTCGACCACCGGCGCCTCGGGCGCCACCGCAAAGACTTCAGCCGGCTTTTCCGCCAGCAACTGGCGCACCGTGCGCATGCCTGCCTCCGAGGGTGGGATCACCGCCGCAGCATACTCCGGCCGCCGCCGGTTGCCACGCGTCCACCAGGTACAGCGGGCGCTGCTTGGCCTCGTCGTACAGCCGGCCCAGGTATTCGCCGATCATGCCCAGGGCGATCAGCTGCACCCCGCCCAGGAACAGGATCACCACCATCATGGTCGGCCAGCCGGCCACCGGGTCGCCCCACAGCAGGGTCTTGGCCAGCACCGCCAGGCCGGCCAGGAACGCGGCCAGGGCGGTGAACAGCCCCACGTAGGTGGCCACCCGCAGCGGCGCGGTGGAGAAGCTGGTGATGCCTTCCAGGGCGAAGTTCCACAGCCGCCAGAAGCCGAACTTGCTGTGCCCGGCCAGGCGCGGCGCGCGCCGGTACGGCAGGGCGATGCGGCTGAAGCCGACCCAGCCGAACAGGCCCTTCATGAATCGGTGGCGTTCGCGCAGCTGGCGCAGGGCGGCCAGCAACCGCGGCGACAGCAGCCGGTAGTCGCCGGTGTCGGCCGGCACCGGCGTGTGCGAGAGCCGGCGCATCACCCGGTAGAAGGCCGCGGCAGTGGCGCGCTTCAACCAGCCTTCGCCCTCGCGGGCGATGCGGGTGCCGTAGACATCGTCGAAACCCTGGCGCCACAGCGCCACGAAGTCCGGGATCAGCTCGGGCGGATCCTGGCCGTCGGCGTCCAGGATCATCGCCGCGCCCTCCACCACCTGGTCCAGCCCGGCCGTCAGCGCCGCTTCCTTGCCGAAGTTGCGCGACAGCCGCAGCAGCGCCACCTGCGGGTCGGCCGCGGCGATCCCGCCCAGCACCCCCCAGGTGTCGTCGGTGCTGCCGTCATCCACGTACAGCACCCGCGTGCGCAGGCCATCCACCCGCGCCAGCGCGGCCGCGATGCGCGGATGCAGCAGCGGCAGCGCGGCGGCTTCGTCGCGCGCGGCCACCACCACCGTCAGCATGTCATCGGTCAAACGTGGCTCCATAGGCCGCCGATGGTAGGCAACAGTATCGACCACCGCCACCGTGGCAACCGTGGCCAGTCACCCCGCCCCGTCGGCGCCACCGTTCATCCGGCAGGGGTCCTGGCGCGGATCACCGGTCCAGCAGGCGGCGTCAGTCGAGTTCGTCCAGGTGCTCGCGCCCGCCGAGCTGGCGCATCTGCCGCTGGATCCAGGCGGCCCGGCGCTGCACGTAGGGCCCCGGCCGGACCGCGCTGTAGCGGCGCGGCGCCGGCAGCACCGCGGCCAGCCGCGCGCTCTGTTCTGCGGTCAGTGCCGAGGCGTCCTTGTCCCAGTAGCTGCGCGCGGCGGCCTGGGCGCCGTAGATGCCGTCGCCGAACTCGGCCACGTTGACGTATACCTCCAGGATCCGCGTCTTCGGCCACATCGCTTCGATCAGCACCGTGTACCAGGCCTCCAGGCCCTTGCGCAGCCAGCTGCGCCCCTGCCACAGGAACAGGTTCTTGGCCGTCTGCTGGCTGATGGTGCTGGCACCGCGCACCCGCTTGCCACGGGCGTTGTGGTCCATCGCCTTCTCGATCGCCTCCAGGTCGAAGCCCGGATGCGTGGCGAAGTGCTGGTCCTCGGCGGCGATCACCGCCAGCGGCAGGTGTGGCGAGATCTGCGCAAGGTCGCGCCAGTCGTGGGCCACGCGGAAGTCCCAGTCACCCTGGCGCCAGGCCTCGCCCTGGCGGGCCAGCATGAAGGCCGAGGTCGGCGGATCGACGAAGCGCAGCACGGCCACCTGCAGCACACTGGCCGCCAGCCACAGCAGCGGCAGCCACAGCAGCCAGCGCCAGCGGCGGCGCCGTGGCCGGGTGTCGATGGTGTCCGGAATGGCCCTGCCCCTGTCTGGATGTGCCCGGGGGAATGATAATGCGCCAGCCACTCCCGCAAGGTTCCGCGCATGGATCCCCACCCCTCCCCGCAACTGGCCGCACTGGTCGCCCAGGCCGAGGCCCTCACCCGCAATGGCCGGCCGCAGGACGCCGCTGGCCTGTGGGAGAAGGTGGTGGCGCTGGATCCGGACCATGCCACCGCGCTCAACCAGCTCGGCGCCCTGGCCCTGGCGCAGGGCGACCTGGGCCTGGCCCAGTCCCGGCTGGAGCGCGCGCTGGCCGCCGATCCGGGCCTGGCCATGGCCCACGCCAGCCTGTCGCGCCTGCACGCCCGCCGCGGCGATCACCCGCAGGCGCTGGCCTCGATCGACGCGGCGATCCGGATCGATCCCACCGCCTGGGGCCCGCAGGCGGAGAAGGCGCGCCTGCTGGAAGCGGCCGGACAGCTGCGCGCCGCCGGCCTGCACTGGGGCAATGCCATGACCTTCCTGCCCCAGGCGCTGCGGCAGCAGCCGCAGCTGCAGTCGCTGATCGAGCACGCCCAGGCCGCGGTCACGCGCAACCGCGAGGAACTGGCCAGCCACCTGGACGATCGCACCACCACCCTGTTGCAGGGCCACGACCGCCGCGAAACCGAGCGCATGCGCCACAGCCTGGACATCCTGTCCGGCCGCCGCAGCTTCGTCACCGCCCAGCCGCTGACCCTGCCGATCCCGCGCCTGCCGGCGATCCCGATCTTCCACCGCGAGGACTTCGACTGGGCCCCGCAGGTGGAGGCGGCCTTCCCCGACATCCTGGCCGAACTGCATGCGCTGCTGGAGCACGACGCCGGCTTCGAGCCCTACGTGCAGACCCCCGAGGACGAGCCCAAGGGCCAGTTCGCGCCGCTGGACCGCAACCTGGACTGGGGCGCGTATTTCCTGTGGAAGCACGGCCGCCGCATCGACGCCCAGGCCGACCGCTGCCCGCGCACCGAGGCCGCCCTGGCGCTGGCGCCGCAGATGCAGGTGCCCGGCCGCGCGCCGGTGTCGTTCTTTTCCGCGCTCAAGCCCGGCGTGCACATCCCGCCGCACAACGGCGCCACCAACGCCCGCCTGACCGTGCACCTGCCGCTGATCATCCCGCCCGACTGCGGCCTGCGGGTGGGCGAGGAAACCCATGTCTGGGAACCGGGCAAGCTGGTGCTGTTCGACGACACCATCCGCCACGAGGCCTGGAACTTCAGCGACCGGCTGCGCGTGGTCCTGATCTTCGACGTCTGGCATCCGCTGCTCAGCGCGCTCGAGCGCGACCTGGTGGTGCGCATCACCTCGGCCCTGATGGATTTCTACGGTGCCGACACCGACCTGGGGGAGCTGTGAACGAAGACCTGTTGACCCGCTTCCTGCTGCCCCACGCCGGCGTGCGCGGCGTGCACGTGCGCCTGCACCGCAGCTGGCTGGAACTGCTCTCGCACGCCGACTATCCGCCCGGCGCGCGGCGCCTGCTGGGCGAAGCCTGCGCCGGCGCGGCCCTGCTCACCGCCCACGCCAAGGTCGACGGCCGCCTGTCGGTGCAGCTGCGCGCCGATGCCGGGCTCAAGTTGCTGTTTGCCGAATGCACCGCCGGCGGCGGCCTGCGCGGCATCGTCCAGCTCGAGGAAGGGGCCGATGCTCCGGCCGACCTGGGCCGGCTGCAGCACCCGACCCTGGCCATCACCATCGAGAACCCCGGCCTGGATCCACGCGAGCCGCTGCGCTACCAGAGCCTGGTGGAGCTGTCGGCCGCCCACCTGGACCAGGTGCTGGAGGACTACTTCCGCCAGTCCGAGCAGTTGCCCAGCCGCCTGCTGCTGGCCGCCGATGGCGACCGGGCCTGCGGGCTGATGCTGCAGAAGCTGCCCGGCGACGAGGGCGACCTGGACGGCTGGACCCGTGCCGGCGCCCTGTTCGACACCCTGGCGGTGGAGGAACTGCTGGCCACCCCGGGTCCGCAGCTGCTGCATCGGCTGTTCCACGAGGAAAGCCCGCAACTGCTGCAGCAGCAGGCGCTGGAATTCGCCTGCTCGTGCTCGCGCGAGCGGGTGGCGGCGATGCTGCAGTCACTGGGCCAGGCCGAGGCCCGGGCCGCCGCCGCAGAGAGCGGCCAGGCGGAAATCCGCTGCGGATTCTGCGGCCGCAACTACCGCTTCCCTTTGGAGGAAATCGGCGTATTGTTTGAACAGCCATCGGCCACCGCGCCGACGCCGGACCGCCTGCAATAGGCCCGGCAGCCGCTCCGGGGGGAGCGACGGGAGTTGTTAACCAAATGTAAATCCCGTAGGATCCGAGATCCCACGGGCGGGGAACTATCCCC
>JAGOWL010000118.1 GCA_018060215.1 Pseudoxanthomonas sp.
CTTCCGCCTGGACGCCGAGGCGGTGGCGCAGTTCGCCGACTGCGAGGAGATCAGCGCCTCGACCATCCCGCCGGATTTCGAGCGCAACGGCCGCATCCACCGGGCCTGGCGGTTGACGGTGGGGTGAGGTCAGGCGTGGAGCTTCCCTTTTGCTCGCGCCTGGCGGGCGTGGCAAAGACAAGTGGAAACAATGGCCTTCGGCGTCATTCTGCGGGCTCCTGCGGTCTCCAGTTGGAACGAGCTGGTGCCAAGTCGAGGATCACCGCGTCTCCTGTCCCAGGATCGCGGTCGTAGAGGACGACGACCGGGTAACGCGGCACCGGAACGAAACGCGCGCCATTCGGCAATCTTTGGTAGGTGGCCGTGCCATCGAGTGTCTTGGCCAACTTGCGTATCGCCATGCTTTGTTTTCGCGCCGCCGACGGATTCGTCCTGGCCAAGTCGCGCGTGAGTTGCGCCCGCGATCGCGTCGCGGTGTCTGTCCAGGTTACGGCCATCAGGCGCCATGCTCGGCAAGAATGGCCTCCATTTCGGCTTCCACGTCTTCGCTGCTGTGCCGCACAGGATCGCGACGGCCGGCGTCCGCACGCTCGACCAGGAATGTCAGGTAAGCGGCGGCGTCGTGGGTCTGCTTGAGCGCCGCAGCGCGGTCGGGCCGGCGCCGGCGCATCACGCCATCTTCGGCCAGGCCACTGGCATCGACCTGGTAGCGGGTGATGCCAATGTCACGCAGCACGCGAGCGGCGGCATCAATGCCGGCGAACAGGCGCGGCGCTCCCTCCTTGGTGACCAAGGCACGCTGTTGGCCAACACCGATCTTGAACAGCACGGCGTAGCCGCCGCGCTGGCCAACCAGGAGGGTGTCGCGAACGCTGCCGGTGGAGGCCAGTTCACGAGCGGTAGCAAGCTGGACGGTCTGGGACATGTAAAGTCTCCCAAGCAATAATTATCCAAGATCAGTGCAACTATAGTATAAATTTCTATTTTAGAAATATAGTATTGATTATAAAGGTATTTTATAAGATTTCGCCATCGTTCGCCAACCCGCGAGCCAGTCAAGAGAATGGCGCCGAGCTGATGTCGTGCTCGCGGTACCGCTCCGGGACCGGTGTTCCGGCCTCGGCCTGCTTGAGTACGGCAATGATCTGGCTGTCGGTGAAGCGGGACTTCTTCATGGAACCTTCTCGGGAACGGGTACGAGAAAACTCCACTTCTGGCGTCAGCTAACCTGTGGGGGATTTCCGCTCGCGGTTCAGTCCTGCTCCAGCAGTTGCTTGAGCACCACCGCTTCGTTGTGGGCCTGGTCCCTGGCGGCGTAGACAAGGGTCAGGTCCTTCTGCTGCGCCAGCGCCTGCAGTTCGGGCCAGGCCGGATTGTGCTTGAGCTCGGTGCGATAGCGCTGCTTGAACCCGGTCCATCTCGCCGGGTCATGCCCGAACCACTGGCGAAGCGCGGTGGATGGCGCAACCTCCTTGAGCCACAGATCGATCCGGGCATTGGCCTTGGACACGCCCCGCGGCCAGAGCCGGTCCACCAGCACCCGGTAGCCATCGTCATGGGCCGGTGCTTCGTAGGCGCGCTTCAACATCACCTTCACGGTTCGCTCCACGCGGCCACAGCTACGGTTGAAGCCGCATCGCGCCGATTATGCGTGCTTGCGCCTGGCCTGCAAGACGGGCGTCGGCGCTCAGTTTCCGAGCAGCAGCACGAACGGCCCCAGCTGCGAGTTCATCAGCACCGCCAGGCTGCGCCCGGGATCGGCGACCAGTTGCGCGGCCGCGGCGGTGGTGTCGGCCGGCAGGGCGCGGTAGTCGCCCTGGTCGGGCAGCACGTTGCGCTCCAGATAGCCCACCAGCACGCTGGCGATCTCACCCACCCCGTCCAGGGCCAGGGCGTGGCTGCACCGCTGCGGTTCGAGCCTGAGGAAGGCACAGGCCAGGGCATGCATGGTGTCGGCATCACAGGCGATGCCGACGAACAGGGGCTGCTCGGCTTCGATGCGTACGTGCGCGGTATGCGGGTAGGGTGCCAGTTCGGCCGCGCCGAGCAGGCCGGCGGCCTGGCAGTGGCTGCCGAGCAGGCGTGGGAACAGGCGGCCGCACAGGTCGATGGTCCCGTTGGCGAAACCCGACAGCACATGCTCGGCCACGCCGTCGGCCAGTGCGCGGCTGGCGGTGGCCTGTTCGGCCTGGTGGGCGGCCAGTTCTGCCTCCAGGGTGGCCTGGTCCAGGGCGCCGTGTTCCAGCAGCAGCTGGCCCAGCAGTTTGCGCCCGGCCTGCTGGGTCGCCAGCAGCGACTGCAACCGGGCGCCGTCGAGCAGACCCAGGTCCAGGGCGATGTCGCCGAAACGACGGTCGTCGCTGCGCTGGCGCTCGTGGATGCGATCGGCCTGTTCAGGGGTGAGCAGGCCTTCGCGCACGGCCAGCTCGCCCAGCAGCGGGTTGCTGGCGCGCTGGGCTTCGGTCGCGGCCTGCAGCTGTGCGGCGGTGATCGTGCCGCGGTCCAGCAGGAATTGCCCCAGGAATCTGACGGTCATCTTTGTTGAATCCCCCTGTTGCCGATCATAGGCGCTGGCGAGCGGCGCAGGCACCCCGCGATCCGTGCGCGTCGTCACACCCCGGGCGGCGGACGCGGCCGACTACGGCATCCGTTCCAGCAGCACGATGATTGCGTGCAGGCTCAGGCCGATCAGGCCACCGACCAGGGTGCCGTTGAAGCGGATGTACTGCAGGTCGCGGCCCACGCTCAGTTCCAGCTGTTCGACCAGGTGGCGCTCGTCCCAGGCTTTCACGGTCTGGGCGATGTAGTCGGTGACGCCGCCGCGCAGGCGCAGCGCCAGTTTTTCCGCACCGCCCATCACGTGCTGGTTGATCGCCTCGCGCAAGGACTCGTCGCGGCCCAGTGCTTCACCCAGGCCGACCAGGGAGCGTTCCAGGTGGCCGGCCAGCACGCCGTCGTCGCGTTCCAGGTCCTGGCGCAGGGCGGCGTGGACCTGGTCCCACAGGCCACGCACGTAGTCCTGCACGCTGGGGTGGTCGATCAGCTCCTGCTTGATCCTGGCCACCCGCGCGGCCAGGTCCGGATCCTGGCGCAGGCGCTTGATGTAGCCGCGCAACCAGCGTTCGTAGTCGCGGCGGATCGGATGCCCGGGCTCGACCAGGATCTCGTTGAGTTCGTCCAGCACGGCCCGGGCGATGCGCTCGGCCAGGTCGTCGGCGATGCCTTCCACCGGCTTGACCAGGTTCACCGTGCCCACCAGCTTGGGCCATTCGCGGCGCGCATGCTTGACCAGCAGTTCGGAAGCGCGCTGTTTCACCGCCTCGCCGTCCAGGTAGCGCGACAGGCGCTTGAGCGCCTCGTCGAGCAGTTGCTGGTGGCGGTCGTCGGCGGTGAGCAGGCCCAGCACTTCGCCGGCGGTGGCGGCCGCGTCCCAGGCCTGCAGCCGGGCCACCACGAAGCGCTGGATGCTCTCGCGCACCGCGCGCTCGTCCAGCAGGTCCAGCGCCTGCAGCGCCCAGCCGCGCGCCATCCGCGCCAGCTTCCGCGACTGCTGTGGCTGCGCCAGCCACTGGCCCAGCCTGGCCGCCGGGTCGAACACCTCCAGCCGGGCCAGCAGGTTCTGCGGCTCCAGGAAGTGGTCGCGCACGAACGCGGCCAGGCTGTCGGCGATGCGCGCCTTGTTGCGCGGGATGATGGCGGTGTGCGGGATCGGCAGGCCCAGCGGGTGGCGGAACAGCGCCACCACCGCGAACCAGTCGGCCAGCGCGCCCACCGTGGCCGCTTCGCAGAACGCCGACACCCAGGCCCACACGCCCTGGTTGCCCATCGCGTGGCTGAGCACGAAGCCGGCGACCATGGCCAGCAGCATCGCCACGGCGATGGCCTTCATCCGGCGCAACTGGGCGCGGCGCGGGTCGGCGGTCATGCGGGGCGGGCGGCGGGCGTGGACACCCGCACAGTCTAGCGGCGCCTACTGCGCCAGGGCTTCGGCGGCCGGGGTGAACGGCAGTCCCAGCGCATCGGCGACCGCGCGGCAGGTGAGTTTGCCGGCGTGCACGTTCAGCCCGTTGCGCAGGTGGGAATCGTCCGCCAGGGCCTGCCGCGCGCCCTTGTCGGCCAGCGCCAGCGCGTGGGGCAGGGTGGCATTGGCCAGGGCGAAGGTGGAGGTGCGCGCCACCGCGCCGGGCATGTTGGCCACGCAGTAGTGGACGATGCCATCGACCTCGTAGGTCGGATCCTGGTGGGTGGTGGGGCGACTGGTCTCGAAGCAACCGCCCTGGTCGATGGCCACGTCCACCAGCACCGAACCGGGCCGCATCAGCTTCAGTTGCGCCCGCGAGACCAGCCGTGGCGCGGCCGCGCCGGGGACCAGCACCGCGCCCACCACCAGGTCGGCCTGCGGCAGCCGTTCGCTGATGGCCTCGGCGCTGGACAGGATCGTGGCCAGGCGCTGGCCATACAGTTCATCGATGTACTTCAGGCGCTCCAGCGAGCGGTCCAGCACGGTGACCCGCGCGCCCAGGCCCATGGCCATGCGTGCGGCGTTCAGCCCGACTGTGCCGGCGCCGATCACCATCACTTCGGCCGGTTTCACCCCGGGCACTCCACCGAGCAGGACGCCGGAGCCGCCCTGGGCTTTCTCAAGCGCATGCGCGCCGGCCTGGATCGCCATGCGCCCGGCCACCTCGCTCATCGGTGCCAGCAGGGGCAGGCCGCCGTGGGCGTCGGTGACCGTCTCGTAGGCGATGGCGGTGCAGCCGCTGGCCAGCAGGGCGCGTGTCTGTTCCGGATCCGGCGCCAGGTGCAGGTAGGCGAACAGCACCTGGCCGGGACGCAGCATCGCGCATTCGGCCGCCTGTGGTTCCTTGACCTTGATCACCAGTTCGGCGCGCGCATAGACCTCGGCGGCGGTCTCGACGATGCGGGCACCGGCGGCCTCGTAGGCCTCGTTGGCCAGGCCGATGCCGGCACCGGCGTCGCGCTGGACCAGCACCTGGTGGCCACGTGCGGACAGTTCGCGCGCCCCGGCCGGGGTCAGGCCGATGCGGAACTCGCTGTTCTTGATCTCCCGGGGGACGCCGATCAGCATGGAAGTCTCCTTTGGCGGTGGCCGTGGCCAGCGCGGGCGGGCAGGTGGGATACCGTTGCGGAGGAGGCGGGTTGGACATCGCCATCTCCATCGTCGTTGAGCAGCCGTAACAGTTCGGTGCGGCGATCGAGTCGGCGGGTGCGGCGCAGCGCCTCGACCAGCACGATGCGGTCGTGCTCGCGTCCCAGCGCGTCGCTCAGGCGGCGCAGGCGCGCGGACGCGGGCGGGGGGTGGCCGGAAACCCGGATCCCGAGTCCGGCCAGTGCGTCGACCTGCATGCGCAAGCGGCGCACACGACGGCGCAGGCGGTGCCGGTTTTCCGGCGACCGATCCTGGTGCGAACGCCGGGTCGCCTTCTCCACCCGTTGCGCCTGCCGCGCCAGGCCACGCTTGATGGACGCCGCCGACAGCGTGTCCCAGGGCAGGGCCTCCAGTTGCCGGCGGGCGCGGGCGATCGCCCGCCGGCGCCGCGCCAGACTCGGGTCCAGGGCCAGTTCGCGCCGGGCCAGTCGGTCGGCGCGGGCCATCAGGGCCGCGGCCGCCGGTGCCCAACCCGGGTCCGGGCAGCGCCGATCCATGCGGGCTGCGGTGAGCGCGGCGGCATGGGCGTCGCGCAGGGCGCCCAGGCTTTCGCCGGTGCGCTGCAGGATGCCGTCGGCGGTGCCGGTGTCCAGCTCCCGCGCCACCAGGGCGATCAGCGAGCGCGCCCGCCGGATCGCCTTGCGCGCCTGGTGGATGCGCAGGTGCACGTTCTGGTCGGAGTCCAGCGCCTCGATTGCCGCCAGGCATTCCTCGTGCACCAGACGGCCGAGCCGGATACCGGATGAGGCAGGCATGGCGGCCTTCCCAGGGGATCTGCGGCGGATCCTAGCATCCGGCAGGAATCCGGCCGGCAGCCGCCAATGCCGGCTGCGGGCACTCCGCCGGCTGCATGCGGGATTAGAATCGGAGTCCCCCCTGTTTGGCCGATACCCGAATGACCGGTTCCTCCCCCCCGCTGCGCGGCAGCATCGTCGCCCTGGTTACCCCCATGCACGAGGATGGCAGCGTCGACTACGGGGCCTTGCGCCGGCTGGTGGACTGGCACGTGGCCGAGGGCACCGACTGCATCGGCGTGGTCGGCACCACCGGCGAATCGCCGACCGTGGACGTGGCCGAGCATTGCGAGATCATCAAGGTGGCGGTGGAGCAGTCCGCCGGACGGGTGCCGGTGATGGCCGGTTGCGGCGCCAATTCCACCGCCGAGGCCATCGCCCTGGCGCGCTACGCGCAGCAGGTCGGCGCCGACAGCCAGTTGCAGGTGGTGCCCTACTACAACAAGCCCGGCCAGGAAGGGCAGTACCGCCATTTCAAGGCCATTGCCGAGGCCACCGGCGAGCTGCCGATCGTGCTCTACAACGTGCCCGGGCGCAGCGCGGCGGACATGCAGCATGACACCGTGCTGCGCCTGGCCCAGGTGCCGGGCATCGTCGGCATCAAGGAGGCCACCGGCAACATCGAACGTGCGCTGTGGCTGATCCGCGAAGCGCCGCAGGACTTTTCCGTGTACTCCGGTGACGACGCCACAGCGGTGGCGCTGATGCTGTGCGGCGGCCATGGCAACGTCAGTGTCACCGCCAACGTCGCACCGCGGTTGATGCACCAGCTGTGCATGGCGGCACTGGCCGGCGACATCGCCGCGGCGATGGCGATCCAGATGCGCCTGCTGCCGCTGCACAAGCAGCTGTTCTGTGAAGCCAACCCGATCCCGGTGAAGTGGGCGGTGGCGCGGCTGGGCCTGTGCGGCGGCACCCTGCGCCTGCCGCTGACCGAACTGGAGCCGGGCAACCAGGGCCGGCTGGAATCGGCCCTGGTCGAGGCGGGGCTGTTGGCCGGCTGAGCCGG
>JAGOWL010000119.1:0-3364 GCA_018060215.1 Pseudoxanthomonas sp.
CTGGTACACGCAGCCGCCGGCGGACCACGCGCCGCTGGAGGAGGCGCTCGAACACGCCCAGCGGCTGCTGCGGCCGGGCGCGCAACTGGTGGTGCTGGCCGATGCCGGCAGCGCCGCCCGGGTGCCGGTGCTGCGCTGGACCGCGCTGGCGCGCCACCACCAGGCCAGCCTGGTCCTGCTGCAGGATCCGCTGGAGGTGGCGCCACCCCGGCGCGGGCTGGATTTCCTGGCCGGCGGCCGACGCCTGCGGCTGGCCCTGGACCTGCCCGGCGTGCGCGGACGCTGGGAGCACGCGTTCCTGGACCCGGCGCGCGAACTGGCGCGCACCCTGCCGGCGCTGGGCTGGAATCTGCGCCTGTTGTCGACCGATGCCGCCAGCGCGGACTGGCTGCGGCCGCAAGCGTGCATGGACGAGGCCGGCACCGATGCCGACGCTGTACCGGCGCGGTCCCGGGTCGGCTGAAGGGGACGCCATGGACCCGACCCGACTGCCCCTGCGCGACGTGCACCTGCCGGCGTCACCCCCGTGGTGGCCACCGGCACCGGGCTGGTGGTGGCTGGCGGCAGCACTGGCGGTGGCCACGCTGGCATGGGCGGCCTGGTCGGCCTGGCGGGCGGCCCGTCGCCGTCGCTGGCTGCGCTGGTTCGATGCCAGCAGCGGGCACGGCCCGCTTTCCGATCGCCTGCTGGAGATGTCCTCGCTGCTGCGCCGCGCCGCCCGCCGTCGCCGTCCCGGCGCGGAACTGTTGCAGGGCGAGCGGTGGCTGCGCTTCCTGGACGGACCCCAGGGCAGGAGTTTCAGCGCCGGTGCCGGCCGCGTGCTGCTCGATGGCGGCTTTCGACCGCAACTGGAGGCGGAGCAGTTCGATGCGGTGCGCGTTCTGGCGCGTGTGCGCTTCCTCGAGCTGATGGAGGGCCGCCGATGAGCGCCTGGTGGCTGGCCTGGCAGGAGGGTTTCGCCGGTTTCGCCTGGCCCTGGGCCTGGGCGGCGTTGCCGTTGCCGCTGCTGGCCTGGCTGTTGCTGCCGCCGCGGCAGAGCAGCGCGGCGGCACTGCGCGTGCCCTGGCGCCAGCGCCTGGACCAGGTGGCCGCCGGCGGCGATGCCGGCGTGCGCGGTGCCTGGTGGTTGCCGCTGCTGGCCTGGGTGCTGCTGTGCGCGGCCACCGCGCGCCCGCAGCAGCTGGGCCCGGCCCAGGTGCCGCCACGCGAGGCGCGGCAGATGATGCTGGCGGTGGACCTGTCGGGCAGCATGAGCGAGGCGGACATGGAGCTGGGTGGCCGGGTGGTGGACCGGCTGACCGCCGCCAAGGCGGTGATCGCCGATTTCCTGGAGCGGCGCGCCGGTGACCGCGTGGGCCTGCTGGTGTTCGGCCAGCGCGCCTACATGCTCACCCCGCTGACCCTGGACCGCGACTCGGTGCGCCTGCAGCTGCGTGACAGCGTGGCCGGGCTGGCCGGGCGCGAGACCGCGCTGGGCGATGCCATCGGCCTGGCGGTCAAGCGCCTGCGCGAGCAGCCCGAAGGCCAGCGCGTGCTGGTCCTGCTCACCGACGGCGTCAACACCGCCGGCGTGCTCGACCCGCTCAAGGCCGCCGAACTGGCCAGTGCCGAAGGCGTGCGCGTGCACACCATCGCCTTCGGCGGCAGCGGCAGCTTTTCATTCTTCGGCGTCCCGCTGCCGATGCAGGGCGGAGACGAAGTGGACGAAGACACCTTGCGCCGCGTTGCCGAGTCCACCGGTGGTCGCTTCTTCCGTGCCCGCGACACCGGCGAGCTGGCCGGCATCTATGCCGAACTGGACCGGCTCGAACCGGTGGCGGTGGCCGCCACGCCGGTACGGCCGCGGATCGAGCGCTATCCCTGGCCGCTGGGCGGCGCCCTGGCGCTGGCGCTGGTGGCCTGGCCGTTGCGCAGGCGCAGCCCATGAACGGTATCTGGTCGCAGGTCTTGACGCAGATGCCGCAGCTGCATTTCCAGCGGCCGCTGTGGCTGTGGGCATTGCTGGCCTTGCCGCTGCTGTGGCTGCTGTGGCGTCGCCGTCGGCACCAGGGCTGGCGTGATGCGGTGGACGCGCACCTGCTGCCGCACCTGCTCGAGCCCGGGCATGGCCGGGCGCGGCTGGGGCTGGCGGGGGTGTCGCTGGCCTGGATGCTGGCGGTGCTGGCGCTGGCCGGTCCGGGCTGGCGCCAGGAGGCGCGGCCGCACTGGGAATCGCGGGCGCCGCTGGTGATCGCGCTGGACCTGTCCTCCTCGATGCTCGCCCCGGACCTGCAGCCGACCCGCCTGGCCCAGGCACGGGCCAAGATCGATGCCCTGCTGCGCCAGCGCCAGGGCGGCGAAGTGGGCCTGGTGGCCTGGGCCGAGGATGCGTACACGGTGGCACCACTGACCGCCGACGCCGGCAACATCGCCCTGTTCCTGGACGCCCTGGCGCCGGACGTGATGCCGGTGGACGGGCGTCGGCCCGAGCGCGCGATCACCCAAGCGGCCACCCTGCTGCACCAGGCCGGCTTCGAGCGTGGCGACATCCTGCTGGTGACCCACCAGGCCGATGCGGCCACCCGTGAAGTCGCTGCGGCCGTGGCGGGCCAGGGTTACCGGACCTCGGTGCTCGGCCTGGGCAGCCCCGCCGGCGCCATGTACCGCGATGCCGCCGGCACGATGCAGTCCACGCGCCTGGACAGCGACGCCTTGCGTGCGCTGGCCGCGGCCGGTGGTGGCCGTTACGCGACCCTGGGCGTGGATGGCGCGGACCTGCAGGCGCTGGGCGTGCTCGATCCGGCCCGGGACGTGGCCAACGAGCGCGGCGGCGGCCAGCGCGTATGGCTGGACCAGGGCTACTGGCTGCTGCTGCCGCTGTTGCTGCTGGCGGCGCTGGCGTTCCGTCGCGGCGCCGGCGTGCTGGCGGCGCTGCCACTGGCGCTGCTGTTGACGCTGCCGGGCCCGGCGCACGCGGCCGAGGAGGCCGGTGGCTGGTGGCGACGTGCGGACCAGCAGGCGCAGCAGCAGATCGAGCGCGGCGTGGATGCCTACCGCCAGGGGGATTTCGCCGCCGCCGGGCAGGCGTTCGCCGCGGCCGGCGCGCGTGGCGCCGAGGCCGACTACAACCTGGGCAATGCACTGGCGCGGCAGGGACGCTACGACGATGCCATTGCCGCCTATGACCGTGCCCTGGCGCAGGCGCCGGCCATGGAGGACGCGATCGCCAACCGCAAGGTGGTCGATGCGGCGCGCAAGCAGCAGAACCAGCAGAACCAGCAGCAGGATCAGCCGCAGGATCAGCCGCAGGATTCCCGGCAGTCCGGCGCGTCGGGCAAGCCGGCGCCAGGCCAGGATCCGGAGCCTCCGAAAGCCGAGGACGCGC
>JAGOWL010000119.1:3464-6922 GCA_018060215.1 Pseudoxanthomonas sp.
CAGCAGAACCAGCAGAACCAGCAGCAGGATCAGCCGCAGGATCAGCCGCAGGATTCCCGGCAGTCCGGCGCGTCGGGCAAGCCGGCGCCAGGCCAGGATCCGGAGCCTCCGAAAGCCGAGGACGCGCAGGAGCGCCAGCGCCAGGAACAGGCCGACCGCGAGCAGCGCCAGCGCATGCAGCAAGCCCTGGAGCAGGGCCAGGACGGGCAGGCAGGCGGACAGGAGGAACCGGGCCAGGCCCGCGAGGATCCCCAGGCGCGCGAACAGCGCCAGGCGCGGGAAGCCTGGCTGCGGCGGGTGCCGGATGATCCGGGTGGCCTGCTGCGCGCCAAGTTCCGCCTCGAATACGAACGCCGCCAGCAGGAAGGGCGATGAACCGCATGCACGCTGCCCCGATGTCCCGACCCGATCCTGAGCATGGCCAGCTGCGCGCCTGCGGGCCGGGCGTCCTGCGCGCGCTGTGGCTGCTGCTGGCCTGTCTGGTCATGGCGCTGCCGGCACAGGCCGAAACGCGCGCCTGGCTGGACCGCAATGCGGTGTCTCTGGGCGAAGCGGTGACCCTCAACATCCAGACCGACCAGCCCGGCGTGGCTCCCGACTTCCGCCCGCTGCGGGCGGATTTCGACCTGGGCGAGCCCTACCGCGGCGCGGCCGGCAGCGATGGCACCCTGTTCGGCATCGTGATGACGCCCTTGCGCGAGGGCGTGCTGGAGGTGCCCGGGCTCCCGGTTGGCGGCGAGTACACCGAGCCGTTGCGGCTGGTGGTGTCGGCGGCATCCGCGGCGGCGGCCAGTGCGCCGGCCAGCGCGCCGGCGAAGCGTGGCGAGGTGTTCGTCGAGACCCGTGTCGATGACCCGGCGCCCTATGTGCAACAGAGCGTAGGCCTGACCCTGCGCCTGTACTACGCGACCTCGCTGCTGTCGGGCGAGTTGACCCAGGAGGCGCCGGACGGCGCTTCGCTGCAGCGCATCGGCGATGACGTGCAGGGCAGTCGCGAGATCGACGGTCGGCGCTACCGGGTACTGGAACGCCGCTACCTGCTGGTGGCCGAACACAGTGGGCCGCTGGAACTGCCACCTGCGCGCTTCAGCGGGCAGGGGACGGGTGGATTCTTCGACGACCTGTTCGGTAGCGGCCGCGGGATCTCGGTGCAGGCCGATCCGCTGACCCTGCAGGTGCGCGCGCAGCCGGACGGCGCGCCGCAGCCCTGGCTGCCGCTGCGCAGCCTGGGCCTGCGCTATCTGACCGCGCCCGACCAGGCGCGCGCCGGGGAGGCGGTGGAGATCGTGGTCGAAGCGGTGGCCCAGGGCGCCACCGCCGCGCAGTTCCCCGAGATCCCGGTGCCGCGGGTCGACGGTGCCCAGGTGTTTCCCGAGCGCGCCGAGTCGACCGAGCGCTTCGTCGATGGCAGTCCGCAGCTGACCGTGCGGCGCCGCTACTCGGTGGTGCCCCTGCAACCGGGGCCCTTGCGCGTGGCCGGTCCGCACCTGGACTGGTGGGACACCGGCGCCAGCCAGGCGCAGGTGGCCAGCTTGCCGGATCTGGAACTGGAGGTGTCGGCCGGCGTGGCGGGCGCTGTGCCCGCGCCGGCCGCCGCGCCGGCAACCCCGGTGGCCGTGCCTGGTGACGCCATCGCGCTGCCGTCCATCCCCTCGGCCGGCGGCGGGATCTGGCCAATGCTGGCGCTGGGGCTGGCCGGGCTCTGGCTGCTGACGCTGGCCGGCTGGTGGTGGTCGCGCCGGCGTGGCGGGCGTGCGCCTGCGCGCACGCAGGGAGCGCGCATGAGTGCGGGCGCGATGTCGGCGCGGCCGGCGTTGGCCGAATTGCGGCGGGCACTGGATGCCGCCGGCCTGGACGAAATCGCCGTGCTGCTGCAACGCATGGCCGATCCGCCGGCGGCCGACCTGGACGAGGTGGTCACGCGTCTGGACGATCCGCGCCAGCGTGATGCCCTGCTGGCCATGCGCCGTGCGCGATGGGCAGGCGAGGGCGACCCGGCCAGCGCCCGCGCGGCGCTGCGCACCGCCTTCCGCGACGGCCCGCGCTGGCGACCGGCTACCGCGGTGGACGCCGCGCTGCTGCCGCCGCTGTACCCGCCGCGCTGATTCGCCACCGGGAACGACACGGTGCCGGGCCGGCCACGGCCGCCCCCGGCCTGCACCGATGGTTTGTTAAGCTGCCGGCTGCTCCTTCCGGGAACACGCATGAAAGCCGATGCAGGCCGGCGCTGGCCGATGCCGTGGAAGATGGGCCTGGGTTTCGGCCTGGGATTGCTGTTGGGCCTGGCCGTGCACCTGGGTGCCGGCGCCGATGCGGCCTGGGTGCAGGCGTTCACGCGCTGGGTCACCACGCCGGCCTCCAACCTGTTCCTCAACCTGATCTTCATGCTGATCGTGCCGCTGCTGTTCTCGGCACTGGTGATGGGCATCTCCGAAATGGGCGACATCCGCGCCCTGGGCCGGATCGGCTGGAAGACGCTGGCCTGGACGGTGGTGCTGTCGGGGGTGGCGGTGCTGCTGGGCCTGCTGCTGGTGAACCTGTTCCAGCCCGGCGCCGGGGTCGATCCGGAGCTGGCGCAAAGCCTGCTGGCGCAGAACGCCGAGCGCAGCCGCCAGATCGTGGCCAGCATCGACACCCAGCCACGCGGCATCGACATGCTGCTGTCGATCGTGCCCAACAACGTGGTCGAGGCGGCTTCCAGCAACGGCTCGATCCTGGCCCTGATGTTCTTCGCGGTGATGTTCGGGGTGGGCATGGTGCTCACCCCGGCCGACAAGGTGGCCACCTTGCGGCGTGGCATCGAGGGCATCTTCGAGATATCCATGACCCTGATCGGGCTGGTGATCCGGCTGGCCCCGTATGCGGTGTTCGCCTTCATGTTCAACCTGGCGGCGATCTTCGGCTTCGACCTGCTGCTGCGCCTGGGCGCCTATGTCGGGGTGGTGGTGCTGGCCCTGGCCCTGCACATGTTCGGTACCTACTCGCTGGCGGTGTGGTCGACCGGGCGCTCTCCCTTGCGGTTCTTCCGCGACATCCAGGAGGCGGCGGTGATGGCCTTCTCCACCGCCTCCAGCAACGCGACCCTGCCCACGGCCCTGCGCGTGGCCGATGAAATGGGCCTGCCGCGGCGCATTTCGCGCTTCGTGCTGACGGTGGGGGCCACGGCCAACCAGAACGGCACCGCGCTGTTCGAGGGGGTGACGGTGATCTTCCTGGCCCAGTTCTTCGGGGTGGACCTGAGCCTGGGCCAGCAGTTCATGGTGATGCTGGTGTGCATCCTGGGCGGCATCGGCACGGCCGGGGTGCCGTCGGGTTCGCTGCCGGTGGTGGCGCTGATCTGCGCGATGGTCGGGGTCAATCCGATCGGGATCGGCCTGATCCTGGGCGTGAACCATTTCCTGGACATGTGCCGCACCACCCTCAACGTCAGCGGCGACCTGACCCTGGCGGTGCTGGTG
>JAGOWL010000120.1 GCA_018060215.1 Pseudoxanthomonas sp.
TTCTTCGGCACCAGCTTCTTCTACGCCGCCGGCGGCGGCGACCCGGTCATGTACCAGCACATCTTCTGGTTCTTCGGCCACCCCGAGGTCTACATCATGATCCTGCCCGCCTTCGGCGTGGTCAGCGAGATCATCCCGACCTTCAGCCGCAAGCCGCTGTTCGGCTACCAGGCCATGGTCTACGCCACCGCGGCGATCGCCTTCCTGTCGTTCATCGTCTGGGCCCACCACATGTTCACCGTGGGCATGCCGCTGGGTGGCGAGATCTACTTCATGTTCGCCACCATGCTGATCTCGGTGCCGACCGGCGTGAAGGTGTTCAACTGGGTCAGCACCATGTGGAAGGGCTCGCTGACCTTCGAGGCGCCGATGCTGTGGGCGGTGGCCTTCGTGATCCTGTTCTCCATCGGCGGCTTCTCCGGCCTGATGCTGGCGATCGTGCCGGCCGACTTCCAGTACCACGACACCTATTTCGTGGTCGCCCACTTCCACTACGTGCTGGTGACCGGCGCGGTGTTCGCGCTGATCGCCGCGGTGTACTACTGGTGGCCGAAGTGGACCGGGCGCATGTACAGCGAGAAGGCGGCCAAGGTGCATTTCTGGTGGACGATGGTGTTCTCCAACCTGTTGTTCTTCCCGCAGCACTTCCTCGGCCTGGCCGGCATGCCGCGCCGCATCCCGGACTACAACGTGGTGTTCGCCGACTGGAACCTGGTGAGCTCGATCGGCGCGTTCGGCATGTTCGTCACCCCGTTCATGATGGCCGCGATCCTGTGGTCCTCGCTGCGCAGCGGCGCCAAGGCCGACGCCCGCGCCTGGGAAGGCGCGCGTGGCCTGGAGTGGACGGTGCCATCGCCGGCGCCGCACCACACCTTCGAGGTGCCGCCGGTGATCAAGGCCGGCGACCTGGCCCACGACGACGTCAGTCATTGATCGGAATCCCTCCGAAGAGCCCGCACATCCATGTGCGGGGATTCAACAGGAAAGCGGCATGACCTCACCGACCCACAACCAGGACCAGGCCGCACGGCGCCGCAAGGGCGTGGTGCGCACCGCGCTGGTGCTGGGCGCGGTGGCGCTGGCGATCTACGTGGCCTTCATCCTCTCGGGGGTGCTCGGCGCATGAGCGGAATGCAGGCCCCGGCCAGGCGCAACGCAGGCTGGCTGAAGCTGGCCGGCGTGGCGCTGGCCGCGTTCGCCTTCACCTTCGCCCTGGTGCCGCTGTACCGGATCGCCTGCGAGAAGGTGTTCGGCATCCGCCTGGAGCAGGGGCCCGGGCAGGTCGCGGCCACCGCCGCGGACCCGGCGCGCAAGCCGCGCACGGTCACCGTGCAGTTCGACGGCGGGGTGAACTCGAAGCTGCCGTGGGCGTTCCATCCCACCGAGCTGAACATGCAGGTGGTGCCCGGCGAGCTGAACGAGACGATGTACGTGGCGCGCAACGAGGGCCAGGCCGCCATCGTCGGCAGCGCCACGCCCTCGGTGGCGCCGGCGCGTGCGTCCGGGCACTTCACCAAGACCGAATGCTTCTGCTTCACCGCCCAGACCCTGCAGCCGGGCGAGAGTCGCGACATGCCGGTGCGATTCATCGTCGACCGCGACCTGCCGGCCGACGTCAAGACGATCACCTTGTCCTACACTTTCTTCAAGAACGAGGACCTGACCGCGCGACTGGGCGCGGCCGGATCCACCAACGCGCCGCACGCGGCGCCCTGACGAGCACGGAAACCCACGCCATGGCCCATCCGCAGACGGACCGCTACTTCGTACCGGCGCAGAGCAAGGCACCGATCTTCGCCTCGATCTCGCTGTTCACGCTGATGCTCGGTGGCGCCAGCTGGCTCAACGGCTTCGGCCCGGGCAAGTGGCTGTTCTTCTCCGGGGTGGCGATGATGATCGCCACCCTGTTCTACTGGTTCAGCCAGGTGGTGCGCGAGTCGCTGGCCGGGCACTACAACCGCCAGGTCGACGTCTCGTTCCGGATGGGGATGATCTGGTTCATCTTCTCCGAGGTGATGTTCTTCGCGGCCTTCTTCGGCGCGCTGTTCTACGCACGCCAGTTCGCCCTGCCGTGGCTGGGTGGTGAAGGCGATGGCGTCATGACCAACGCCCTGCTGTGGGACGGCTACACCACCGCCTGGCCGACCGCCGGCCCCGACCAGGTCGGTGGCCATTTCCAGACCATCCCGGCCTGGGGCCTGCCGCTGGTCAACACCCTGATCCTGCTTTCCTCCGGCGTCACCCTGACCATCGCCCACCATGCGCTCAAGGCCAATGCCCGCGGCCAGGTGCTGCTGTGGCTGGGCCTGACCGTGGTCCTGGGCCTGCTGTTCCTGTTCTTCCAGGCCGAGGAATACATCCACGCCTACCGCGACCTGAACCTGACCATGGGCTCGGGCATCTACGGCTCGACCTTCTTCATGCTCACCGGCTTCCACGGCGCGCACGTGCTGCTGGGCACGATCATGCTGGCGGTGATGTGGGCGCGTACCGCCAAGGGTCACTTCACCCCGGACAACCACTTCGGCTTCGAGGCGGCGGCCTGGTACTGGCACTTCGTCGACGTGGTGTGGCTGGGCCTGTTCCTGTTCGTCTACGTGCTGTAAGCGCGGCGACGACAACCAGTGCTGCGGGCAGGGACGCCTTCGGGCGTCCCTGCCGTTTCCGGGGGGCGGTCAGCGGCCGATGCCGTGCGGCTGGATCACCCCGGTCCAGATGCCCAGCACGATCAGCAGGATCAGCAGGACCGAGAAGCCGATCCGGCGGGTAAGGGCGTTGACCGTGCGTTTGCTCTGGCCGCGGTCCACCAGCAGGTAGTACAGGGCCGAGCCGAGGTTCCAGAGGATGACCAGCAGGAACGCAACCACCAGCAGGGTCTTGAGCGAGTCGTTCACGGCGTGGGCCTCGGGGCGGGTGCGGGCGGGATGGGCTGCATTATCGCAGGCAGCGGTTCGTCCGGCATGAGTGCACGTCGACTGCCGCTGTGGGCCGGATGGCTGTTGGCGCTGGCGGTGGCCGCGGTGTGCGCGTCGCTGGGGATGTGGCAGCTGCAGCGCATGCATGCCAAGCAGGCGCTGCTGGACGATGCGGCCCAGGTCCTGCAGCAGCGGTCCCGGCAGCCGCTGGCGCTGGCCGCCGATCCGGCGCGCGCGCGCGGTTTCGACTGGGCCGCCGGTGAGGGCCGTTTTGCCACGTTGCCGGCGGTGTTGCTGGACAACCAGAACCACCAGGGCCGGGCCGGCGTGCGCGCCTACCGGGTATTCGAACCGGCGCAGCCAGGTGCACTGCCGGTGCTGGTGGAGCTGGGCTGGCTGCCGGTGCCTGGCGACCGCCGCCTGCCCCAGGTGCCGGCACCGGAAGTGGCACAGGTGGCGGGACTGCTGCTGCCGCCGCCTTCGCCGGGACTGGTGGCACCGGTGGTGGCGGCACAGGCCGATGGCAGCCTGCTGGTGGTGGCGCTGGACCCGCAGGCGCTGGCCCCGGCGCTGGGCGTGGCGGCGCTGGCGCCGCGGGTGCTGCGGCTGGATCCGGACCTGCCGATCGGCTACGCGCGCGACCTGGACCTGTTGCCCAATACCCTGCCACCGGAGCGGCACCTGGGCTATGCGGTGCAGTGGTTCGCCCTGGCGCTGGCGATGCTGGTGATCGCCGCCCTGCTCACCTGGCGCCTGCGTGGCGGCCGCTGAGTCCGCGGGCCCGGCGCAACGTGCGAAAATCACGCCCATGACCGATCCAAACAGCGAAGCCGCCACCGGCGCAACGGCCGATCCCGGCCGTACCCGCGGGCGCCTGATCCTCATCGCCTTGTTCGTCCTGTTCTTCGGCTCGGCCTTCGGTGCCGGCATGCTGCGCCTGAGCGGCTGGATGCCGGAAGGCCTGAAGAACCACGGCGAGCTGATGCAGCCACCGACCGACCTGCGCGGATTGACGCTCGCGCTCGCCGATGGCCGGCCCTACGACTGGAACCCGACCACCCGCACCTGGCGCATCCTGGCGGTGCCACCGCCGGCCTGCAGCGCCGACTGCGCGCGCCTGCTGGCCGAGCTGGACAAGGTGTGGAGGCTGTTCGGACACAACGCCGACAAGGTCGAGGTGCTGTGGCTGGGCGCCTTGCCGGCCGGGGCGCCGGCACTGCCCGAAGTGCGGCAGCTGCGCGAGGACCCGGCGCTGCGCGCGGCCTTGCCGCGCTCGGACGATCCGGCCGGGATACCGGTGTATGTGATCGACCCCAACGGTTTCGTGGTGCTGCGCTTCCCGCCGCATGCCGACCCGGCCGGACTGCGCACCGACGTGGCCCGACTGCTCAAGCTCAAGTGAGGCCCAGGCGCCGATGAACGCGATCGCACGGCCCGCACTGGCCCGCCACTTCCACCGCATCGCCTGGCTGGCGGTGGCCCTGACCGCCTGTGTGGTGGTGTTCGGTGCCTTCGTGCGCCTGTCCGATGCCGGCCTGAGCTGCCCGGACTGGCCGACCTGCTACGGCCGCGCCACCTGGCCGTCGGCCTCGCAGGACGTGGCCGCGCATGCGGCCAGCGGGATCCGTCCGTTCGAAACCCACAAGGCCTGGCGCGAGCAGGTGCACCGCCACCTGGCGGCGAGCCTGGGCGTGCTGGTGCTGCTGCTGGCGCTGCTGGCCGCACGCCGGCGCCGCTTCGGGGTGGCCATCATCCTGTCGGCTTCGGCGCTGGTGGCCGCGGCGATCCCGGCCTACATGTACGGGCAGATCGGCCTGGCCTTTGCCCTGGCCGGCGGCGGCGAAGCGATCCTGCTGATGGCCGCGCTGCGCTGGTCCGGCTGGGGCTCGAAACCGGCCACGGCGGCGCTGTCCGGGCCCGGCCCGGCGCACGACCTGGCCAGCGTGGCGGTACTGACCCTGGCGGTGATCGTGTTCCAGGCCCTGCTGGGCAAGTGGACGGTGACCCTGCTGCTCAAACCGGTGGTGGTGATGGGCCACCTGCTCGGCGGCCTGACGACGTTCTCGCTGCTGCTGTGGATGGCCTGGCGCGCCACCGGCCAGCCGATCCTGCTGGCCGAAGCGCGCAGCCTGCGCCGCTGGGTGATCGCCGGCGTGGTGGTGCTGGGGGTGCAGATCGCACTGGGTGGCTGGACCAGCGCCAACTACGCGGCCCTGGCCTGCGGCGGTGGCGGCTGGACCGGCGCGGTGCACCACTACCAGGATTTCCCCCGCTGCGTGGGCCAGTGGTGGCCGCCGACCGACTTCGGCGAGGGCTTCGTGCTCTGGCGCGGGATCGGCGTGGACTACGAAGGCGGCGTGCTCGATGGCGCCTCGCGGATCGCCATCCAGATGGCGCACCGGATGATGGCGGTGGTCGCGCTGGGCTACCTGCTGTGGCTGGCGATGCGCCTGTTCCGGTTGCCGGGCATGCGCCCTTGGGGCGCGGGGTTGGGCTTGCTGGCACTGGTGCAGGTCGCGCTGGGCGTGCTCAACGTCAAGCTGGCGCTGCCGCTGGCCGTGGCGGTGCTGCACAACGCCGGGGCACTGGCCCTGCTGTTCGTGCTGGTGACCCTGCTGGCGCGGCTGAAGGAACCCGAGCCGCTCGCATGACCGGCGCGACCCTCCCGACCTGGCGGCAGTACCTGGAGCTGACCAAGCCGCGCGTGGTCGCGTTGCTGGTGTTCACCGCGCTGGTGGGCATGTTCCTGGCCGTGCCCGGGCTGCCGCCCCTGCACGAAAGCGTGTTCGGGCTGTTCGGGATCTGGCTGGCGGCGTCCTCGGCGGCGGCGATCAACCACCTGATCGACCAGCGCATCGACAAGGTGATGGTGCGTACCGCGCACCGTCCGCTGGCCACAGGCGCGCTGCGACCGGTGCAGGTGCTGGTGTTCGCCCTGCTGCTGGGCATCGCCTCGATGCTGGTGCTGGCGTTGCTGGTCAATCCGTTGACCGCGCTGCTGACCTTTGCAGGCCTGATCGGCTACGCGGTGGTCTATACCGGCTGGCTCAAGCGCGCCACGCCGCAGAACATCGTGATCGGCGGTGTTGCCGGTGCGGTGCCGCCGCTGCTGGGCTGGGCAGCGGTCACCAACATGCAAGGGCCGTGGGATTGGCAGTACGCGCTGCTGCTGGTGCTGATCATCTTCGTGTGGACGCCGCCGCATTTCTGGGCGCTGGCGATCTTCCGCCGCGAGGATTACGCGCGTGCGCTGATCCCGATGCTGCCGGTGACCCACGGGGTCACCTACACCCGCTGGCAGATCCTGTTCTACACCGTGCTGCTGCTGCAGGTGAGCCTGCTGCCGGTGATCTTCGGCATGAGCGGCCTGTTCTACCTGGGCGGGGCGCTGGTGCTGGGCAGCGTGTTCCTCTGGTATGCGTGGCGCCTGCTGGATCCGCCGGACGAGTTCTTCGCCATGCGCGTGTTCCAGTACTCGGTGGTCTACCTGATGGCGCTGTTCGCCTTCCTGCTGGTGGACCACTGGCTGCCGCTGCTGCTGGCGTAGGAACCGGGGAGACCGGACCTGCATCCGTGGAAAAGCGGCCCCGCCTGAAGCGGGGCTGTCACCCGGCACCCCGCCCGCGGTCGGCGCTGCGACCAGGGCGGGGGTGCAGGTCAGTGGCCCGGGTTCCTGCTCCGCGCCGCCTTCGTTTCGCGATTGCGGATCCACAGGTTGATGAACTCGACGAACACCGAGAACGCCATCGCCGTGTACACGTAGCCCTTGGGGATGTGCTGGCCGAAGCCGTCGGCGATCAGCACCAGGCCGATCATGATCAGGAAGCTCAGCGCGAGCACCTTCACCGTCGGGTGCGCTTCGACAAAGCGACCGATCGGGCCGGCGAAGGCGAGCATGAACACGATCGAGACCAGGATCGCGGTGACCATCACCCAGCGCTGGTCGACCATGCCCAC